>CAIKZE010000130.1 GCA_903831825.1 uncultured Lentisphaeria bacterium | reverse complement strand
TGTTGACGTTTATTCCACTTGGGAAATGGTACTTAAGCGCAAGGACCAGTCCTCTCTTCTTGGAAATAACATCAACCATCCCAATGATTTCGGCCACTGGTTGTATGAACAGGCCTTTGAGGCGATGACGTTTTAAAACGGAGAGAAACACAATATGAATGAATTTTTTACAAAAAAATTGAATGAAGGTTCAAAGATGATGATGGAACAGGAACAAATTCAAATTAACATATACATATATACTTTGTAAATGGGAACGAACAAGGAAAGTTTTTATGAATGATCTTCGTTTTGATTGTTTTATGGGCAACGGCGGCAGGCGCATCATGCACTGGGAACATTTTTCAAACCCGGATGCCCTCAGTTACATAAGCGGAATTGATCTCTATGAAAAACCCCTCAGTTGCATAAACAGGGTGAATGAAATTTATCCTTTCCTGCATTTGACAAAACCCGGGAATGACGATCCGATACCGAGGATCGAAGAACAGGTTGACAAAGGCCATGGCCGCTGGGGCGTCGCCTACCGGGACGACTGGCAGCAGGATATTGCCAGCGGCAGATTTAAAAGCATTGATGAAATGTTGAAGTTCAGCCCGCTGAAGCAGAGCGACTTCTCCGGCTGGAATGTCTTTATGGACGGCGATTACAGCAGTGAGGAGATCATTTATCAGCGTTACCGCAGGCTTTATCCGGCGGAATGGAACGATAAAGCGCCCGAAGGCTCGTACAGTACCGTTTTTTTCTATAATACCATGTTCATGTGGCCTATGCTTGTTTTCGGTTATGAGAATTTCATGCTCCTGTGCCTGGAGCCTGAATTCGAACGCATCATGGACGAGTTCGCGGAGATCAACCGGAGAGTTTTCAAGGCATTTGCCAGGCTGCCGGTTAATTTTGCAATCTGCCATGACGACATAGTAACCCCGCGAGGGCCGGTATGTTCGCCCGCATGGATGCATAAATATATTTTCCCCCGTTATGAGGAATACTGGGACATACTAAGAAAAGCGGGTAAGGAAGTTATTTTCATGGTTGACGGCTGCGTGGACGCTTTCGCCGATGATATAATGAAACTTGGAGCAAGGGGGATTATCAGCGAGCCGATGACTAATTATAAAAAGCTCGCACGCAAGTATGAAAACTGTTTCATTGCCGGAGAGGGTGACTGCCGCATCCTGATGCGGAACAACAAAGATGAAATCAGAAAAATGGTGGAATCAATGGTTGAAACAGCAAACATGTCAAGGGGTTATATGATGTGTATCGGCAATCAGATTCCTTTCAATGTTCCGCCTGCGGCGGTTAAGACATATTTTGATTTGTCAGCCGAACTGGGTTTTCGTAATTTGTAATGAACACCCCATATGACAGAGCGGGATATTTCCGCGAAGGACTGCCGGATAAAGTTTGTGCCATGCTTTTTCTGTAAAGCTTTAGTCCGGGAAAGTTGAGGTTAAGAGAAAATGGTTAAAGAGATGTAAAAACGAACCAGGATAAATCGTTAGGAAAAAAAGATGTCGAAAGTGATTTTTCATTTATTGGCGAATGCGCATCTTGATCCGGTCTGGTTGTGGGACTGGCAGGAAGGGTTGAACGAAGGACTTACCACCTGTAAGACCATGCTGGAAATTATGCGTAAACGGACAGATTTTACTTTTATTCGCGGTGAAGCATCGATTTATGACCACATCGAAAAGACCGATCCGAAAACCTTTGCAGAAATTCGGAAACGTGTCAAAGAAGGCCGGTGGGATGTCGTTGGCGGCAATTGGGTGCAATCCGATACCAACTTGCCGGGGACAACAACCTTTCTCAAGCAATTTGAGATTGGACGAAAATACTGCAAAGATAAATTCGATGTTGATGTCACTGCGGCTTGGGCGGCAGACTCGTTCGGCCACAGCGCCGGATTGCCTGAAATTTATGCCGCTTCCGGCTTGAAATATCTTGCCTTCAGCCGTCCCGGCGAAAACCTCTGTCCGATCGGCAAGCCAGCATTCTGGTGGCGCGGTCAAGGCGATGCGGAAATTCTCTGCTATCGAATCCCCGGCAGCTGCTGGTACGGCAGCGACCGTGACGAGATTGCCCGGAGACTGGATACCATGCTGGCGGAGTCGAGTAAGCATGGTTTGCAAAATTTAGCGGTGTTCTACGGTTTGGGTAATCACGGCGGCGGCAGTTCACTGCGGCAACTGGACGACATCATGGCTTGGGCGGCGGCACATCCTGATATCAAGGTGGAGTTTTCCACGCTGCATCGTTTTTTCGCTATGCTGGAAAAAGAAGTTAAGAAAAATGGCAGAAACTCTATTCCGACTTTCAGCGGTGAACTAAACTACTGTCTGCGTGGTTGTTATTCGTCGGTGGCTAAATATAAATTTATGTTCCGCCAAGCCGAAGCGGCGATTCTGCGCGCCGAAAGAACGGCAGTCGCGGTGAACGGTTCACTGCGGCTGCCACCGGTGGATTTTAACTTGGAATGGCAGGGTGTGCTGTTTGGCACTTTTCACGACATTTTGCCGGGGACCAGTATTGAACGTGCGTTCGAGGAGCAGATGCAGTGGCTTGGCGGGGTAATTCATGGTTGCCGCGAGAAAGAGTTCGCAACCATCAATGCCCTGGCACGGCAGTTGGATACACGGGTGAAACCGGTCAAAGGCGACAATCCCTGTGCCGTGCCGTTTGTGTTATTCAATCCGCTGCCTTACGAATATCACGGATACGTCGAACTCGAGGCCTCGCTGGACTATCGGCCAATTCGATCTTATATCGATCGGGTGAATGCATTGCCTGTCGAACTACTCGATGGCAAAGGCAAACCACTGCCGTTCCAAACGATCGAAACTGAACATCAAGCGATGTGCAGCGTGCCTTGGCGCAAGCGGATCGTTTTTCCGGTGACACTGCCGCCGTTCGGCTGGCGTCAGGTTTCCATCGGCTATCAGGAAAACCCGCTGATGAAAGATGGTTCCGGGATTCCCGCGGCAGTAATGCAGGATGGTACGATCACCAATGGCATCTACCGGGTGGAAGCAGTCAAAGGTGCGGAACAATTGAAGATTTATCGCCATAATCAGCCGGTTTTTGCAACGGATGGCATTGTCTTCGCTCTGTACGACGATCCATGGGGCGCATGGGGCGGAATGGGCGAACAGCCGGAGGCGTTTATGGTGACCAAACGAGTGGAGATCTGGAAAATCACCAATCTGCGCATTCAGGAAAACGGTCCGGAACGCGTTTCATTGTGGATCGAATTTAGTGGACGCAATTCTAAAATTCAATTGACGGTACGGCTCTGTCGCAACCGCGACGCTGTCGACTGTCAAGCACGTATTATCTGGAATGATCGGGCAGTCCGCCTGAAAATGGCGATGACGCAGGGCGACGAAGTAGTTTACGACATTCCCGGGGGCGTTATTACCCGTAAGGAAAGCGGTGATGTGCCCGGCGGCCGCTGGGTGAAGATCCGCCGCGGCGAGGAAACTGTGGCGTTGGCCGGCGATGGGTTCTATTGCTATGACAATGAAAATGGCGAGTTCGGCGTAACCATCTGTCGCGGCTCACTATTTGCGTTCGATGCGGCGGCAGGCGCCGCCGAATATCCCGACCGCCCGGCGGCTGACCAGGGAATTCTGAAGTGCAGGTTTGTGCTGACGGGAGTTGCTGACAACATTCCTATCCTGGCCGAACAGTTGGAACTGCCGCCAACCGTGTTAGCGGTCGACCGCCATCCCGGCAAACTGGCTGATGGCGGATCTCTTATGGCGGTCAGTCCATCTGCGGTAAAACTGCTTGATTTGAAATTTACTGCAAAAAATGAATGGGTGGTGACGCTGCAAAATCAGTCAGGCATCGCCATCAAAGCGCTATTGTCGTTCGGCGAACGCAAGTTCACTACGAAAGCATTGCCGCCGTGGCGGATTCACCGATTTAAGTCCTCCGGCAAAGATATGAAACCGCATTCAGAAGATGTTGCTGAACTGGATGGAAAACATCATGGACAAGGTAAGGAGTTGTGATCTAAAACAATAAAATGAGTTGTCGTTTATGTCAGTAGCATTTAAAACAAAAAAACAGGCGGTGGATTGGAAACTTTGAGTCGTTGAAAAGTATCTAAACGAAAAAAATCCGCAAGACTAGATTTTGAGAAGCGGGATTATTAGAAATTATTCACAGTAATCAGGATGCTGGAAAAGCAGGGGTAAAAAAAGAAAATCAATGAAACCAATGACATCAAAAGAAAGACTTGAGACGGTGATAGGCGGCGGCATTCCAGATCGAGTGCCGGCAACCGTCCATCAGTGGCAAAGCTATCATTACCAAAATATTATGTGTGTTCCCGATGAGTTGAGCGCATTCCTCGCTGTTGGGCTGGATGCCGTAATCTATCCTCGGGGTTGCTTTAAATCTGTCATAAACCCGGATTGGGTTTATTCTCAAACGGAGAAGACCGTAGACGATGAGATGAATGAAATTGAATACCGGATTGCTACACCCGGCGGCGCGCTTGCTGGTAAAGCTATGAAATTGGCTTATACCACCTCGACTACCGAGCATGCGTTCAAACGTCCCGAGGATATTTATATTATTGATAAATATATGGATGTTCCGGAGATGGAAGTCGAAGCCGTTCTTGCCCTGAAAGCGCGGCTGGGCGAAAATGGCATTCTTCGCTGTTCCACTAACGGCCCGCAAGGCTCGCCCTGGCAAGACGCCTGCTTCTACTATGGAACCGAGACAATGATCTACCGTTCGTATGATGATCCGGCCTGGACGCATGAGTTTCTCGAAATTCTGCTCCGGAAGAAAATAGAGTTCTACCAAAAGAATCTGGCGCCGCTTAAAGGTGTTTTCGGCATGATTGAAACTGGCGGAGGAGCTGCCTCCAACAACGTCATTTCGCCGGCTATGTTCGAAGAGTTTTGTTTGCCGTACGATATCCGTCAGCACGAATTGATTCACAATATAGATCCCAAGATCGCAATATCCTACCACACTTGCGGCGGCATGATGAAATTGCTTGATCTGATTCCCCGTAACGGCTGCGATTTCAGCGAGACGCTCTCGCCGACAGGATGCGGCGGCGATATTCACGATCATCGCGATGAAACGGAGCTCAAAAGCGTTTTGGGGTCCAGGGTAAAGTTAATGGGAGGAATTAATCAGTCGGAAATACTCGAAAAAGGAAGCTGTGAGCAAATTTACGCTGAGGTGGAGCGTTGTTTTAAAGGCTATGGCCCAGGCGGAGGATATATTATGATGCCGAGTGACCATTTCTTCCACGCGCCCAAAGTCAACTTGGAACATTATGCTCAAGCAGTTAAAGAAATCTGCAAATACTAGGAGGCAAAGAATTGAAAATCACCGCCAAGGTCGAATATGACAATTGGTAATAAATGTATCAGAACAAAAATTGAGACATCAACATGATATTTAGAGCAATATTTGGGGGACTTTTTCTTATCTGCGCCGGCGTATTTGCGGAAGACGGCGTGGACAAAGGGCTTGCAATTTACCGTAATAACAGCATGGAAGACAATAACCGGGTTTATGAAGGGGAAACTTATTGGTGGAATGGTGATTCGGTTGAAGACAAGGATGCTGTAAACGGTATGGCGCAACGTGCCTTTCCTGATAAACATAAGAATGGTCACTCATATGTTTTCTGTTCGGGACAGGACACCAAAATTCCTCCAGGACGCTACAAGGTGGTTTTTCGGCTGAAAATCCCGGTGAAGCCGAAGCAATCCATCCCGGTATGTGATTTAGTGGCATACAATCATTCAGGCATCAAAGACTATCTGTTTGTGGACCGGCGACCGCTGAAGACCGATGATTTCAAGCAAGCCGGCACTTATCAGGATTTTACGATTTCTTTAGAGCGGTATGACATCGCGTTTGCAGTTATCGTTGCCGACTGGAAAAAACAAATTGAGTTTTTTGTGGACAGAGTAACGCTTATACCTGAACATTATTTCAGCGACGAAGAATTATGCGGCAAAACAAAATTAATAGTAAAAGAAAATAAAGTTGAAATTAATAAAACAACGGTGGTTGCCGGAGCCGGGAAAAAGTTTTTGGTGATAGCCGGTCCTTATTATCAGCATTATCGTTTTAGTGACGCATTAAAAAAAATCACAAGCGGGTCTGCCGATGTTTCTTATGCAATTTGCGATGGCGTATTCGGTGAGAGCTTGAAACCGAAATTTCCCAATCCGTCAAAGTTAGCGGAGTACGATGCCGTGATTATTCTTGATGTGCCTGCAAGCCAGTTCCATATCACCGGTCGGCTGGCTTTAAAAGAATATATTGAGAACGGAGGAGCGTTGTTTGTGGCCGGCGGCCCGTTCGGGTTGGGCGCCGGAGGCTATGGGAATACTTTTTTTGAGAAAATTTTGCCGGTGACTTTAGATGGCCCGAACGGTTTTAAGCCAATGAATGACGATAATCTCGTGAAACTTTCCGACAATAATATTTTGACGGGACTTTTCAATAAAGAAAAAATCGGTGTCGGCTGGTGTCATCGGGTCGGCGGCAAAGATGGCGCTGTCATCTTGTTGGAAGCCGGCAAAGTTCCAATAATGACCTTGGGGAAATACGGCAAAGGCAAAGTTGCGGTATTGGCGGCAACGCCCGTCGGGGAATGCAAAGCAGGCAACCGGATGTTGCTTGAAAGCGCCGATTGGCCGGAATTGCTTGCCAGGATACTGAACCGGCTTACCGAAAAAAATAATTCTGGATTTTAACCTTTAAAATAAACGGAAAAGGAAGATATGAATACTCAAAACGTGTCTAAAATGGTTGTGTGGATAATGGTTGCCGCTTTCTGCGGAGCCGTCATGGCGGGAGATCTGACGATTGAAAAAGTTTGGCCGCAAAAACTTTATTGTGCGCCAAAATCTGAACAGAATGTGACGACTACGATTAAAAATCACGATTCGAAGACAAGAACAGCGCAACTGCTGATAGAGCTGCGTTCGGGACTGGACAAAAAATTGACAGTTTTTAATGAAAAAATTTCTGTCCCGGCAAATTCTGCAATCGAAGTGCCTGTCAATTTCAAGGCTGATGGCGAATATATGGGATGGGAAGCCGTCGCTATCTTGAAAGAAGACGATAAAATCATTTCTGATGAAAAGCATGATTATTTTGTTGTCGCGGCTAATCCCTGGAGCGTGGCCAATTACAACTTCTTCCTGTGGAGTTACGGTCTTGATATTAATGCCACAATAGCAAAAATGCGCAATGACTACAGTTGCACGATAGAACAGTACGGATTTAATTCCGCCTACGTCGGCCAATATCTGCCGGAAAAAGAGGAATGGATTTCAAATTGCGGATACCGGGAAAATAAATCCACGATCAAAAGCATGATTCAGGAGGCGCACAAGAATGGAATAGAGGTCACGGCTTACGTCTGGAATGAAGATTTCGGGCCTGCCGGGTTTGAATTTGCGCGCAAACATCCGGAATGGGTAAGACGGGAAAAAAACGGCAAATGGATGGCGGATTATAATGTGGAATTACTCGACAAACTTGAGGCTGACTCTTTTCGTTATCGCATGGCAAATGAGTTTGATCGTCCTGGTTCAGATAAAACGCCGATGTGGTATTCGGTTAAATACGATTGGCAGAATATTGACCTGGTCAAGTACCTGGCTTCTGAATTTGTCAATGCGAAAAAAGAACTGGGATATGACGGGTTCCGTTTTGACTGTGAACTAAGTTCCGCTCCCTGTCCTGACGTTTACGGCAATATGCCTAAAAATCCGCTATCAATTGAAGACATGTCAGTGCGCAATCATGATCTGGTCCAGGAAATTGTCAGGAAAACATATCCCAATTGCCTGTTCGGCTACAACTATGCGGCCCGTCAGACTTCCGGCTCCGCTGAAAAACTAAAAGCATGGAACGGCCGTTTTAAAGGAAATTTCATCCTGTTCGAGGATACCGTTTGCCTGTGGTATCCCAATCATATATATAATAATTGGGAGATTTACAGGAAAGAGGTTAAGGAACAGGGGCGTTTTATCGTAGACCAGGGCGGGTATTATTTTATTCACCTGTGCCGGAACGGAGTCATAAAGACCCCGATGGCATATGAATATCAGGCGGCAATTGCATTTGCGTCAAGAGGTCATCTGAGCGCTATTCACGAAGTTGCCGCCAGCGCCCATGCGGGTGGCGGCATGAAAAGAGTTAATGCTTTCTCGCTTCGTTTTGCCGACCAGATATTCGATCCGGCCTTGAAAGAGATTGCGGACGCTGCAAAAAAAATAAGCGTATCAGACAATGAGCTTTGGTGGAAAGAATATGTTTATACGCATAAGTTTGAAGGACAGGAACAGTGGATGATACACCTGATTAATCCTCCGCTGGCCGCCATGTCTGATCCTGCTATGTCGAAAGCAAGAGACCCCAGGAAAAATGTTGTTATCACGCTAGCGCATCCTGAAGGCAAAAAGATTATGAAGGCATGGGCGCTTTCGCCTGATGGCGGAAAAGGCTTTATTACTCCGCTTGAAGTGGCTCAGGATAAGATCGTAATTCCGGAAGTAAAAATCTGGTCGGTAATCTGTGTGGATTGGAGATAGTAATAATGATAAAATTAAGTACGTCAATAATTGTTATTTTAAATATTTTATTCTCAATCGGTCTTTCCGCCGGAACCGTTGCACTGAAAGAACTGACCGAAAATGATAAATCGATTCTGGAAGTTGAGAATTTTTCATTTCGTATGAAAATATGTCCGGCCCAAGGCGGACGCGTTGTCGGTTTTTATAATAAAACGGCCAATCTGGAAATGGTGGCCGGCCGCGGCCAGGGCTGGGGAATGTTTGCGGATATGTTCTCGCAAGAAAAATACCCGGGAGAGTTGCAGAAGAATCCTTATGAGATCAAAATATTGAATAGAGGCCCGGAAACTGTCTCAATCATGTTGAGCCGGATGGTTTCCGGGCAATGGGATGGATATTTTCCGTCAATTGCCGGCATCCGGGTGGAAAAGACTTACACCGTAAAAGCCGATTCCCCGAATCTGTATGTGAATTATCGTCTGGTTAATACTGAGAATACCGGCAAATCGCCGGCATTTTGGATACAATCTTTTTTTTCAGCAGGAGTTGATACACAAAAGAATGTTTATTTCCGCCCCTCTGCCCGAGGCGTGGACATTACGTTTTTCAACTTCAAAGACGCCACGGGGATTCGTCCGGATGACGTAAGGGATCCGGTTGCCGGATGGGTTGCCGCGGTAAATAAAGAATCAAAAACCGGATTATTGTTCCTGCTTGATTATAATTATTTACGCTGGCTGTATAATTGTCAGTCGGCATGCACAACAGAGTGGTTTTATGATAAGGTCATAATTCCCGGCGGCAAATGCTGGGAAACCAACATTGTTTGCGTTCCGCTGGTTAATATGGAAGGCGTTGCATATGTTTCAGACAAGCTTATACTTCAGGCAAGCCCGGATAAGAATAAAATAGATTTTAAAGTAAGGGCGATAGATGGTGAAATTCCCGGACTGGATCTTACGGCCTCCGTTAAAGGCATCAATGATGAAACTCTTTCAGAGCCCGCAACCATAAAATTTTCGACAGTCACGGTTAATCCGGAAACTCAAAGCATAAAGACCGGAAAGGAAATTAATCCGGGGGAATGCGTAATTCCTTTTCAACTGAAAAGTGAAGGAATTAATCAACATAGTGAAGTGGTTTATTCCTCAAAGGACATTTTCGTCGCGATGTTCGGACTGGGCGGAGACCAAATGTACCGGATGCCGGTACCGGAAAAGCAGAAAAACTTTTTGAAACCGGAGAAGATCGAACGGCATAAGTCAATTCCGCCGCGCGCTCTTTTGCTAAACGGCGTTTATCACCGCATGTATAAAGCCGGTGAAGCCGTAGACTTGTTGGGCTGGGACAAGAACATCGGCAAAGCGGCAAAAGGCGAGTGGTCCGGACTCTCCTTGAGTTTCTGGCCTGAAGATTATGACCGGTTGATGGCGTATGATATTGTTATTCTGTCCAATGTTAATGCCGAAGCAATCGGGAACGAAGGGGTTGAGATGCTGCGCGAATATGTATATAACGGAGGCGCGCTGCTGGTTATGGGCGGATCTTCCGCGTTTGATCCTGAAATATCAACTACAGGATTGGACAAGATATTGCCGGTTGAATACCAGGGCAGCGCAAACCTGATATTACTAAAAGATGCAAAATTCAGATTGGCTGACGATAACAAGAAACTTACAGCGCAACTGAACTCAAGCGTCACTCCGTCATGCTTCTGGCTCCATGATTTGAAACCGAAAAAAGATTCGGAAGTTATACTTTACGCCGGAGATAAACCGCTTATGGTCATGGGAAATTACGGCAAAGGCAAAGTAGCAGTATTTCTTGGTTCTACATTGGGTTCAGGAGGAACTGGCGTCCTTCCTTTTTGGGAATGGAAGGAATGGCCGGCGTATTTGTCAGGCATAATCAAAAAGCTTTCAATACAAACGAAAGACCAGTGAATTGAATAATGAATTCTAAAGAACAGGTTTTAACGGCATTTTCAAGGCAAGTACCGGATCGCGTGCCGATTTGGTTATGTCGGATTCAATGTTGCCATTGAAAGCAAGCTAAAGCAATATTTTGGCACAGAAGATTTGAACAGCGCGTTGGGCTCAGATTTCCGCCGTATCGGCGCGCCATACAAAGAGCCCCCGGCTGTATTAGACCGCTAAAAAGAATTAATGTTTCAGGTCTTGGGATAAATCCGCAAATTTGGAATTCAGCCATTGAGAATCGCGCAAGTTCCATTTCTCCTTACCTTTCTCTTTTTTTTCCTTTTTTTTGAATTGAACCTTTTTAGCTATTGACAAAAATGCCAAAGCGAGTTATAATTGAGTGATATAATATTAAATGAAGAATCGCACAGGAATGCCGTTATGGAAAAGACAGCAGCAAAAAAATTGCCTAAATATCTCCGTATGGCAAATGAATACCGGCAACGTATTGAAAATGGTATTTATAAGACCGGCGATTCCCTGCCGGATCAGAGGTCTTTAAGCAAGGAGTGGGGATTTGATCCGCTGACCGTCCGCAGGGCATTTGACGTCCTGCAGGAGGAAGGGCTTATCCATAAAATAATCGGCAGCGGCATGTATGTCGGGGGGAGAAGCGTTGCGAGGGGCGGCCTGTTCGCCGGCCATGTCTGTTCATACCCGATTATTGGCATCGCAACGCCTGAAGCCCCGGAGCGGCATATATTTAAAATTCTGGAACATGCCGCTATAAGCAATATTTTCCGGCATAAATATGAAGCGTTGCGGATGAACTACGTTTCCCAGGCGGAATTAAAAAACCGCCTGATGCAATATCGTCATTTTCTGAAAGGGGTCATTTTTTTCAGCCGCAATTATTCCGATATCGGCTCGAATGTCCAATATGCCGTTTCCTGCGGTATTCCTGTCGTCGTTGCCGGGCTGGAAATCCTGTCGCAAAAGAATGATGTTCCCTGCGACAGCCTGTTTGTTGACGAGGAAGACGGCGGTCGCGCAATCGTGGAATATTTCATCGGCAACGGCCATCGCCGGATAATGCTGGCCGGAGAAAATATTCTGAGAATAAAAAAGCATGGTCGCTATATCGGTTTTATGAATGCCATGCTCGAATATGGGCTGAAGCCGGTCATTGCTAATGAAAAAAACTTGAAGATTTCCGATTTTGGCAATGCCGCTACGCCGTTTCTGCAAGCATGCGGCGCAGAAATTGCCGGGCGGATTATGAACGGCAGAAAACATCCAACCGCCATTATATGCCAAAATGACCTTATTGCTCTGGGCATTCTGGAGCAATTGAAAAAAATGAATATTGCTTGTCCGGAAGAGGTTGAAGTGTTTGGTTTCGGAGATGATATCCAATGGCCGGAAATGTATTTCCCCCCCGGCGTCAACCCACTCTCATCGGCAGGAGTAAATCACAGTGAAATCGGCAGGCAGGCGGTAAATATGCTGATGGACCGGATCGCGCATCCGGCGATGGACAAAAAAATTGAAAGCCTGAAGAGCGTTATTATTCACCGGCAAACCACCAGCCAGGAAAAACGGACTGAAATCAATTGCGTTCAAATTAAATGAGACGTTATTAAGAAGCACAAACAAAAAATAGAAAGGCACTATCATGCAAAAGAAAGAAACGCCGTCGGGTAAAAAAGTTTTTACGCTCATTGAATTGCTTGTGACAATTTCCATTATAGTCATCCTCGTAAGCATGTTATTGCCAGCCTTGTCAAAGGCAAGGGAGTTTGCGCAGGAAGCAAAATGCACCAATAATCTCAAACAAATAGGCTTGGGCCTTTTTGGGTATTCTGACGACAATAATGGCTATTCCCCTTTTACTGATTGGGTTACACCTCTATACCCGAAGTATATTAGCCAATATAAAGCGTTTGAGTGTCCGACATCAACCCAGGAAGCCCCAAACCGCACTGTTACCCTGAATGCGGCAGGAGCTATTGCTCAACCAAAATGGACCGGATATGGTATGAATTACATGAAAATGCCTTATCGCAGTGGACAAATGCCTTATATTCGCTTTTCCAAGATAGTGAGACCTTCTATAACTCTTTATATTTGCGACTCATTTGGAGACAGGACTTCAAGTCCTCCTGGAAATACGTCGAACTGTGTTTCTTCAGATAATATTCGTGATATCGCTCCCAGGCATCCCGGTTATATGGTAAATATCTTGTATTTTGATGGACATGTTAACAAATTAAATGGATCATTTGTACGGAGCGCTACTTGGAATGCGCCTAATATACGCGGACTTTGGGACATGGTAACGGATTCCGGGATCAGCTTTTAGATGATGTGCTTGATCGGAATAGTTTTCAAGTAAACAACCATGCCAGAGGACGCGGCATGGTATGTAGCGCCCCGGAAGGGGGCGTGTTCTGAAAATCAAATGAAAAAACAATCAATATTTGAAACTGAAGAAAATTGAGACTGGAACTTTTCCCGATTTCGTAAAGGTTTTAAAAATGTTCAGGCAGAGCCTGATGAACTCTGACCACGCCCAGAGGACGCGGTTTTCCAAGTTAATATTTCGTTCACCCGATCCTCGCCGCAAACTGCGGGAAATTAACAACCTCACTTTGATTAAAAAATTAAGGAGTAAAAGTAATGTTAATGAAACAAATTATGATAATGTTTTTTGTGTGCCTGGGAACCATTAATGTTATGGGCAATGATGCATTGCGTCCTGTTGGCAATGCTGTACCATTGGGGAACGTGAAGGATTTTTCCATCCTCATTCCGGAAAAGGCCGCGACGCAGGAGAAGTTCAGCGCTGCCATGCTGGCGGATTATCTGGAAAAAATATTCAAGGTAAAATTGCCGGTTGTCCAGGAACCGCAGCCGGTCAACGGCAAAATTTTCAGCGTAGGCAACACTGTTCGCGCCAGAGCGGCGGGAATTACCCCTGATCCGCGGGAACAAGCCTACAAGCTGGCAGTCGCTGATGGCAACTTGTATATCCTGGGCGGAACAAGAGGTCCGATCTATGGCGTAATAGCACTCTTGGAGGAAGACCTTGAATGCCGCTGGTATGCCGCGGATGACGTTCCGGTTGTTCCCGTACGCTCAAAGGATGAATTAACCGTGGTTCCACGCAACTATGCGCCTACTTTTGAAATTCGCGAACCCCTTTACTCTGATGCTTTCAACGCCTCGTGGGCGACATTCAACCGTATCCAGCCGATGTCGTTTTACTCTAGTATGTCGCTGGAATCCGGTGGTGAATTGGCGAATGCTAAGTATTTCGTACACACCTACGCCGTGTTGATCCCATCTGAAAAATATTTTGACAAACATCCGGAATACTTTCCGCTCCGAGGGGGAAAACGCTGTCCGTCCAGACCGCAGGATGGACAGTTGTGTTACAGTAACCCGGAAGTAGCCCGTGTCATTGCAGAGACGCTGGAAGAGGAAATAATCAAAAAACCCGGAACCCGGATTTATAGCGTCTCCGAGAATGACAATAACAACGACATGTGTGAATGCTCTGCTTGCCGGAAGATTATCGAGACGGATGGCGTTTCCGGCGCCCAACTCTATCTGGCCAACGCAGTGGCCGCCCGACTAGCCGTCAAATACCCGGATATTAAAATCACCACGCTGGCCTATGTCGGCAGCCAAAAACCGCCCAGGAATATAAAACCAGGCAATAACACCGTTATTTTATATGCGCCTATCAGGCAACGTTTTAACCCCATAGCCATGCTGGCGCCTATCGGCGACATCAAAGAAATCAAAGATGAACTGACGGCTTGGCACCAAATCGCGCCCAACATCTATCTTTGGGACTATGTGGACTTGATTGAAGGCGCACCCAAGCCGTTCCCCAATTTTGACGCGCAGGATGGCGGATGGAAATTTCTTGCCGACAGCGGCGTGAACGGAGTGTTTATGGAGGGGTGTTTTTTAGGACACGGTTCGCTCGGTGAACTGAAAAGCTGGCTTTACGCCAAAAAACTTTGGAACCCGCAATGGCCGCAAGACGAGTTGATTAAAGAGTTTGTCGCTTCATACTACGGACCGGCGGCAGCGGAGATGGCTGAATATGTGTCATTACAGCGGCAGGCTTGGGCCAATTACTACCACACCCGTAAACCGGGAGCAGGTTTAGTCTTTTCCGACACTGAGATCAAGCGAATGTACAAT
Organism: uncultured Lentisphaeria bacterium; assembly: GCA_903831825.1. GTDB lineage: Bacteria > Verrucomicrobiota > Lentisphaeria > Victivallales > Victivallaceae > CAIPAT01. The sequence continues at coordinate 32,964 of CAIKZE010000130.1, read as the reverse complement.
CTGCTGAGCGCGGCGTCAAAGCGCTGCGGCGAACAATCCGGATTTACAATCAAAATAGAGCGTGAACTCCTTACCTTGCTCTGTCTGTCTCTTTCCGCCAATCCTGTTCCAGACAAGGCCGCTGACTATTCCGATAAGCTGAAACAGGCAAAAGAGCTGATCGACAAACTGAACATAAAAAGTTTTGGCGAGGGGACGTCTGTTAAAGACTCTTTGCTTAAATGGAGTAAAAAACTGAAAAGGGCTACTGAAGGCGATGGATTGCCGCAATTCTCTGAAAATTCCATTATGATAAAAAAGCCTGTCTGCCGTGTGGAGACGGCGAAATATCTTCAGGATGCGACTGCGACCACAGGATACGCGACGCGGCAAGGCGGCGGCAATAACGAATGGGGAGTTCAATGGCAATATGACGATTTTCTCGACCTCCTTAAATCAGGGATAACATATATTGTACGGATGCGAGTAAAACCGGAGTTTAAGGCTATTCCGCAAAAACCTGGAACTCTATTCGGATTTTGCTCATGGACCGTTGGCGGCCAGCCTGGCATCCACACCATCGCAGTAAATTTTTCCGCCAACGATAAAGGTGAATACCGCTGGGTCGAAGTGGGCAAATTGCAAGTTGTAACTCCGAATGCCGTGGGGTGTCTTTACAGTATCCCGGGAAATAATCTGACCAGCGACGATGCCGTCTGGTATGACTATCTGGAATTCGTGCCGGAAGATGAGTTCAAGGATAAAGCGCTGGCTGACAAGTTGCCGTTAATTAAGATATAACAATAAACTTGACAAGTTTCGCGCAATATCCCGAAGTGAATTCGGGAGAATCGCGAAGATGTAAAGGTTATTGTTTTACGGCTCATAAGGTGATAACTCTGCCTTCTTTTCTGGATTTTTCCGCGGCGAATACCATGAGATGGCTTTCCAGCGTTGTATCCGGTCCGGAAAGGATCTTCGAGGGATCATTCATTGCAAGCGCCGTGACAAAACTTTCCATAAGTCCGCCGTCGCCGCCGCCGTGTCCGCCCAGGATTGAGCCTTCGGAAGCATTGGTGTCTACAACTTTGGTATTTTGCGTGAGAAAATCAAAAATCTTAATTTCAGAACTGTCTCCGTAAATTTCTCCTTTAGTTCCGAAAATTCTGGTCTTCCTGCCGCCGCGCGCAAAGGCGGTCATCGTGAAGGTAACGGTACGGCCTCCCTCAAAAAGCATGTTGACGACCTGATTATCCACCACGTCGTTATCGCATTCATAGACACAGCGCCCATAAGGCCCTTCCCGCAACGCTTTTAATACATTTTTCTCTGTCACGACCGGAGTTAAAACATTTACCGGCCAGCCGATCAGTCCTTTTTCCAGTCTGCCTTTGATGTAGATACTGATTGCCGAGTACGGGCAGGTCGGTTCACAACTACAATCAAGACATCTTGACGCGGCGCCTTCGGGCTGTTCTTCTTTGCGGAAATGTTTCAGGGAGCCGAACGAAGAAACCGCTTTGCATTGTTGTCCCATGATATAGCTGATCCAGTCAAGATCATGGCAGGATTTGGCCAGCAGCATGGATGAAGATTCTTTTTCATTGCGCCAGTTGCCGCGCACATATGAGTGCGCCTGATGCCACCACCCGACTTCCTCGATATGCTGCATGCTGACAATGTCGCCGATAACTCCGGAGTCCAGCAGTTGTTTGAGTTTCATGGTATAATTGGTATAACGCAGGACATGGCATACGGCAAAGATTATGCCGTTTTTCCTGGCGGCGGCAACAATTTTTTTACATTCCGCGGCTGTCGGGGCCATCGGCTTTTCCAGCATTATGTGATAGCCTTGCCGCGCAAACTTTAACGCTGGTTCCGTATGCATGTTGTCCTGCGTCGCGATAATTACGCCGTCCGCGAATTTTTTCCTTTTCGCCAGGTCCTGCCAGTCGGCATAAACATTCTTTTCCGGAATATTAAACTTCTTAACCATCTCATTGCGATAAAAATCTCTGGGTTCCGCAACCCCGACGATTTCAAGACGGTCTGGATGAGCTTTGGCAAATTCCGCGTAGCCGGTGCCGCGGGAGCCAGCCCCGGCGATAATCAATTTTACTTTTTTCATAAACTTAAATGCCTTTTATTTTTTCAATGCAATGGTTCATATTTAGCCATTGTATTCCATATCCAGTTTATTTCGTCATCTGCAAGCGGACGGTTGAAAATCATCACCTCATCGACGGACATCGCGGCTCCCGCATGCCGCGGTGAAGCCGCGGCAATTATTATTTGAGCAGTTTTGCCCGATATGAGAGGCATTGTGTTATTTTTTACGAAAGGCAGTCCGTCAACGGACAACTGGATAGAGTTGGGGTTCCAGGCGAAAGCCAGAAGATGCCATTCCCCTTTTTTCCAGTTCTTGGAACTAATGTGAGGCTGAACTTGTTTAGAGATATTTCCCGGTCCGCCGCCGCCTTCCTGAAAATAGGCATAAATCAGGGCGTTGTTAGCCGCTTTGCCGATTCTGAACATGACGTCGCTTTTTTTTGCGTCATTATGAATTTTTATTTCCAAAGGAAAGAAAGCCGCCTCATTATTTGTCGGCGACACTTCGACCCAGAGGATTGCGGTTCCGGACAGACTGTCCAGATTTTCCTGTCCGGGAAAGACGATCATTCCATTAGACAACGCCTTGCCATATTTCCCGGGACCGTATTCAATATTTTTCTGCGTTTTGGGTTCGCTGCTTCCATTTGTGATGGACGCATTGGAGGTTTCATCGAATGCGGCATAAAATGTCAGATTCTTGTTGAATTTTGAAATGACACTTTCAATTTCCGGGCTTCCAACTGAAGGAAGGCCTGGAGTTAAATTTTCATCGGACAATGCAGTCAGGCAAAGGACGCATGATGCGATGAAGACAGTTGCTTGAAATCTCATATTGCATTTCTCCGGCGGCATGGGGAACCCGAGTCCCCCATGCCTTGCTGGTTTATTTGATCTACGGCCTGTCCTCTTCAACGAGGATCAGCTTGAAATCATGGCGCTTAATGTTGAACTTGAACTTGCCTTCCGGGGTGATGTCCAGAGATTCGCCGCTCTCCATGTCCTTCGCCCTGAGTTTCGCGCCGTCTTTAAAGAGACGTTTGTCCAGACTCATCAGCGCATTACCGCCGTTTCCCCAATCGCAGACGAGAACAAGAAAGGCGCCCGGCTTACTCATAACAAGTGATGAAGTGTCGATATTTTCAAATGATACCGGATGGTCTTTTCTCCAATATTGCGAAACCTTGACCTCCGGCTTGCCATATCCGAAATCCAGCATTGTCTTGTAGGTCTTCCAGAAAACATCCGGAGAGGCGGAAGTCTTTATTTCATGGGTCAGCGCCACGCCGGCTCCGGTCCTTTCCGCCCATGCCAGCTTTGACTTATCCTTGCCATTAACGAGCCATAGGCAGTAGGGAATATTCCCCTGCTGTAAACCGATGCTTTCGGCGCGGATATAATCGCGGCTGAACCTGTCCTGGAAATCGGCATCTCCGCTTTTGTCCTCCCATGTATAGTTCATCTGGGCCATGCTCAATACCGGAGTTATGGCGGCGTTGGTCATGTGGACAATATTTGCAACGGGACGCTTCATCTCCAGATACATGATCGCGGTACGGCGCGCATATTCACGCATGTTATAGAGCCCCATGGACGGCTGGATATTCCCGTCCGGCAGGTAATATGCATCCGTAACCGTGGTATCGAAATTGGCGATGAAGAAGAAGTCATCCCAATAAACCGAATCCAGGCAAATCTCCGCCATCTGTTTGAGATACCATACTGCATAGTCGCGGAAGCTGGCAACAGGGTCCAGGTCGAAGGCAACGCAACCGGTGTATTTCCATTTTCTGGTGGAGAATTCCGAAATCAGCCATTCGTTCAGGAAGGTTTGGCCTTCCGGGGTATCCAGCCTTACGCCCCTGCCGTTGGTGTAGAAGCACATGTGTTTACTCATTCCGTGGAAAGCATAGTTCACATGATTTCTATAGACTTGCTCCATCCTCTTTCTTTCGTCCGGGTTGCCGACTACTTCCAGAGCCTTGGCGTAACCCTTGAGCCAGTTTTCAATATAGGCTTTGTCAACCACCCCGCTATCCCTTGTTTCGGCGAGCTTTTTCAGGTATCCCATATCACCGCCGCGCGGATAATGGTCATCGCTGGCCACTTCTCCGCCCCAGTAGAGGCAGGAACCCAGAAAACCCAAGTAATCGTCTTTGTTCACGAAAGGCCTGGCTTTCGCTGCTCCCAATATCTTCAAGCGCCAATTTTCCGGCATGGGCTTAACCGGCGTCGCCTGAAACGCGAGCGTTATCGCTCTTGCCTCTTTGATTACGGAAGGCTGCGCGATGAGGTTATAGACTAGTTCAAGGCTGTCGCCGTTTCTGATGATCTCCTGACAGGATTTTCCCTGGGCGTTGATCCAGCCTTTGTCGTTCTCCGCCGAGACGCATACGCCAAGTTCCTCGCCCCCTACCCAAAGGTATGGAACAAAATTGCCGACGATGAATTGATGAGCCGCTTTTGCAGATGTCCACACGACGCCGTTTCCTGACGGAACATAACCGGCGTAGTTGAATCTTATTCCGTCGGTGCAGACATGCATCAAAGAAGCGATTGAATTGTCAACCGGTATAATCAGCCGCAGGGAATCTATTTTTAACTCGGACAGGGGAAGCTCCAGCGTCCACTTCATGAGTCCGTCATAATCCCATTCCGCCTTGACGCTCCCGGAATACGGCCCGGCTTTCCAGTTCCCTTCCGCCGCCGCCTTTGTATCCCGTTTTTCAGTCCATTTGAAATTTGTCCCTTCGGCGATGTAAGTTTTGCCTCCGCTCACCAGTTCCAGACGCATCGGCTTGTTCAGGATGCGTGAACCAAGGGCTTCCACTTGAGTCCAGAGCCCGGTCTTGTCAATACTGTGTTTGCGCAGGATGGTGGAGACGGATTCCCCGTCAATCTTTATTGGAGTGTAGGGCGGGATCAGGATGTCGCTCATGCCTATTTTATTGCCTTCCCAAGGGAATTTATGACGAACGAAGGTATCCTTCAACGGATTGACTTTCGCTCCGTCGAGAGTCAGCGTCAGTTCGTATTCCCCTTCGCCAAGTTCCGGCAGTTTCCATTTCTCGGCTCTTACGGAAAAATTCCTGACTTCCTTCAGTTCAAGTTTCCCGATGACTTTTGACTCGCCCTTTTTGCGAAGCTCGATTATGGCTCCCTTTACATTCCCTTTGGTCTCAAGGGCGGAAAAGTCGACTTTCACCTTCATGGAATTGAACGAAGGGTAGTAGGCAAAATTGAAGTTTATCCGCTCCGCATCGCTTTCCGACGTCATGAAGAAAGGTTCATTGCGGGAGGCCGATAAATTGAAATCCCTGAAATAGTAAATATTCCCGCCGTCCGGGGAACTGACTTTCATAAATGCATATACGGTCTCATTGCCCGCGGCCGGCGTTTTCAGTTCAAAAAATTTGGTTTCACCCGGCATCAGTTCAACGGTCTCAGTCAGTTTGGAATGGGCGGAGCTTCTAGGTCTCATTTGCATGTCCACTACTGCCCTGAGCGCTTGCGTTCCCGGATTGTAGAGCGACAATTTAAGATTGGCTTTGCTTACCGATTCATTGATAATCTGAAGATTTTGAACAACCGGAGCCGTATTGTCCCAGGTAATGACCGGCATGGTGTCGGTATTCACGTGGGGGCCGCCGAACGGGGACCATTGCGACGCTTTCCCATATTGGCTGGTCATCCAGTTCCGGCATATTCTCACGCCGAAAGACTTGCCTTCGAGCGGGCTGTTCACTCCAAGAACTTGTAAGGGAATTGCGCATTCGAAATGCCATCTGTCGCCGATTATCCTGTTTTTTATCTCCAGCTCGCCAAGCCAGTTTTCCCCGCCGTGTTCGGCGGCGTATTTTTGCTTGTATACAGCGCCTTTGACGTTGATGATTGCATGATAGATAAATTTTTCTTCCTTGGGGGCGTCGGGTGTGGGATTTAAAATGAATTCGACATTGTCGTCGAGATAGGCCCTGCTGTTGCCGTCCTTGACGGGAGCTACCCTGGCAAGCAATTTGCCGCCGGGGGCGGTTTCACTTATCATCGCAATATAAAGTTTGCGATTGTCGCAGCCGACCCAGAAACTTGTCTTCCCTCCGGTTAAAGTCCCTGAGCCATGTAAGCATAACCCTTCCATCCGGGCCGCGCCGCCCCATTCCGACTCCTTGATTTCGCCGTCAATGCAGGGCGCCGTCTTCATGAAAGGCAGCCTCAGGACTGGAAGGTTAAAGCTTTCTTCCGCCTGCACCATGAGCGGGGCAATGCTCAGAAACATAGAAACTAACCGGGATACATTTTTTTTCATTGTCATTTGTCTTTCTTTCTAAATGGATGATTATTGCAGCATATATAAATAGAGATTTAACGTATCCCATATCGTCAGGCGAGGAGTCAGAACAGCCGCGCTGACCGAGTCGACATGACCGTCCAGATAGGTGATGTTGCAACTGCCAAGGTGACATGGATTGAAATAAGCGCCGCTGGCCGGCCATAAGCCGCCTTTTTGGCAAAATCTTCCGCTGTTAGCATTACCAGGAACGCAGATTCCTTGATAATCCACATTATCTCCGGCATATATCAATTTGGACGGGGTTTTAACTTCAGTAAGATTGTTTCTTCCGCCGTTTATTGCAGGATAATTAGTGACGTCAGTCTTGTAGAAGAAGATGCCGTTGATCCCGATGGTTTGGATATTGTTCATTACGGCCGCCCAATTACCGATATATGGAGTGCGGTTCCCCTTGAATGTTCCGAGGGAACCGTTACTGCTGACAGGAATTGACGGACAGATCCAGGGCAGCCCGCTGCCGCCAGTGTATTCCGCGAGGACTTGCATCCACATCCCGCGTTGTGTTTGGACGCCAGCGTTGTTTTGAGCCGACCAGGTGGCGAAATGATTATTGTCTCCAATGTACATGCAGTGGGCCAAGCCGATCTGCTTCATGTTGCCTGCGCAGGAAATCCTTTGAGCAATCAAACGGGCCTTTTGCAGCGCCGGCAGCAGCATTGCCGCCAAAATCGCGATGATGGCGATGACAATGAGGAGTTCCACGAGTGTGAAATTTTTCAATTTTTTGCGATCAGTCATTTTCTTTTCTCCGTTAGTTGGTTTAAGCAATTCCATTTGTCTGAATAATACTTCTTTCATGCCTTTTCTCCTGTAATTATAGTTTGCTCTCAATAATATTGCCGTTATTCAAATCGCATTCGAAAGTAATTCCGTCCGCAAAAACGGTTTTAATCAAATTTTTATCGCGGTCATGAACAATTGAATTTATGAAAACCATTTGACGGCCGGCGCGAGTTTGATTGATCTCGCGGTCATGCCGCGCCATCTGCTTCCGGCATTTCTGCCAGGCCGGGCTGTACCATGCCTGATGTTCATGTTCCTGAACTTCGTTCATGGGCATTGCTCCCATGGCAATTTCCAGCGCAATGGCCTGTTCCGCGTTCATGCCAGTTTTATTGTAGACATAACTATATTCCAAGTGGTAAAGCATGATGCCATGATAACTGACCTGGAAAAACGGGACGAGTTCATCCAGAAGCGGAACCTCATTGAAATAACGGACCATTCCGGCAAGCGGAGGGTGGACTTTCCATGGCATATCCAGATTGTCCAGCACATAATCATTATAGCCTTCCGCGGTAACACAGCCAAATGAATCTCGCGCGCTTTGGGCCAGCCGCCTGATTCCCATGACATATTCCCGGCGTCCGGCCGGATGTTTGGGATGATGACAGGTAAAAACCGGACTTGGCATGTTGTCCAGATAATAAATTCCATTTATTCCGAGTTCTTTCATCCGTTTCATCTCAAGCAGCATTTTCGGGGTCGGCATTGTCGCCGGGCAAAGCCGATAGTGATTGCCCCCTCCCCACTGGCTTCCTCCGACAGTCTCACCAGAGCGGTCCGTCAGCAAATCCAGAGAACCGAAATCTTCAGACGCCCGGTAGGCATCCACATAATTGTCATGAACGCTCAACTGATATCCCAGTTCATCAAGCGTTTTCTTCAATTTCATAAAGCCGTCTTTTCCGCCCAGTTTCTCTTCAATCGGGAAGCGGGTCGGCCACTTGCCGTCATGTCCTTCCGTATTCCAGCCGGTGAGAAAAAATACGCATTTTTCAATGCCGTCGGCTTTCATGCCGCGGGCTATTTCTTCGGTTTCCGCAAAAGTCGTAGTCACCGTCATTTCTTCTTTGCCGTCATACAGGCGGCCTAATTTCATGCCGTGAAATATCTTGCAATGATAACTCTCCGCGGCATACGCCAGTACCTGATTATCGGTCACTCTTTCCGCCAGCGGGCGCATCCCCCTCTCTTTCAGCAGATATTCCCGGTATCTTACCGCCATGGTGTTGTAGTCAGCGTATTTCCCCGGCAGATAGATGAATTTCACTTCCCGCAGGTCATTGATAACCGGATCGGCTTTGTGGTGACGCAGGATAAAGCCGGGCGCTAATGAATAGTTGAAAGTGTCATGAGCTTTTTTGCAGTTAGTTACAATCCTGGCGTCATAGCGGCCTTCGGTCAGGATGCACAGCCAGGCGGCGTTTTCTTTTTTGATTCCGCAGACCGGCATGGTGACATAGTGTTCATATTCCGGCTGGTCGCCATAAACCATATCCCGGAGTTCGGCTTCCGTTTCCTTTTTGAAGCGCATGAGCGCGCCGCAGAAATTCGGCAGCAGAAAATAACCGTCCTCGCCGTATTTCGCACTGAAAAATCCCGGCATGATATCCAGTTCAAGCACTCTGAAACTGTTCGAATGGATCTCGATAAGCGTTTCCGGGTTGAGCTCGACGGCAAATCCGTCAGCAAGTTCCTTGAACGTCATTTCAATGATGAAGTAATCTTCCACCTTTAACCGCAAACGCAGCCGGTCTGTAAATTTTTCCGCCGCCATTATTTCAAATGCGTACTCGGAAAGTTCCTTCCGGCGAAGACATGCCACCTCTTCATAGATTATTTTAAACGGCAGACCGGACGACCATTCCTGCTGATCTCCGGAGGCCGTAAAGCGACAAAAATAATCAGAGGCGAAAACAAATGTTCCGGTTTTGACAGACCATGAAATCATAATAATCCTTCTATCCTTAAAATAACAATTATCAAAACGGTCAATATTTTTATCGACTAATTTATGCTTTGATTGCTTTCAGCCGTTTGACGGTTTCCGCCAGATTGATTCTGCCGGAATAATAATCTAACGTGAGATCATTTATTTTATTATGCAGCAGCGCATCGTTAAAAATCGGGAAATTAAGCAGAGATTTTTCAAGATAGAGTTCCTTGAGACTCTCATTCATGTTTTCCGGGCAATCATTCAGAAAAATGTCGGTTTCAGCACAGGCGCGAAGCGCCGGAATATTACATTTTGACTCGGCCAATATCATTTGTCCTCCCGTGCCGCAGGCAAAGCGGATAAAATCCAACGCGAGACCGGCGTCCCGGCAATTGCGGCCTATTCCAAGTATCTGAATACAGGTGACAGAGTGTTTCAGCCGCGCCGCGGCGGGCGACGGTTTTACCATTATCCTGAAATCGTGGTTTCTGCGTGTCAGCGGCAGCGCATACGAGGAGAAAGTATCCAATGCCATCAGTTCATTTTTTACAAACTTGTCCCCAATGTAACCGACGGATAATTTCACACTGCCCCCGGGCTTGTTCTGCAGCTTGTCCACCATGCAGCGATTAAACTTCAGAACCGGGGGAATCCGGTGATCCGAAAAATCGATTTTGCCGGTTTTAAAATCGTATACGGGAATACCTTCTTCAATCAGCGGCAACGGCAGCAGATGAATAAACGTGCCCATTGCCGGAAAGCCCGAAGCGCTGTAATCGTATTTTGTCATTATCTCGGCAATCAGGTTTTCCTGATTATGGTCCAGAAATTCGGGACAGTGTTGTTCGAGCAGATTGCGATTGAAAAGGCGCAATGCCTGGCTTACGGCAAAAGGCATCGCCGCCAGTTGATTGCCGGATAAACTCTCCAGGGCGACTGGAAAATAACTGCGGAGGTCGCTATCCTTGTAAAGTCTCTGGCGCAAATCCTCGGAGTTCATTACCGCTTTAATCAGGGCATGATCGGCTTTGACTGAATAATCGGCATATAGAATAATATCCGCCGATTCAACCCTGGAGATATCGTCAATCAAGTTGATTTCAACATTGCCGTATTGGCGGCGGAATGCCTCGAAAATTTTATCCCATAACTGTTTTCTGAAAGAAAAACGATATTCATCTATATATATCGAAACGGTTTTTCGACGAGGCGAAAACATGGATCCGATGGGATTGCTGTGTTCAAGATATTCGGCCAAATCCGAACATGTCTCTGGCTTTGGAACCGGCAATTTTTCCACGAAGTTCCCTTTCCGAGGAATACTGGTTATAACATTCCGGCTCCTGAGCAATTCCAGTGAATTGCAAATTGTGGCCGGAGCAACATTGAACAACAGACAAAGATCATTGACCGATGATAAACGATCCCCCGGCTTCATCCCGGATTCCAATACCATCCGTTCGATTTTGTCGGCGATCATTTCATATTTCTTTGTATTTTTCAGTTCTATCATAATCAGCCATATATGTTAAATGTATTTCTGTTATATTATATATTATAGATGTAGCACAGATATATGTCAACAGGTCTATATAAAAAAATACATTAAAAAAACTCAAGCGTAACGGCTTTGTCTTTTCCGGCGAAAGAATGAACTGTATCATGCCGCGTGAGAATCTGTCTGGAATTCAGACTGAAATCCGAAGAGGCGAGTAACAAATGTACTCAAAGTAATTCAGGCAGGAGAAAATAAAAGGTTTGTAACGCCGGAAATAAAAAAATGGAGATTGGCGCCGCAGCGAACAATCACGCGGCTGTTCTTTATGACTGACTGGTTATTTTCATCCGGCAGCGAGGCAGTTGGCGGTCGATGATGTCGTATTGGCAGTCATAGCCCGCGTTTTTGAGCAAGGGGATAATCCAGCCCGGACAATGGTCACAGTATTTTAGACAAAGCCCGGCATCATTGTCCATGGCTTTAGTGAGACTTGGACACTTGTTCATGGTCAAAATCAGACAATCCGGCTGCAAATCCAATGTCATATCACAGTTTTCCTCGATGCGAATATGCTCCCAATAGTCATACATGCCTTGCAGTCCTTTGGTCTTAAACAGCTCAAGGCAATGAATTTCCTGATGGCGGCTGATTTCCAGATAATACTTTTCCAGAGCTCCGTCGCCCTGCTTGTCGAGAAATTTAAAAACTTCATTATAGAATCGCACAAAATGATCGCTGGGAATCATTTGACACCCCCGCCTTTTGATACTAAAAAATGTTGCATATTGATTTTAGTTTTTTTGTCTATCTGGAGGGTTGTCCTCCGTGACAACCAGGTTCCGATCCCGGTCACGACGGAGCGTGACCCTCCATGAAAACCACAAAGCCATATCATTTGACACCTCGCCTGATGATTGTCTGGCGGCATTTGCCGCAACCCATAATTTCAGTTTTCGACTCAAACGGAGTACCCTCACACAAGGCTTCATTGACCAGAATGGTTTGAGTACAGAAAAGCGGAGAAAGGGTCAACCCTAACTTTAAAAGCTGCCGGACCGCAGGGCATTCGGCAACTTCCAGAACGATTGCTTCCTGAGTTTCCTTAATTTGAAAAACCCCATTTTCGCGGGTGAAAAAGTATTGCCAGTGTTCGACTAACTCACTGGCGTCGCCTTGTTTCAGCTTCTCATGAATGGATTTATAAACCTTCTGCCCGACGGCAAAAAATATTTCATGCAGCGCTTTCTCGCCGAAGTTTTTGGCAATGTAATTAATGGTGGTGTTAGTTGCCCCGTGGAAATCCAGGTGTAATTCACCGGTTTCACGATAACGCATGACACGCCTCCGGCAGCAACCACATTTTTTCCCGCTCAATAGCCGCATCAATCGCTTTCTCACAAGCCGCGTCAACACTGTAATTAATGATCGTTTTGTTCGTGGAAAAAATACCCAGTTTAACCATCAGCAGTTTTTGTCCGGCCAGCCAGCAGTGAATATCCTTGCCTCCAAAAACGTCAAACATGAGATTATTCATCCGGGTCTGCAATAACTTGGCGGCGGCGATTTGACCACGCTTAGTCAAACGGATAATCTCGTTAGCCATCAAGCCGTTAAAACAGGCACCGCCGAGCAACGCCCCGTCATATCCAGCTTGCGCGTGGGTTACACAATCGAACTCATTGCCATTGAGGGCAAATAAATGTCCTTTGCGTTGATTGCGCGCTTGTACAATCGCAGCCAGCGCAATCCGGAAATGCCCATTGTCAATAAAAGTTTTCTTGTTTTTGAACCAGCCTGACGAACCGCAGTCTATGTTTCACCATTTTGTTACCATCACGTTCGCTGTTTTTACCCTCCTTCCGCACTTTTAACGCTGTTTTTAACTTCGTTAAACGGTTATTACAAAAGTTATTTCAGATGTATTTTTTACAGTTTAATGGTTTTGCCGGTTTTGAACGCTTCATCTGCCGCCAACACGATTTTCATGCTATTAACCGCATCCTCCCAATGTTCCGACAAATCAATATCCCGAACTATGGTCTCCCAAAGAAACTGCTGTTCCCGGTCACAGAGCTCCTGATGGACGGGTTCATTGTCCATGTCGATAAACTGGTCTGTCGCAATAAAACAGTTATTCCGGTCAAGCTTTCCCGGATGAACCAGCAGCCGGTTTGTCCGGGTATGCGCATCAACATTGGACGATGCAACGTCTTTTGCCCCAACCATACTGACTGCGCCGTCAGGGCCGATGACATCCTTGACAAAAAACGCTGTTTCGCTCATCATCGGGCCCCAGCCTGCTTCATACCAGCCGACCGAACCATCCGCGAACGTTACCTGAAGTTGCCCGTAGTTATACATGCCGGGAGTGATTTCATCGGATAATCTTGCGCCGACAGCGCTGACGCGGACAGGCTTTGATCTGGTCATCTGACACATCACATCGACATAATGTACTCCGCAATCGACTATCGGCGGCAAAGACTGCATCAGGTTCTTGTGTGTGTTCCATTGATCTCCGCTGCTCTGCTGGTTAAGGTTCATCCGCATCACCAGCGGTTTGCCCAAAGTATGTGCCAACTCGATAAATTTAATCCATGCCGGATGCTGACGCAAAATATATCCAACAACCAGTTTCCAGCTATTCCGACGGGCGGTTTCAATCACTTTTTCTGCCTGGGCAACCGTGCATCCGATGGGTTTTTCCACAAAAACATGAGCTCCGGCATTCAAGGCTTTAATCGCATAATCCGCATGCGTATCCGGATAAGTACAGATTGAGACCACATCGGGCCGGACAGCAGTCAGGGCTTCTTCGTAATTTGCAAACCGCTCCGCAATACCCAGTTCATCTGCCAGTTTGTTGCGGCTCGGACCGCGACTTACCACTCCCGCAATTTCAAAGTTTTCATTTTTTTTGTACGCCCGCGCATGGGACATTCCCATGTAACCGCACCCGACAACCAGAACTCTGAGCTTTTTCATAGGCAATCCCATTTCAAAATTATATGTGAAAGTAATATGATGACTTAAATTTTATCCGGAGATCTCTTGCAGATAAACTACCCGGTCTTCGGTGATTGATCGGTCTATGGCATGAAGCAGATATTCGTTTTTAATTCCTTCATCGACAGAACAGGCAGGAGGAATGTCTTTGAAAACCGCATCAATAAAGGTGTCATGCTGTTCATTAAACCCCAAATGTCCCTGAGAGGCCATTTCACCATTTATAACTATGTTGTATTTATAAAGACCGCCATTCGCATGGACATTCAGCGATCCTGATTTTTCGGGATAGTAAGGGTCGCCTTCTATCTTGCCGTTTGTTCCGGCAACTCCGCACGTGGAACCTTGGCAATTGACGGAATGCTGACTAAGGTTGAATGAAGCTTTCACTCCGTTTTCGAACTCAATTATTACAGAGACAATTTCAGGGAGATCATTTTTATTCGGACCGGTTGCGCCAAGCGGATTGCCGAATGCGCATACCCGCAAGGGAGCAGCGCCCGCCCAGAGCGTTAAAATGTCCAGATAATGGCATCCGCAATCAAACAGTTTTCCACCATGACACTTTCGGTCCGCCCGCCATCCTGTATCTTTATAATTTGCAAACATATTCCACCATACATTTGTAACTTTCCCTATTGAGCCGCCATTTATTATTTCAAGGCATTTCTTATGAAAAGCGCTGGAACGCACACAATATCCCATTTGAAATACCTTGCCTGTTTTCTTCACGCATTCGCGGATTTTAAGCGCCTGTTCCAATGACTCAGCAAGCGGTTTTTCGCAGAAAACGTGTTTACCGGCCTCCATGGCCTTGATTGAAAAATCAGTGTGCAGGGAAGTTGGAAGTGCAATCAGGATTGCGTCAATTTCTTTGGAAGCCAGTATTTCTTCATATTTATCCGTGAAAATTATTTTTTCAGGATTTGCGCCCATTTTTGCTGCCACGTGGGCTGCGTCAGCAAGTCTTTCGACAGAAAGATCGCAACATCCGACAAGCACGGCGCGTGGGTTCTTCAGAATAGATACAACATGCTCAAGGCCCAAATTAAGTCCGACAACAGCGTAATTTAATTTATCTTTCATAATTATTCCCAATAATTAAAAGGGCTTTAACTGCTATAAAAAGCAAAATGTAGTTTTTAAAGTTGGCTTCCTAAAAAAATCATTTCTGCTCGAATCCCGCTTGGTTGGTTTTGAAATAGTCCATAAACTCGGCATTGGTTCTGGCCGTTTTGGATTCCCATAAGCCAAAATTGAAATTCGGGGATTCCGGTTTGAGCTGGACGGTGACAGAGGTGTGATAATAATTATTCAGCCACAGTTGAGCCGTTTCCACTGTATTCCATTGCCATGTAAGAAAACATGGACCGACAGAATTTTTATTCGGCAGTTTGCCGGGTTGAAATTTTTCATCGAAAAAGATCAAGCGGGAATCTGCCGGGGTCAGCGGTTGCGGACTGCTGTTCATTTCGATCACCCGGCTACTGGTATCGGCACGACGTTCGTAAACACCTTCGAATTTACTGGGGTCAAACCCGGAGACGACTAGGTTAAAGGAAATTTCAACCGGAACATTGACGTCGGACGCACCCTGCCAGCGTCCCCACAGAACTGGAGAATCTTCCCGCAAATACAAGGTCAGCGTGAATTTTTTGCCGTCAAAGTTGAATGGCATATCAAAGCCGGCTTTGCCGTCGCGTTGCCAGATTTGCAAATCTTTCAGGTCCGGTTCCAGTGTTATCAATTGAATAGTTCCGACTTTGATTCGGATAAAATCGTCGATCGGTCTGGAAAAACTGTAATAAACAGTGGGTTCGCGCAGTCGGATCTCGAACTTGCCAGGTTGATTTCCCATCGCCTTGGTTTGGACCAGTTTCACCACATAGTTGTTAAACCCGTTGTGCAATTGCACTGCTCGATAATCATTGATAGTCTCCGGTTGATAAATCCCGTATTGGATGACCCTGGAAGTGGCAGCCTCTGCCGTAGCCTGTTTGGTCGCCCCTGTAGTAGCCTGACCCGTGACGGACAGAGCGGCGGCGAACAGCGACAGAGCGAAGATGACGAATGAATTTTTCATGATTATTTTTCCTTTCCAATGAATTTTATAAATCCGAATTGCTCAATATTGTGGTTATTGCCAAGCGTCATAGAGAAAGCGGTAGTTCCCTTTGGGATCGAACATTTGTTATGAATAAAATTACCGAACCAGCTTCCGTAAACCGCCGGTTTCTGGTTTTTCAGGTCAGCCCATGGAATAAAGAACTCCAGCATCCAGTGATCGGGAGCGATTTGGACCGCATGTTTGAAGCCCGGACTCTTCCAATTTGAATCGTAAGGTGTTTCCATGGGTTTCATCGTCTTTTGACCGACGTGCTGCAAGCCGGTAGTCCCAGTTACGTATTGAAAGAATTCCTGATGCTCCAGACCAGGGGAGAGAAAGACCTCCAGATGGCAATTCTCCCATATGGATTTCCCGGGATCAACCTCTGGTTTGCCGGCAAAGTTAAACGCCCCGTAAAGTCCTTGGTCGCTCCAAAGCAATCGCCCGGTTGTCGGGAATTTTGGTGGTTCGTCGCTTCCCATCACATCAATCAGTGTCATAACCTGGCTGTTTTTCCATACCGGTTCATCGATTTTTCCGTCAATGGTGATCTGTTCCGGATCGACTTTGATTACCCGATAGGATGGCTTGGAAAAAGCGAGTATCCCGCGGGCCTCTCTGATCGCCTTCGGCCACGGTTTGGCGAAAAGTTTCAGACGGCGTTCTTCCAGGGAATCGGCCGGAACCGCCTGGGCCGCCAGTTGCAAAAGTTGGTCGAGCCGGTTGAGCACTTTGAGATTGTAGGCAAGTTTACGGTCGCCGTTTTGCGCCATGATTTTTTCCCAGCGTTCCACCAGCAGGTCGTAGAATTCCTTTACATAAGGAGCGGCGTTGCCGTAAAGCAGTTTCCATTGTTCGTCCAGCGCAGCATCAATGTTGAAGTCAGGGTTCCACATACTGCGGTACGCCACATAAGATGTATAATAATATTCCCAGTCAAAACCGCCGTAGTCGTCTAAGAATAATTCTTCGCGACCCAATTCCGGCCCCAATATTTTGGGCAGATCAGCCACATAGCGCCCGACTACGGCGCGACCAAACAGGTTGCTAGGTTCATTGTAAAGCCAGAGCGAACTGATTGGGTGTCCGCCCAGTACCTGCCGCCATTCCTTTAAAATGTTCCGCCATTTTTCGACAGTTGCCGGATTACGGGTGAACCTGGGAAAGTCGTAAATACAAATGCGAACGTCAACATTATCGGGAAATTTCCGGTATTGTGACAGCAGGGGTGGCAGGACATAATTGTGATATGGCATGATGGAAAGCCGCATGCCGGGGAATTCCTTTTTCAGTTTCTCCGCCAGCGCAATGTGAAAACGGGCATAAACATCAGAAAGCTCGCCGTCGCGGTCGCCGCAACGAGAGGGAGGAATCAGCTTCAGATCCCGAATGACAGCGTTGTCCATGCCGGAGACGAAGGTATCGCAATTGCCGAAAATCACATATTCGGAGTTAGGCTCTGCCGAACCTTTCCATGTAGCGTTCCATTTGCCTTCGGTGTCGAAAAAATGGTGCAAGTCCTTTACAAACAGGTCGGCCAATTCCAGATTGCTGACATCCATATAATTGCCGATATGCTGGAGCTCGTCGTAATATTGATGACCGCCCGGATCGCGGTAAAACATCATTTCTTTCAGCTCCGGATGCGCTACCCGCCAACTGCTTATCGGCGGCCCGTGTCCGGCCCAGTAACGGGACCCGAGCGTGATACGCCAGCGCCCTTCAAAATCGGCGTTTTCATAAGGGCCGAATTCCTGATAGTGATTTTGGGGCTGCATAGCCACCAACATGAGATGAGTAAAACGGTTGTGAAAATACGGAGCATCGGTGTAATGTACCGGTTCAATAGACAGATTGGTGATTTTCGGCCAAATCGTGCCAATGCCAGGGAAATAGTAACGCACCCCGAGAAAACGCTCCACAAAATCGTAAGCGCCGTTCTGGGTGCCGTTCAAGCGGTACCGTGACCAGTCGTAGCGGTCATAGGAACCCGGAATTTGTGAGCCGTCGTAACCGGCAATGGCAATGCCGTTGGGAAACGTCATGACCTCCAGTCCCTCTTTCGGAAGCTGTCCGGGCTTCATGCCGAGTCCGTCCGTAATTCGATTCGTCCCCACGGCAATCACATACTGATAGTTTGCCAATTCTTTCTGGTTGTCTGGTTTTACTACCGGCAGTTCAATTCCGGCACAGCGACGGAACGCTTCACGCAGCACATCGACGGCATTGGTTACGGAGCGGCGTACTGGGGGAAGAGATTTTTCACTCTCCAAATCAGCGGCAATCGCCAGATTGGCTTTCCCGTCAACCACCAGTCGTAGCGGTTGATGGCTTGGCGGCGATTGGAACTTAACCGGATTCAACGCCGGGTTGTTAACGCTGTCTCCGAGTAGCAACACGGCGAAGAGCAAGGCGATGGAAATTAAAAATCCTTTCAACACTTTTTACCTCATTTGTTCAGGGTTATTTGCAAAGCGCTTATTTGTTCGGGGATGCGGCGGTCGGTAAAGGCCAACCGGGTATCGGGATTGCCCAGCCAGCACCAGCGAGCGTCGTTGCATAAAACATGCTCCGGATGGCTGACTGTGCCGGAAACCAGTTCCACGGTCTCCGGTTCCAGTATTTCCTCGCTATTCTGATAACTGACATGGCAGATCCCCTGGCCGCCGTAGCCTTTCACCTCGATCTTTACCGCATCCGGCCAACCCGGGTCCACCGGAAAAACCCGTTCGTACAAGGCCTCATGATCGATTCGGTTTGCTTTGAATACCCCGTCGACCACGGTTTGCCACTGACCGTTTTCGCGTAGCGAAATGGTGCAGCGCGGCGCTCCGTACTGACTGGGCAGACAGAAACGGATTCGGAGCCGGGAGCCTTTTCTCAATAAATCAGCTTGTTCCCGACAAGTTGTCTCAACTTCCCGGTAATGGGCGTCGAGCGAATCCGGAAACAGCCCATTTCGCACTTTATGCCAGAATTGAAGGCGTTCCAACCGGAGATTTTTCAGTCTAGTCAGCATTTCTTCCAGCGGCTGATCCATGGCGGCGTTCCAGCCGTGATCGACCGCTTTCTGAAAAAGAATACGCAACGCGTTGGCAAGCCGCAACGTATCTAATTCTGCTGCTATATCTTCAAGCGTCAGTTGTCCGAGCGGGGCAGTAACGGAATTTCGCTGGTCAAGAACCACCCGATGCAGTAGTTCGATGTTCGCCGCGTCGCCGTAGTCCAGCCCAAAAAACGATCTCCCGAGCAGAGTATTCGGATTGAGCTCGATTTCACGACGGTTATACTCGTTTTCCACGGCGGACCGGACCGCATAGTACAACAGCGGGGCGTCGATGTCGAACAGATATTTCATCGCGCCCCGCCAGGCGGCGGCATCGTCCATTCCCGACCACAGGCGTCCGGCATAAGCAAATACCGGTAGCGACTTATGCATAAAGTACTTGCTCTTTTCCCAGCAGGTCAGCAGCCCGCCGAGTGGCTGAAAAGCGGCGGCGTATTCGGTGAATGTCCGCACGTTAGAGGAACAGAAATCGGAGGGAGCGATGAGATATTGGAAGCCGAGTCGTTCATAAAGCGCCAAGCGGTTGCCAACTTCTGAATCAATAAAATGCCCTTTTTGATGGCGGACATCCGGCTGGTACTGCCAGTTGACCATAATCAGGTCGCGCGGCGCTTCCGGCAAAATGTCACGATAATACTCGAACATATCGTCCCACATCATCACCCGTTTGCCAAGACGGCGCAGTATCCGGTACCCCTGGTTGATTGCATGCAGAAACAGACGCTGTTCGCCTTCGAAGACGGCGGCTTGCGGCGCGCAGGTTTCGCAATATCCCACACTCCAGGCTTCATCCATTCCCATGTGGAAATATTCCGACGGGAAGATGGCGCAGATTTCCGCCAGATACTTTTCGAAAAATTCGTAAACCGCCGGATTGGACGGACAGAAAACGTCCAGTCCGGTTTGCCCGAAACGCCCGATTCCTCCGTTGCGCAATTCCGCCAGGCCAACCAGTTCCGGGTGCCGCAGGAAGCGTTCTGCATGGCCCAAAAGCGAGATGCACGGTACTACGTCAATGCCACGATTAGCCGCATAGCCGACCACCTCGCGCATTTGGTCTGTCGTATAGCATTCGGAATCTGCCGGATACGAATAAGAGGCCGTGCGTACTCGATCCTCCAGATAAAGCAGCAGCAGATTGAATCCGTTATCAGCGATAAAATCAATGAAATTTTTGATGAAGTATTGAGTTTCCATCTGCCGGGCCAGATCAAGTTGAGCCCCTCTGATTTGCCATATGTTCATCATATTTTCTTTACTGTCCATAAGGCCAGTAACCGTATTGCGCTGACCAAGGGACTTGGCCGGAATATTGAAACCATGCCACATTGCTATTGGCCATGTTCCATGGATACCCCAGCGGATGCCCCATCCAGAGCCACTGCTGATCTTCGGCTTTGCCGTGGCCGTCGGCATAGAGCGCGTTGGCCAGTTTGTTATGGCGGTAGCAAACGTATGCCTGATCGTCCGCTACGTAGCGGCCGCGTGAGCGTAAGTCCGCAGTGGAGAAGTTATACCATGTATCCACGTGGGTCAATTGTTGGGAGGTCCGCATGATCTGAGTGATTTTGCGGGGATAAGTTACCGCAACGCCACTAACAGTTGCCGGGAGATAGTTTGCGCCGCCAAGAGCGTAAGAGTTGTAACCGTAGCTGATGTCATAATTGGCATTGGCGCCGCCTATGACTGTAATCAGGGACGGACACGACAACACACAGTTTTTAGGTAAAGTTCCATAACCGCCGGTGACTAGTGTTATCCCCAAGAACGGCCCATAAAGGGTTGCCCAAGTGGAATTGATGCCGGGAATCCATTCAGAGACCATCGGAAAAGTGTCGTCGTAAGTCATAAGATACATGGCTTGGGCTCCGCCAAGCTGCTTCAGATTACTGAGGCATTTGGTAGTTTTAGCCATATTACGCGCCCGCCCCAGTGCCGGCAATAACATTGAGGCCAAAATTGCGATTATAGCTATCACTACTAGGAGTTCTATGAGCGTGAATCTTTTAAATGTAAGTTTTTTCATCTTAGTATCCTTTGTTTTTTATGATAGTTTAGTTTTATAAAGTTAATTCTTAAAAAAACAGTCCTTTTTCAAAGCCTCATTTTTTTCATGCGGTTTCTCCTATAATAAGTTTTGGTGTAACAATGATTTCCTTTTTAGCAATATCCGGTGTTGAAATCAGATTCCCGAATTCTGCGGCAATCGTTGTTTCATTGATGGATACCGAAGTTAGCTTTGGCTCAAATTCGTATACCCACGGAGTATTGAAATAGCCGATTAATTTGTAATCTATCCCCGGATAAAGTTTTAGTTTCTCCAATGCCGTCTGAATTTTTCTAGCCAGGTTGTCGGCCATACAGAATATTGCGTCAGGTTTATTTCTCCCCTTAAACCGTTCAATCAACGCTTCAAACTGTCCATTCCTGTCGGTTTCAAAAATATCAGTTTCAGCAAACGGAATTCTACTTTCAGCAAAAGCTTTTTTAGCGCCCTTGAGTATGAGATCGCTGACTCGCCAGGGTCCAAAGATTGTACTGGCAATGAGTATGTTCCTGCCTCCCCCTTCAATAAGATGTTTTATCGCCATGTAACCACCTTTTTCATAGTCAGAAAGAACATATGTTGCGGAAAAAGCAATAGCCGTCTCGCACCGATTGAAAAAGATAAGGTTTTTAATCTGCGAGGACAGTTTTTTGAGGAATTCGAACGGATAGTTGTAAAAACCATCAACTGCGAAAAACGCCGGAGAAGCTTCCATGAATGCCTTCATATCGCTGCCGAGCGCACTCTCAATGTCGCTCATTCTGGGCTCAATATCAAGGAGCACCGGGAAATAACGATGCTTTTGTACCTCTTTTGCAATAAGGGAATGCAAATTACCATAAAGGTGCCCGGTATTTATCATCATCAGCCCGCCCAGGCGCAATGCCGGTTTGCGTTCCGATATGCCCAGCACCACACTCCCGACTTTGGATTTTCGAGAAATCAGCCCTTCCGTCTCAAGGGATGAATAAACCTTGTTGACGGTGCCTCGATTAAGGTTATGAAAGGCAGCAAGTTCTTCCTCGGAAAGCAACTTGCTTCCCGGCAAATTCTTACCGCTTAAAATGTCATGTCGCAACTGGCCCCTTAACATCTCAAACTTGTTTTTAAATTCGATTGCCCTCATTATCCCATCCATGTCTATTAGTTGATTTGTTCAACAAATAGATTATAACATAAAAAAATAGAAATGTCAATAGCGATAATAAAAAAAATAAATTTATTCAATTGGATTCGGTAAAGACTGAGGTATTACTTGGGTTCAATACCTCGACCCTTTATTAATGGTTTTAAAGCTTGATTTTTTTGCAATCCGGGACTTTATAAAGTCGGGGGAAAGGATATATTATTAAGGCGGGCTTTGCCCGCAACCCAAAAGCAGGAATTCAGAATTCAGAATTCAGGAGTCAGAATGGAACCCGGAAATTCAAAAAAACAGGGGAACAGTTGCAATGGCGGATAACCCAATGGAGGGTTGTGCTCCGTCACAACCTGCTTTCGATCCCGGCTGTGCCCCTCCATTAACGCAACTATTTGATAAACAGGCCGTTTAATATGACAATTTAAAAACGTTTAAAACATAGAAGTCTAAAACAAAGATACTGAACAGAGGTAATTGCAAAAGTAGTCAGAATTCAGGAGTCAGGAGTCAGAATAAATCCGGATTTTAGTTCGAATTTCATTCTGAATTCCAGATTCTAAATTCTGAATTCATGCAAAACTTGAGTTTTGCAATTGGCTCAACAGTAAATAATGATTGAATTCGGGAAACAAGCAGCCATGAGTATCAGGTTCCGGTGTAAAACATGTAATCAGAAATACGAACTGGATGATGATTGCGCCGGCGATAATCTGGACTGTATCAGATGCAAAGCCGAAATGCTGGTCCCGCAGGAATCGGAAATTTCCGCGAACGCTTCCGTTAAAAAAGACTCCACGCTGACCCATTTGGTTCCTGTAATAAATACTCCGGACAAAATTCAGGAAATCAAGATCACATCCAGCACGTCAAAAAACAAAGCTCCCGACGATATTATTTTCCGCTGCAAAATATGCAATCAGAAATACCGGCTGCCAAAAAGCATTGGCGGCCAAATCGCAGAATGCGCCAAATGCAAAAAAAACATGATTGTTCCCAAGCAATCGGATAATGCGCCCGCGGCGCCGAAAGAGGACGTGCTCTTCTGGTGCAAATCCTGCGGTCAGAAATACCGGTTGTCCAAAGAACTTGCCGGGGAGGAAGGGGAATGCACCAAATGCCATAAGCATTTTATGGTTCCCGAAGAATCGGAAGACCGCGCCTCTGTTCTGGAAACCCGCAAAGCTATTGAAAAAGCCACTGCCATCGCAAGCTTTATCCCGGTTGTTGATAAAAATAAAGATAAAATTCAGAAAATCAGCGTTCATTCCACCACGTCAAAAAACAAAGCCCCCGACGATATTACTTTCCGCTGTAAAGTATGCAATCAGAAATACCGGTTGCCGAAGGATCTCGGCGGACAACTGGCGGAATGCGCCAAGTGCAAAAAAAATATGGTCGTTCCCAAACTCTCTGATAATGCGGCCGCAAGCGTTGCGCCACAGGAGAATGTCATTTTCTGGTGCAAATTCTGCGGTCAGAAATACCGGCTGCCCAAAGAGCTTGCCGGACAGGAAGGGGAATGTGCCAAGTGCAACAAAATTTTCGAAGTTCCCGCACAATCAGAATCAAAATCTCCTGTAATAGAAAGCAATTTAAAGCCGACTCTGTCAAAAAAAGGGGACATTAATCTTAAAGAACCGGGCCAGGCCGAAAAACGTTTAGAATCCAGCGGCGATCAGCTCCAGCCTGCCGGGTCAAAAACACCATCATCCGCGCCCAGGAAAACCGAGCCGGCCAAGCCGGCTGCATCTCTTGTTCTGCCTAAAGCCGCGCAGGCTAAACATCCGGAACGGGACGCTGAAAAAACCCAGACCTCGATTGCCATGACAAAAACCGCGAGAACAATGGTAAAATATGTTCTTGAGATTCCGGAGCGCAATTTCTTCTTTGTGAGTTTCTCGCTGATAATCGACTGGCTGATGCAATTAAAATCGCTTGACCGGCTGCCGCGAAAATTCGTAATATTCCTGTTTATTTTTGGAACATTGCTCACTGGACTTCTTACCTACAGCGGCATAAAAATATACGAGAAAAATGTTAAAGGCGGGCCGCTAATCAATGTCATGTGCGCGAGCTGCAAATATTGCGAGGCAAGACCAATCAAAAATATCTTTACCGCAAGATGTTCCAAATGCAACGGGCCGCTCGGATTTCAATGGAAATGCAGTTATTGCAATGGAATTTTTACCCGCATCGAGAAAAAATCAGATGATAATCCGATTCAATATGACAAAATAGACACGCTGAAGCCGCCAGTCTGCCCGTTCTGCAATTCCACTGCCGTAAAATATTTCGCGCCGCCGAAACCGGAGCCGCCCGGACCGCCCAAGAAAATTAATCTCCGCAGAAACAATTGAGTGGATGGATTAAAATCAACCGCTGCAACATGTTTCGAGCCTATGGCTCTGGATTGTAATGTGTTCCGTAGGAACGCTCAATGTTGCAGCAACGGACTTCAGTCCGTTGTCGGAGAACCACCCAAAGTTCGAGTTCCGTAGGAACGAAACATATAAGATTGATATGATTCGAGCCTACGGCTCTCAAATTGTGTGGGGAATGGCGGACGGATTAAAATCCGTCCCTACAACATGATTCGAGCCTGCGGCTCTCAAATTGTGTGGGGGATGGCGGACGGATTAAAATCCGTCCCTACAACATGATTCGAGCCTACGGCTCTCAATGGCGGCATCTCAAATAAGGGTCAACTATCTCTAAACCTTTTTGAAACATGCCAAAGTTTTAATATTCTCTGTGTCTTTGTGTCTTTGTGGTTGAAAGGAGTTGTCAGAAATAAAGTTCATGCTGAAGAACGGAAAGTACGCTGCGGAGAAAATTACCGCCGATGGAAGAGTATTTGCGAAGCCATACCGTGCCGGTTCTGCCCGGCGGCAAACTCGCGTTGTCAGTCACGGCAATATCAACCTTGTAATAAGGTTCTATCGGCTGAAATAAATTGGCGTCAGGCAGCGGATAACACATAATATGACCGCCGAAATAATTAATTAACGGTGACGGCGCAAGGATAACCGGAACCGGCGCCGCTGAAATAATTCTACCGCGATACGACTCGATTCCGTCTTCCAGGGTAATTGACACTTTTTCATCGCCGGAAATTTTCTTGAAATCAGCTTCCTTGATATACGCGGCGATAATCTGTTTGCCCGGCTCATAAACTTCTCCGATAATCTCGCCTTTATGCAGCCATTTGCCCGGCGTCAGATGAAGGTCGTAAAGGGCAAAAATACCGTCAATCGCGACAGCGGTAGTTAAAAGAGATTTCTTATGCCGCAGTTCGTCCAACGCAATTTCAGCATTTTTCAACGCTTGCAGTTTCATTTGGGAAAGTCCGAGCGTGGCGGTGCTGCTCTGAGCGAAATCCAATTCAAAGGAGCCGATGGTTTTGTCCAGTGCGGCTTCTTTCAAATCCCATTCAATAAACGGGTTCTCCTGCTTAAAAATAATATCGCCTTTCTTGACGCTGCCTTTGTCTTTAACGCAAAGTTTTTCGAGGAAGCCGTCGGTACGCGCATAAATCATGTTTGACACGGCCGGCTTTACTTCGCAGGGGATCGCGATATTCCATGGCAGCGGCACGAATAAAGTCAGCAGCAGAACGCCGACGCCTGACAGCGAAATAATGTAATTACGCGTTTTTATCTTCTTTTTCAATGCCAGAATCATTTTTGTTTCCATCATGAAAGGCTTGACTACCAGTAAATAAACTTCAAGCATCAGCAACACGATGCCGATAGCTTTCTCGAAGTAATAATATACTATCAAAATGATTGAGGTATAGAGGAATAATCGATAGATGAACGAGGAAATCCCGAAAATAATTAAAAAATATTTTTTCCAGCCCTGGGTATTGTCGCCGGGCTTGTAATCAATCCCGAGAAAATATTTCCGGAAAAGTTCGCGGATGCGCTCGGTTCCGCGCATCTGGAGATTATCAATGCCGACCAAGTCCATCAACAGGTAATAACCGTCATAACGGATAAAAGGGTTTCCGTTAATCAGCGCCGTGCTGATGATGCTTACCGTAAAAATGTAATACGCGACAGCTTGAGTCAAGCCCGGACCGGAATTTGCCCATGCCAGCGCCGCCCAGCCGCCGATGATGATTTCACTCAGTATTCCGGAGCCGTCAATCAGCAGTCGCTTATGCCGGTCGGGAATGCGCCAGGAGTCGGTAAGGTCCGTGTAAAGCCTGGGGAAAAATACGATGAAAGCCATCCCCATCCGTCTTACCCTGATCCCCAGGGCTTTGGCGGTGTATGCATGAGCAAACTCATGAACGCATTTTATAATGACAACCGCAATCGAATAACGCATCATCCCTTGAAAATTAATCGTGCTGATAAATTCCTCGGTGAGCTTCTGCCAGTGGACGATCAGGCATATATAACCGCAGCCCGCGACCAGGCCCAGCGTCAGGAACGTCCACTTGTTGAAAATTGTCTTGACAAAGTCTATTGTACGGTCAAGAAAGCGGTCCGGAGCAAGCAGCGGAATTTTAAAAAACAGGTAGGTATAAAGCAGCAAATTGATTAAGTTCCGCCGTTTCATTACCTGATGCTTCTCAACCTTGTCCTCCGTCACCTTGTACATGGGAAGCATCAGATTGCTCTGATTCAAAAAATTCAGGACTTTGAGGACTTTATCTTTATCCGCATGGATCCCGCAATTTTTCACTTTTGCCAGAAAAGCGTCCAGCTCCAGATTTTCAGAGAGGCAGCCGATAATCTGGTGATCTTCTTCAGAAAGGCGGAAATATTTGTCGCTCACCGGATCAAAAACGATCCAGGTGGCGCTGCCGTCGGTCTCCGGTTCCCCGCGGAAAAGTTCGAGATCGGAGCGCAGCGTCCCGGTAAAATATTTCTTTTCCGGAGGAGGAGGAGGGCTGTCAGATGTATTGGCCATGCTTTTTCAGGTCCTTGCGGTTTAAACCCGTCTCCACCACAGCACGAGATTCCGGAATAAATAATAGCCGAGCGGCACCCGCGGTCCGGAAATTCTGGCGACTCCGCGCATTCCGCAAAGCAGATCTTTTTTCTGGTAATCCATCGTCATCCGGATCATATAACAGTAAACTTTTTTCTCGGTAAGAACCGGTTTCGGGCTGATCGACTCGACTTTGCCGGTTATCGGCATTTCCGGCATGGTATGCAGGTACAGCGTGATCTCGCACTGATCGCCCAGCACGGAGGCGTTCTGCTCGTTTAAGGCAATCAGGGCAATCAGGTTCTCCGTGGATAATATTTCAAACAGTTTTTCACCGGCCCGCACGGCCTTGCCTTCAAGCTTGTCCTTATCGGCGATATCCAGGATGCCGGCCTGTTTGGCCCGGACCGCGCTTTTTTCGATAAACCATTTATTGCGTTTAATGCTGATTTCCGCTTTTTCTTTCTGCAGCTCAAGCATCCGGACTTCGCCGCGTTTGGAGATGTCTTTGAACGATTGCTGTTCAATCAGGTCCAGTTGGGCTGAAATTTTGTTGCGCGCATTTTCCGCGCCGGCCAGTTCAAAAGCCCGTTCTTCAGTATTGTAAGCCAGAATTATGTTTCCCGGCACGACGCTGTTGCCGCTTTTATTGTTGTAGCAGGTCTCAATTACCCCGTCAAACGGGGCATAGTAAAAATGTTCTTTCCCCGGCATGATCTCGAAATCCGCCGCCACATTCTGCCTGATCGGCATCACAAACAGGGAAATAAAAAACAAGCAGAACAGAATCAGCAGTATCCGCGAAGGCTTCAACCATTTTTTGCGGTCAATCACCCGGTGCATAATCTTCTGTTTGTCATGAAGCGTGAAGAAAAGCGCTTCTCCGTAGTGCTGGCACAACAGCGGCAGCAGACTGCCGGCGGCGGCCAGATTGGCGGTATCGGAAAATTCCACCGCCCAGATCAGCAATTCGGGGGAAGGCGCTCCGGTATGAGAAGACGGCCGGATTGGAATCAGCAGTATTTGAGGAAAACATCCTTTAAAGTATTCAAAAGCTTCAAAAGCGTTCGCTTTGGCGTTTTTCTCTTTAAGCAAATCGTCAGTAACCACCACGACCTTGTCCAGCCCGTCGAGCGGCTGAATCAAATGCGCGAGATTGACACAGTATTCGGAGTTGGAATTAACGTCCGGCTGCCCGGAAACTCCGATTATTTTGGGCCTGCCGCCGCGCATGTCGATCAGCGCGGAACGTTCGTATGGAGCCACCAGCCGGCTGTTATTGACAATATGATTAGCCAGTTGCTGAAGAGTTTGCTTCTCGAAAGCCTCATGCCCCAGTTTCAGAACTATGGAAATGGCATTCAGCTTGCCTTTAAGCGCCAATAACTCTTTATGCTCTTTTTCCGCCATTATTTTTTCTCGCTGTTTTTGTCATATCGCTTCATCAATTTGCCGGACATGCCCGCCGCGAGCTTCCGGTCGCGGTTATCAAGCAGGACTTTTATTTCAAACGTCCGGCTGCCGGGGTCAATTTCTCCGGAAATCACATAGATCGTCCCTTCATGTTCGGTTCTGGTTTCATCAATCCAGATGCGCATGTTTTTGCCGATCTCCACTTTATTGATTTCGGAAGACGGCAGGTGCATCACCGCCAGCAACTGATAATCATCAATAATATTGATCACCTGCTGGCTGGCGCGGACAAACTCATCCTCCTGCACCAGTTTTTTAATCAAACGGCCGGGAAACGGCGCCACCAGACGGCAGGCTCTCAAATCCAGATCCGCCATCTTCATATTCGCCACGGAAAAATGCAATTTTGAGGCGGCGATATCTCTTTCCAGTTCGCTTTTTTCCAAATCCTGCATCCCCTGAATGCCTTTTTGATACATTTCCTCGTTGCGCTTGAAATTCTTCAGCGCAAACTGCATCGAGGCTTCCGCCTCAAGCTGCGCGGATTTAGCTTTTTCGTATTTCTGCTGATAAACCCTGTCGTCGAGCAGCGCAATAACGTCCCCTTCCTTGAAACACTCGCCTTCTTTAAATTTATATTCTTTGACCGCGGTGTCCACTTCCGCCGAAATCACGGCCTGGCGAAAAGGGAAGATGACGACTTTTGTCGGATATTCATCCGCCGGCGCTGCCGCTTGCGCATCCTCATCCTGGGCAGACACATTTGACGGCGCAATCCATAACATGCACAATCCCAACATACAACCAGCGGCATAAAGTCCGTAAGAATTGTAATTCTTCAATAATAACCGGAATAAATGATTCATTTCCAATACCTTTCTGTTCATGCGAAATCAAAGTAATATAACCATTATTTGCGCAAAATGCTTTAACTATTTAAAAATTATTGTTTTTTTTTAATCCGCCGGTTTAACACTTAAAAATCCAGGCATTCCGGCATGAGTGATTTTTTATAAAAAAGTCGTTTGCAAATTAATTTTTTAATGTTATGTTCTAGATGTTTTATATATGTAATAGAAAAGTCTTATTCTTTTTAAGAATATAATTTAACTAAAAAATAGATTGTTTCAGGAGATAAAAATGGACAATAGCAAGCAGGAAATCTTTGCCGACGGAATCGGGCAGATTCACTTTGCCGGCGGCATGGTAAGATTTGATTTTGTTACTCTGCAACCTGATCCTGACGGCAAAGGCGAACCGCAACCCCTTTGTAAAGAACGCATTATTATGCCGCCGCAGGGTTTTCTGAATGCTTTCAATTCAATGCAGAATCTTATCGACAAACTTCTTGAAGCCGGGATTCTTCAAAAAACCGATAACTCAGCGAAGAAATAAGGGTAGAACTTATTTAATGTAGTCAGAAATTCAAGAAGCGGGGCTGTCATGTTAAAAGTATTTCGTTCAGTATTTGCTTTAGCTATAGCAATGGTGGCATTCGGATGTCATGATTCTGAGTTTTACCGTCAGCAGCGCGTTGAAAAAGCCAACGAGCATTTCGGGAAAATCAATAAAAAAGTTATTCCTCAAGGCACGGTTTTTACCCTGCCTGAATGTATTTCCATCGCGCTGAAGCAAAACCTCGACTTGAAAGTCTTTGACTTGAAGGAACGGATTGCCCAGGAGCGGGTTACCGCCGAAATGCTCGGCATGCTCCCCGATTTGACCGTTTCCGACGATGCCACCGGCAGAAACAACGAGCCGGGATCGAGCAGCAAGAACCTCCTGACCGGCGCGCAGACTTATCCGCCGAGCAAGAGTTCGAATAAAGGTGAGAATGTATTCCGGGTTGAAATGGCGCTCAGCGTCCTTGACTTCGGGCTCGCTTATTTGAATGCCAACCAGGCGGAAGACAATGCGCTGATCGCGCTGGAACAGAAACGTCGCGCCGCCCAGAACCTGACTCTGGATGTCGTCAAGACTTACTTCAAAGTGGCGGCCACCCAGGATGCCATTGAAACCACTGAAAAACTGCTGGTCAAATGCAAAAACCTGGAAAAGGTGTTTGCTGAAATCGGCGATTCTAAATCCGTCTCCCCGCTGCGTCTCCTTGATGAAAGAAAAAGATTCATCCAGCTTGAAAAACGTTTGATGGAATATCAGCGCAGCTATCAGAATTCCTGTATTGAACTGCGGGCGCTGATGGGTTATCTGCCGATTGATGATATCAGGGTTGACACCAGGGCATTGCAGAAAATGAACGTTATCCAACTGCCTGACATCGACCTGCTCGAAAAAATTGCGCTGATGGAACGTCCGGAACTGTATCAGCTTGACATCGAAACCAGCGTCACGGTTACAGAAGCCAGAAAAACCATCATTATGATGTTTCCGAACGTCAAAGTATTCACCGACTTCAACAATTCAAGCAACTCGTTCCTCTATAATCAGAGCTGGTGGGAAATCGGCATGAGAGCCGCATATAATCTGCTGAAACTCCCGCAGGAAATCGCTAAATATCGCACCATCAATACTGAAATTGATGAAATCTCGCTCAGGACGCTGGCCTTGTCAATCGGGGTCATGTCGCAGGTGCGCATTGCCCATGCCAACGTAATTGAAGTGAAAGAACGCTTCGACCTTGACGACAAGGTATATCAGGCGTATGCCGAACATCTGAAAATTGCACGCCAGAACTTCACCGCCGGCGGCGCGCTGTCCAAGCTGGAGCTTGACCGGATGGAACTGGAAACGGCGGAAACCCAGATTGACCGTACCCTGGCCCTCGGCAATTATTATCTTTCCTACTACCGGATGCTTAACACGATCGGCGTTCAGGCGCTGGATCAGAAAACCCTTGACCGCCTGATTGAAGAAATTAAACTTTCCGAAGCCAAAGTGAAAGCGGAATCCGAACAGAAGAAGGCTGCGGCGGAGAAAGCCAGAGAAGAAATTAAGAAGAACGTCGTTTCATTCAACGGCGTGGTGCTGGGCAATAACACGATTCCGGAAGGCACCAGGGAAAAATTTGACATCATCGTTCCGGAAAAGCCGGCGGAAGCAAAGAAACCCGTTGAACCCAAGCCGGTCGCCCCCGCACCCGCAAACTGACCTGATTCATCCTTTTACAGTCTGCAAGCAATGTTTCATCGAAACATTGCTTGTTTCTTTTATGGCCCGGAAGTTTAATTGGATACCGAATCTTTATGATTGCGCGGCAATCTCTTGTCCGCCACAGGAGGATTGGAGTGCGGCGACCCTGCGCCGCTTTGGATTATGCCGAAAATACGCTGGAAACAGGATAAAACAATGATTGCAGTTACTCTGACCATGATAAGTTCTATGTGCAAGCCGCGGCAAAACAAAGCGGCGCAGGGTCGCCGCAGTCCAAAGTCAGGCCGGAGCGCCTGACAAAGATACAAGCTTTAAGTTCATGCCTTTCCTGACAAAAAAAGGCTTTCTTTGTGTCTTTGTGTCTTTGTGCGAGAATATGTTCAGCTTTATTGACTGCCTTACCGGGGACTGAAGCTGCCGGTTTCGAGAAAACGCAGCGCCGCGCGGCGGACAGACGGGATAAACATCATCAGCGAATGCCCGGAAACGAGAATGATATGATCTTTCTGCTTCGCCAGTTGAGTCAGGCTGACATCCACCTTAAAGTCGTATTTCCCGGCAATTACGCCGATTTCAATGCCGTCCGGAACCGGCACGGAATGCACATACGCGCTGATGTCGCTGCTGAGTTCCGACAGCGGTTTAATCAGCCGCCCGGATAGCGGAAAAAATTTAAGCCAGCGCTTGGCGGCATACGAACCGAGATTAGGCGGTCCCAGCATTACAACCCGCTTAATCCGGTCCGGCGTAAGCAATTCGCCGGTCCAGTCATTGCCGGCCGCCAGATGTCCGAGCGCTTCCCGGGTGACAATCCCGCCGAGACTGTGAGCCACTATATTGATTTTCACGTCCGGCGGACTTTCGCGCACGAGCTTTTCCAGGAACAGCTTAAAATCCCCGGCATGCTGGCTGATTGTCTTCAGCGAAGTCTGGTAATCGTAGATATAGACCGAATAACCGGCCTTGCGGAAAAATTTGCCCAGCGAATACAGGAAAATGCCCCGCTGAACCAGTCCGTGAATCAGCACCACTATCTCGTTCCGGTCGTTTTCCGGCGACGGCGGCAGATAAAAATTGCACCTTTTCCCGGCAAAAAATTCCTTAAATGCTCTATACATTATTGCTCTTCCCTGAATTCACGGGCGTTACCCGAATGAATAATCGTATCCGTTATTAACGACCAAATAATTTGAATATCCAATATCCAAGGTAACAAACATACCGTTATCGCTGGCATGTTTCAAAAAGGTTTAGAGATAATTGACACTTTTTGAGATGCCGCCATTGAGAACCGTAGGCTCGAATCATGTTGTAGGGACGGATTTTAATCCGTCCGCCATCCCCCCGCACAATTTGAGAGTCGTAGGCTCGAATCATATCAATCCTTATATGTTTCGTTCCTACGGAACTCCAAATTTTTATTATCATCGTTCACCGGACTAAAGTCCGGCGCTACAATATGTATCGCTTCGCCG
>CAIKZE010000129.1 GCA_903831825.1 uncultured Lentisphaeria bacterium | reverse complement strand
GGAAGAGCACTGGGTGTGCGTTCCATCCGACCGTGCGGATAAGAATGTGCAGCGTTTTGGTGTCTTCACTGAAGATTTCCGCAAGCTTGCAGCCTTCCTCCGTGCCAGCCGTATATCAAGCGTGGCAATGGAGTCTACCGGCGTCTACTGGATTCCGCTGTACGAGTTTCTTGATAAAGAAGGATTTGAAGTTGTACTTGTAAATGCGCGGCATCTGAAGAGCGTGGCCGGCCGCCCTAAAACAGATGTCTACGATTGCCAATGGATACAGCGCCTGCATTCATACGGTCTTCTTCAGGGTTCATTCCGCCCTTCGGACAAAATTTGTGAGCTTCGCGGACTGACCCGGCATCGCGCCGAACTTGTTGTGGAAGCGGGAACGAAGATCCAGCACATGCAGAAGGCTCTCCAGCAGATGAATATCCGGCTTGACAAGGCCGTCTCCGACATTACCGGAAAAACCGGTACACAGATAATCGAACGGATAATAGCAGGCGACCGGAACCCGAAGGAACTGGCCAAGCTGAGGGATTCACGAGTGCATGCCAGCGAAAATGAGATCGCCGAGGCGCTGGACGGCAATTATCGCAGAGAGCATCTTTTCGCGCTCAAGCAGTCTTATGAGTCCATGTGCTTTATTCATGAGCAGATGGAAGCATGTGACGAAGAAATTAAAAAAGTGCTGGACGTGCTCGACAAGAAGCTTGACTCGACCAAGGCTTCTCCGCTTCAACCACGTAAAGGCTCGAAGCGCTCAAACAAGAACCAGCCGCATTTCGAGCTGCGTCCGGCACTCTATGAAATATATGGCGTTGACTTGACGCAGGCTGATGGATTCCAGGCTGCTACAGTCCTGAGTCTTCTGTCGGAATTGGGGCCAGATCTCAGCAAGTTCCGCTCCGGCAAGTATTTCACTTCATTTCTCGGCCTTTGCGTGAATAAGGAGATCAGCGGAGGAAAAATTCTGACGAATAAGACGCGAAAAGTGCAAAGCCGGGCGGCCAAGGCATTCAGGATGGCTGCGCAGTCTTTGAAAGAGAGTAATTGCTATCTCGGCAGATTTTATCGAAGGATAAAAATCAAGGCCGGTGCGCCGAAGGCAATAACCGCCACGGCGCGAAAACTGGCCGTCATATTCTATAATATGGTCACCAGAAAAGAGGAATATAAACCGATTGATCCGGATGCTTTTGATAAAAAATATCAGGAACGGATATTGAAAAGCCTGAAAAAGAGAGCACAATCCATGGGATTTGATCTTGTTCCGGCAGAAGTATAGAAAATTAGAAAATAATAAAGATGGGCTATAAAACGAAAAATTGAACAGCATAAGGAAAGAATATTGTGATTTCATGTCTCAAGGCCGGTATTTCTGTGGTGGTATAATACCCCGTGAGTCAGCGTGGTCTCCCGTGCCTAAATGATTTATATCAGTGGTGACTTTGATCCCGAAAAAGAGATTATATCTAGAAAGAGCACGGGGATATGAATTGCAGTATTTTTATAGAAGAATGAAATCTTAAAGAGAACAAGAGGCCTGCCGGCCTCTCAAAAACAATGGAGTTTCAAAAGAGAATGGAAGACATAAATTCATAAAACAGAATACTGAAAATTGAACGGGAAGCAAAAGACAACCCGGAACGAACGTAATATTAATAAAGATATTAACAGCAACATTTTACAGATAAGGATTAACCATAATGCCGGAAAAAAGCAACGAACTGCTGCAGCATTCTGAACTGCCCGCAGAGCTGACATGGGATCTGATTCCGCTATATCGCGATATGAAGGCATGGGAAAAAGATTTAAAGGATATTGATCCGCTGGTGGCGAAATTCATGAGCTACAAAGGACGGCTGGCCGAAAGCCCGGAAGTACTGGCCGAAGCCATTACGGCAATGGATGTTATGGAACGGCTGGCGGAGAAGGTTTATACTTACGCCCATCTGAAAGCCGATGAAGACACCGGCAATTCAAAGAACAGCGCGCTGGTGGACCGCATCAGCGCCAAATACGCCAGAATCTCCGGCGAGACCGCCTGGTTCGATCCGGAAGTAATGACCATACCGCTGGAGAAAATAAATAAATTTCTCAAGAGCAAAGCGTTGAAATTCTACAAACGCAGCCTGGAGGAATTGCTCCGCGAACGTCCGCATACGCTTTCCGAAAAAGAAGAGCGCATTCTGGGACTGGCCTCGGATATTTTCAGCAATCCGCATAAAACCTTCTCCAAGCTGAACAACGCGGACATGAAATTCCCCAGAGTAAAAAATGATGAAGGCAAACTGATTACGCTCACCCACGGCAACTATATCGAATTTCTGGAAAGCCATGACCGCAACGTCCGCCAGAGTGCGTTCAAAGCCATGTTCGACACCTACGCAAAATACCGCAACACCATCGCCTCGACCCTGGACGGCACTATCAAAAAACATGCATTCTATGCCAAAATCCGCAACTATCCATCCGCGCTGGAGGCGTCGCTTTTCGAGGATAATGTTCCGGCGGAAGTCTACAACAACCTGATCAGCGCGGTTAAGACAAAACTGCCGCTGCTGCACAAATATCTGGAAGTCAGGTCAAAGGCAATGAAGTTGAAAAAACTGGATATGTACGATATCTACAATCCGCTGGTGCCGGAGTGCCGCGTCAAGGTCACCTGGGACCAGGCCTGCCACTGGGTGCGGGAGGCGCTGAAACCCCTCGGCAAGGAATATTGCGAATTGCTGGAAAAGGCCTTTTCACAGCGCTGGATCGATGTCATGGAATGTAAAGGTAAACGTTCCGGCGCCTATTCCAGCGGCTGTTACGATTCCTATCCCTACGTGCTTATGAACTTCAACGGCACGCTCAACGATGTGTTCACCCTGGCTCACGAACTCGGACACTCCATGCATTCGCTGTATTCCAACCGGACTCAGCAATACCATTACGCCGACTACAGTATTTTCGTCGCGGAAGTGGCCTCCACGACCAACGAACTGCTGCTGCATCACTACTTGATGAAGCAGAAGCGCGATAAAAACGTGCAGGCTTACCTGCTGTGCCATCTGGCGGATGAAATCCGGGGAACAGTTTACCGCCAGACCATGTTCGCTGAATTTGAAAAGATGATTCATGAAAAATCTGAAAATTCGGTACCGCTGACCCCGGATATGCTGTCTGAGGAGTATTATAAACTGAACAAGGAATATTACGGGAAAGTGGTCGATGCCGATAAGCGGGTCGAAATGGAATGGGCCAGAATTCCTCATTTCTATTACAATTTTTACGTTTACAAATACGCCACCGGCATGTCCGCGGCAGTAAAACTGTCTCAAAACATCCTCAGCGGGTCCAAAGAAAAACTGGAAGCCTATCTCGGCTTCCTGAAAGCCGGAGATTCAAAAGATGTGCTCGATATTATGAAAGACGCCGGAGTTGACCTGTCCCGGCCGGAACCGGTACTGGATGCACTCGATGAATTCGGCAATATCGTCAAACAACTGGAGAAAGCACTGTTGTGAAAAACTCTAAAGTAACAATCGAGTTCCCTTATAACGGCGCGGTGCTGAACAAACACCACGGTTCAGAAACCGCCAGACGCTTGAAAATTCCGGTAAAAGGCAGAGCCGCGCCAGATACAGAAATTGACATAAACGGAATCAAATCATTCTGTATTGACGGTACTTTCAGTGCTAATGTCGAATTGAAAGAGCGTTTCAATATCATCAAAGCAAGCTCCGGCAATGAACAGCAGAATATTTCCGTAATATGGGACAGAAAATCATTTAATCGCTATAATTTCTTCATAGATGATAACATTTTCTGCCTGACAGAAATTCACAAAAAATGTTATAAATCAATCTTTGAGTCGTTTTATCTGTCCAAACTGAAAGAATTCAATACCAGATACGGCACTAAATTCGTGCTGAACGTCTTTTTCCGGAACGATCATGAGCCGTTTGAGCTGAGTCAATTTTCCGATAAGTATAAACCGGAATGGGAAGCCAACGCCGACTGGCTGAAACTGGCGTTCCATGCCTTCTCGGAGTTTCCCGGCCGGCCATACAGTGAGCATTTTCCGGAAAAACTGCCTGAACACTATGAGATGGTAAAAGCGCAGGTTCTCCGCTTCGCAGGCGAAAAGTCTTTCTGCCCGCCGACGATTATCCACTATTACGAGGTGTCGTCCCCGGTATCGCTTAAATTTCTGAAAGACAACGGCGCCACTGTCCTGGGGGTCAGAAATTTCCCGGAGGCCGCGGAAAAAGCCTTGACCAATATCATTTATGAGCAGGAAACCGGTTTGTTCAGAATGCCGTCGGACTTTTTCTGCAATCTCTGCACAGTCCAGGAAATCAAAGACATCCTTGGCAGACTAATGTCAAAAACCTGGAAAGACACCATCAATATCGGGACTCATGAACAATATTGCTATCCTTTCTACGCCGGCTACATACCTGACCATTTCGAGAGGATGGAAACTGCGATAAGACTGGTGACGGAAAATGGTTATAAGCCGGTATTTTTCCACGAAGGATTGTTAGGCAATCAGCTCTGATTCAGTCAGATTTACGCGGCGGAAGG
>CAIKZE010000128.1 GCA_903831825.1 uncultured Lentisphaeria bacterium | reverse complement strand
TGTTCATGCACAGTATAATCTTGGTTTGTGTTATGAATTTGGCAAGGGCGTAACGGCAGACCTTGCTGAAGCAGTTAAATGGTTTCGTAAAGCCGCTGAACAGGGGATCAAGGAAGCACAGTATAATCTTGGATTGTGTTATAAAAACGGCGAGGGCGTAACGGTAGACCTTGCTGAAGCAGCTAAATGGTTTCGTAAAGCCGCTGAACAGGGACTCAAGGAAGCACAGTATAATCTTGGATTGTGTTATACCAACGGTTTTGGCGTGGCGCAAGACTTAACTGAAGCCGTGAAATGGTGGCGCAAAGCAGCAGAACAGAATGTCGTAAAGGCTCAACTGATGCTAGGATGTTGTTATGGAGACGGTATAGGTATTATCAAGGATGAAGTAGAAGCTGTCAAATGGTTTCGTAAAGCAGCTAATCAGGGTGAGCCAGACGCACAGTATAGCCTTGGGATGTGCTATTA
This sequence comes from uncultured Lentisphaeria bacterium, assembly GCA_903831825.1. GTDB lineage: Bacteria > Verrucomicrobiota > Lentisphaeria > Victivallales > Victivallaceae > CAIPAT01. The sequence continues at coordinate 10,868 of CAIKZE010000128.1, read as the reverse complement.
CAAAGGTAGTGGTATTATCAAGGATGAAGTAGAAGTTGTCAAATGGTTTCGTAAAGCCGCTGAACAGGGGCTCAAGGACGCACAGTATAGCCTTGGGATGTGCTATTACAAAGGTAGTGGTATTATCAAGGATGAAGTAGAAGCTGTCAAATGGTTTCGTAAAGCTGCTGAACAGGGTGTTGTAAAGGCTCAACTGATGCTAGGATATTGTTATGGAAAAGGTATAGGTATTATCAAGAATGAAGTAGAAGCTGTCAAATGGATTCGTAAAGCTGCTGAACAGGGTGAGCCAGACGCACAGACAAGACTTGGTATGTGCTACTACGAAGGTATAGGTATTATCAAGGATAAAGCAGAAGCTGTCAAATGGATTCGTAAAGCAGCTGATCAGGGTCATGTAAAATCTATCGCTTTACTTAAATCATTAAATCCATAAATATTAAAGAAGATTTTGAAATGTTTTTCAATAAATCCATTTTTTTCAATATGTTACTCGCCGTGTATCTTTACTTCCTCCTTGGCTTCTCATGGTGGGCAAGTGCCTTGATAGTCACTATTTTTGCGTGTACTCCAATCTGTGTATTGCTAGGAGCTATTTTAGAAAAATTGATAATTATTATTTCTATAGCGATGCATGTTTACACAAGCATATTTGCTTTTTCTCACAATTGGGTGAAGGGAATATTTACATTAGTTCTTCCTGGTATTAGCGAAATATACTGGTTTATTGCAGATGGATGCGAAAATGGCTTTAATAATTCGTTATTCTGTACCATATCTCTTTGGTACGTATTGGGATTGGTTATAGTCTTTATAATGCCTCATTTCACTGACTGGAATAAGCCGCCTAGATTGAGTTAATGTCCTGAACTAATGGTTCTAAATAGAGCCTGTCCGTAAAACAGCGATTTTGAGCCACCGCGTTTAAGCCTGTCAAGATAACTTTCAAAAAAGCGCGATCTGGTGTCAACAGGCAACATTTTCTACAGATTTAACTGAAATATTTTGATCGAATTTATTGACAATAAACCAAACTTTATTAATATTTATTTCTGATCTCACAAAAATTCGTTTAATGGGCGGTAATGTTGGATTTCCGCAGGCCTCGTTACACATACAGGACGAAATATAATTAACGGGCGTTCCCTCATCGGAATATCTGCATTGAATGTCAAAAGCTTTCGCATTATGATTGTCTACGAACAAACGAACTTCTTCTTCTATGCCAAAACTATTTTTCTTATAGAGATATACGACATACCGTAAAAAGCCATAAATATAATCTCTAAATTTTATTTTGTCTGTGGCCTCATGATACAATTCATAGAAAAAGTAATTTATCAAATATTCGACTTGCTTCTCAAATTTATCCTCATTGTAAATAACGTTATATAATCGGAAATAATGTGGTGCATTTTCTGTGAAAAATTTTCTGCAATCATTTTTACTGATATCAAATTCAATACATGCGCCTGTTCCATTATCAGCATATTTTTTCCACATATTATCCAAGTTCGATTTTTTGCAAAAACAAGAAATATAACAATTCAATTTACTAGTCATAAAATATTTTTTGATTTCTCCCAAAATATCGTTCTGCGATTTATCTGGAAAATTAATCTGACTTAAAATATATAATATTTTCTCTTTTGCCGGTATAATCTCTTCATGTATTTGAGTCAACAAACTATTATCAGATAGCCATATAGAGCCTTCATTAAGGATACCAGTCAATCCCTTGAGTGAAGTATAGTGATACACATATTTCACAGAAGTTTCTATTTCCCCCAAATATCTCTTTTGAAAACCAAGAAATTTGTCTTGAAATTTAGATGCTTCATTGCTCATAACTTCTCCAGCTTAAATGAGAATTTAATAATCTAATCAGGCGGTATTATTAAATATAATTTACTTCTCAGTGATTGATTCGCATATTTCTTTAAGTTGCCGATATTTTTCCACATTCTCTTTGTTGTATATACCTGTATCACCATCTGGCTCTGCTTTACAAATAGCATTCCCGAAAGAATCGACGCATTTTACAAATTTATCTTTAGCCTTTTTCAGAACGTCTTCTTCCTTCTCGCCTTCCTTGTGAAAAGGAGGGAAATCTTTCTGTAGATTTCCGCCTTCTTCCAATAAATAATTCAACCCTTTTGAAAAATCCCGGTCTATCAACGATTGTATTCTATTCATAATCAATTCTCCTATTTTGTTTTTCGGTTCTATATTCACCCTATTAGACATAAACCATTAATAAACAACATTGCAAATGAAAGTTATGTTTTTCTTTTAATTATTATTAATTTTTCTGGACAATATCGTTCCGGCGGTGCAAAAACAGCAATTTCCATTTTTGCATGTATTTTGTGGATAAAACATAAAGTCGTTACGGAGAGCGGCGTTCCCGTGATTTACTTCATTTCCTTCATGTTCTTCATGGTGAAGTGGATTGGTATTTTTTCGTGTCTTTCAGTGTATTCCGTGGTGAAAATATAAAGCCGGTCAGGCGACCGGAGCTCCCAGGTTTGTCTTCCCTACCTTCATGCACTTCATGGTGAAGCTGTATTGATATTTTTCGTGAATTTTCGTGTTTTTCGTGGTTAGAAGTTCCTGTATTCAGGGTTTATTCTGACTCCTGAATTCTGACTCCTGGATTCTGTTTTCAGGATCATTTTTCCGCTTTATTCAGTTCCGCGCTGCGGTCTTTTGATAAATCGACGGAACCGAACATTTTTTCATTTCCGGGCAGAAGCATGAAAAATTTGTCACAGATATTGATTTCAGCGGTTCCCCCGGTAAGTTCAAAATCGAGAATATGTCCGCCGCTTTTCAGGTCATCGCTCAGGAAATGCAAATGATAGCCGGGCACGTTAATGCCTCTTACAAAAGGCGGCAGCCTGAATCCTATAACTGTGCCGGAAACGTTGTTAAGATTGAATACCGGCTGATTTTTGGTTACTTCAGCTAATGGCTTGAACGGTTCCTGCTGGGCGGGAACCGACCTCGTTTTCATTTTTGAGAATGTCCCATGGATGACAATCGCACAGAACAAGTTGCCGCAGGCGGCTTCTTTATCAATGACCGCCGTCACTCCTTTGAAATCAGTTCCGGGCGGCAGCGCAAATGTTTTATCCGCTTTAAAGTTAACTACCGCGGCAAACGGAGTATTAATGTCTAAATCGGGCAAATACACTTTGCCGTCGGCTTTAATCTGATAAACCTTGCCGTTCATGATAATCATTTCGCCGTCGAGGTTGTCAAAAGTCCCGATTCCGGTGTCGCCCATGGCAAGCAGATGGCGCAGCGGAACATGCCCCCGGTAAACTCCGGCCAACAGCGCGTCAATGGTGGAAACCTGGGATACGGTATGCTGCGGCGCGGCGGCACAGCAGCCGGACAGAATAATTATCGCGGCGGCCGCGGATAGAAAACGCAAAAAAATATGACTGCAATGCCTGTGTTCGGGATTTATGCTTTCCATTCTTTTGAAACTCCTCGCTATTAATATATCGCTCCGATGGAGCTAAAATTTCTTTGATGGCATTTAAAGCTATTAATATTCCGCGCCGCCGGCGCTGCCTTTAGCATTTCAGGTTTTATTCTGACTACTGAATTCTCTTTTGAAACTCCTCTTTTTCCTTTGAAAGACTTTTCAAATTCCTGAGAGTTCCTTATTTGCTAAAACTGCGGGAACCGCAGTCCGTCGCTGACTACTGAATTCTGCTATTAATATGTCGCTCCGATGAAGCTCAATTCTGAATCCGGAAATCCCGGTTATGACGGAGCATAACCATCCAGAGGCGGACAATCCCTCCATTAAAACCGGCTCCATTCTGACTCCTGAATTCCGGATTTTTTACTTCCAGCAATTATAAATTTGCGGGATGAGATATTTCAATACTGATGCTGTCGGAACCGCGAATATCATGCCGGTCAACCCGAAGAAAAGCCCGCCCAGCAGCACAACGATGATTGTTTCAAGCGTGGTGAGCCCCAGCGCCCCGCCGATGACCGTAGGATAAATGAACAACTGGTCCAGAATTCCGGTGATCGCGATATAGGTCAGGACAACCGCCACCAGCAGCACCATGCTGGTATGTGTTCCCGCCGCCAGACAGACAACGAGCGTCAGCAAGGCGCTGGTGCACGGTCCGATGTACGGCAAAAGTACCGTACAGCCGGCAATGATGCCCAGAATCAGCGCATAGGGAACGCCCAGGATGAAAAACGCGGTGGTGTAGAGCGTACTTTCGATAAGAATGATAATCAGGTAGCCGCGCACCCATATTTTCAGTTTTATGATGATATTATGCAGAATCTCCCTGGCGCGCGCCAGAGTTTCCTCGCTCGCGCCGGGCAGCCATTTACTGTTGTATATGCCCCGTATCAAATACTCGCTTTGTTTATCGCCGTCGCACTGCTGCGCGGAACAGTAATCCGCCATTGTCTTCAGGATCAGCGAGAAGAAAAAGATGGTAAGCAACACGTCAAGCAACACCGAAAACACTCTTTTTACAAAGCCGGCGGTAAAAGAAAACACGCCTCCGGATTTTTGCAGAACCATTGCCACAATTTCTTTCTGATTGCCGGCATCGGTGAGAAATTTAGTAACTTCGGATACCGCGACTTTTACAAAAGGCAATTTTTCCAGTTCCGGTTTCAGGGATTCCAGTTTTTCAATATATTTTCTAACTACGGGCATAAGCTGGCTGCGCCTGTCGAAAACAGCCGGGATGGCGTACGGGGGCGGGGCCTGGCCTTCAACTCCGGCCACTGCCGGTTTGGCCGGTTGCTGCTCGACCCACTCCTGGAACGAAGCGTTCAGTCCGGCGACATAAGAGACTGACAGGGTGACAAACCCGATCCCAAGTATAATACATATCAGGATAAAAGTACTGACGGTGGCTGTCGTCGCTTTTCCGACCAGCGCCTGACGATACTTTTTCTCTTTTTCCGAAGGGCTTAATTCTACTGTTTCCCGGGGACTGCGCAGTTTGACGGCAATGGTTTTTAATGGAGAAATAATGCTGGAGCCCAACCCGAACAGCTTAACGAAAAAAGTGTTTGAAGTAAATTGTTTTTCGTACCATTTCTCCAGCGGCAGGAAGATATAGGCCAGAATCAGCCCGAAAATTACCGATTTCAAAAAAGTTGCGGTCAGAATAAAAATCGCGATTACGATCAGGGCGACGATTATTCCGGCGCCGGATTTCAATATTCGCCTGCGGCTTTCATGATCTTTGGCAATATCGGTTTCCATCTGTTTAAGCACGGCCTCATCAACATCCAGATTGACGGCGATCTGAGCAATCATTGCCTGCTGTAATTCGTGATATTCACTATCCGCCCAGCTCAAATTAAGCAGCGCGGCAATGATCTTCAATTTTTCAGGATCCGGCAGATGCTTGATCTGCGCGCATTGTTTGGTAATGTCGGCGCCTTTGAAATTCTTGAGCGAATGGACAAAATAATCAACCATCTCCGGGGAATGCGTCCTGGAAAGAATGTTCCTGAATTCGTCTATTTCTTTTTCCTGCAATGTCCCGTCCGCCCAGAGTACTGCTCCCATGAGAGCAACGATCGCCCTGGACGTTTCAGACGGTTCTCCCCCTGAACGGGGCAGGAAGTTGGAAATCATGGAATATGCTTTCCCGGCAGGCTTTTCGACAATGCTTTTCAGCCATTGTGCTTTTGATATCCAGTCATTCCCGTTCATTTTCAGATCCATGTTAAATTTATGAAATCAGTTGACGGTTACGCTGCGGCGGCCTTTTACGACTTCGCCGCAAACAGCGGCATTGAATCCTGCCGACTTGCAGATCTTTAATGCTTTGGCGGCTTCTTTTGAAGGAACGAACCAGATCATGCCGAACCCCATGTTGAATACACGGTATGCTTCTTCATGACTGACCTTGCCTTTTTCGACAAGCAGTTTGAAAATCGGCGGCATCGGCAGTGCGCTGCTGTCGAAAATCACATCGACTTTGTCAGGGAGAACGCGCGGCACATTGTCATACAGGCCGCCGCCGGTAATATGGGCGATGCCGTCCAGGTTCAAATCTTTTTCCATTGCCTGTTTGATTGCTGACCAGTAGCAGGTGTGCGGCTTGAGCAGCGCTTCGCCGATGGACTCATTCAACCCTTTCGGCTTGCTCTTTACCGTATATTTATTCTGCTCGAAAAGTATCTTTCTAGCCAGGCTGAAACCGTTGGTGTGCAGGCCGTTCGACGCCAGTCCGATTGCCAGATGTCCCGGCTTGATGTTTTCGCCGGTAATCAGCTTGTCTTTTTCCACAACGCCGGTGATCACGCCGACCAGGTCAAATTCATTGCCGTACATACCCGGCATTTCCGCGGTTTCGCCGCCGAGGACGGCGCAACCGGCAGCTTTGCAGGCGTCCGCGATCCCGAAAAGAACGTTTTCATAAAGCGGACTGCGCAGCTTTCCGATACCGATATAATCCATAAAATAAATCGGTTCCGCCCCCTGCACCGAGATGTCATTGATGCAGTGATTGACGATATCAAAACCGATGGTGTCGTATTTATTCATCATTGCGGCAACCATCAGTTTAGTGCCCACACCGTCAATGCTGGACACCAGCACCGGCTGCTTGTACTTGCTCAGGTCCAATTGAAACAGGCCGCCGAAACCGCCGATCGGGGCCAGCATTTCCGGCCGCCGCGTGGCGCCAAGCCGGGCTTTTACTTTTCCCAGAAGATTCGTCGCCAGGTCGATATCCACTCCCGCCGCCTTGTAAAGGTCGCTTTTTACCCCTTTGTTACTCACTGCTTTTTACCCTTATATTATATTTTAATAATGAAATGAACATTTATTATTAGCATATTAATTTAAATCGCCGTTGCGCGAATGCAAAATTAATTCCATAAAACTTGCCTTTTGTTGCATGATACCCATGAACCGCGGATGCGGCGCGCCTGACCCGATTCGCAACGTTATTTGATGGCGACGCACTCGTAAAGGAAACGGTCTTTGGGAAAAGCGGCTTCCGAAACCACGGAAATGTGATGCCCGGCATACTCGAAATCGTGTCCGGTATTGAACATGGGGGCAAAATCGTTTGCCCCTTCAAATTTTTCCATCAACTCAATATCTTTCGTCAATACCATGCACCGGGCGGAATCCGTAACCAGTACCGAAAACGGCACCACCGTGAGCTTAGTCATTTTAACCGCTTCCACCGCGCTGGCCACCAGTTGTTTCTCTTCCAGCTTGATCATCCGGGCTTTGAAGTCAGGAATCGCCTTGTCGGTGGCTAATTCCATCCAGTCCAGCAGCTTGCCGCGCAAAGACTGCAAATCGGGAATGCTGGAGAGAAATTGATAGGCATCGGTATTTTTGATCGCCTTGGCCAGACCGGAAACTTCTTTCAGGTAAGCGTTGCGCTGCGAGTTCGGGATATAATACATGATCACCATGTGGACTTTCCTGCCATCCGGCGAACCATAATCGATCCCCGCGGGAGACCAGCCCACCGCGCAGAAAAGCTCGCCGTCGTCGCGAGTGGCGCGAACATGCGGGCAAGCCACGCCCATGCCGATCCCGGTGTTGGAAACGCTTTCACGCTTATTGACGGCTGAAACGATGTCCTGATTGTTGCCGATGTCAGGGATGGCCTCAATCAGAATCGCCAGATATTCCAATACTTTTTCTTTTTCGTGGACCGGAAGTTCGACCAGACGCCCTTCCTGCAATGCGTTTAAAAGACTTTTCATTTAGCAACCTCGAATTTACGGTTAAACCAGACTTTAACAAAATGAGTGATAATACCATACATTAACATAAACAGCGCCATCCACGGCCAGAAAGTCCACGGCAGCGGCGTCAACTCCAGATAATGCGCCAGCGGCGAATAGGGCAGAATGCAGGCGGTACCCATAACCAGCAATGTCATAAACGCCATAAACGGACTGGGCCGGCTCTGGAAGAACGGAATCTTATTGGTCCGGATGATATAGACGATCAAGGTCTGCGAAAGCAGCGACTCGACGAACCAGCCGGTGTGGAACAACTGCTCGTAATGAATCTTCATCTCCGGCGTCGTTCCGGCGCTGGAGAACAGAATGCAGTTGAAGAAATACAGCATCAGGAAAAAAGTGGCATAATCGAATATCGAACTGATCGGCCCGATGCGCACCATGAATTTCCGGATGAACCGGATATCCCATTTCTGCGGCGTCTTGATGAACTCGTCATCCACATGGTCGGTCGGAATCCCGATCTGGGAAATATCATAGAGCAGGTTGTTGAACAATATCTGAATCGGCGCCATCGGCAGAAACGGCAGGAAGTAAGCGCCGCCGACCACGCTGAACATATTCCCGAAATTGGAACTCGCGCCCATTTTAATGTATTTGATGATGTTGGCGAAAACCTTCCGGCCTTCGATAATCCCGTCTTCGAGTACCAGCAGACTGCGTTCCAGCAGAATAATATCCGCCGACTCCTTGGCAATGTCCACTGCGGTATCCACCGAAATCCCCACGTCCGCCGCCTTCATGGCCGGCGCGTCGTTAATGCCGTCCCCCAGGAAACCGACCACGTTGCCCATTTCGCGCAACCCTTTGATGATCTGCTCCTTCTGTGACGGCGTCAGACGGGCAAACACATTGGCGTCTTTAATGGTGCGCCGGAATTCTTCGTCGCTCATCTCCGCCAGTTCTTTGCCGATGACGACTTTATTGACCGTAAGGCCGACGTCAACGCAGACTTTCTGGGTCACCAGTTCGTTGTCGCCGGTGAGAATTTTCACCTCGACCCCGGAATTGTGCAGCGCCTTGATGGCTTTGGCGGCGGAGTCTTTGGGCGGGTCGAAGAACGCGACATAGCCCAGTAGAATCAGTTCCTTTTCATCCTGGACGCTGAACACTTCCTTCGTCCGCGGAAATTCGTTATAGGCAATCGCCAGCACCCGATAGCCGTCAGCGCTGAGACGCTGGTATTCTTCAATCAGGTCGCTTTTGATCATGTCGATCAGCGGATAAATCTCCTCGTCAACCTGATATTTGTCGCACGAGTTGAAAACCTCTTCAACCGCGCCCTTGCAGATCAGCACATGGGTTTCTTCATAGTCGATGATGACCGACATCCGCTTACGCTCGAAATCGAACGGAATTTCATCGATCTTGCGACAGTTTTTCTCGACGTCCAGGTCTTTGTTGACAAGAATGGCTTTATCCAGCAGATTGCGCAACCCGGTCTGGTAGAAACTGTTCATGTAGGCGTAGCGGAGCACGTCGTCGCTTTCCCGGTTGATTACGTCAATATGCTTTTCTAGAATGATTTTATCCTGGGTCAGCGTGCCGGTCTTGTCCGTGCAGAGAATATTCATGGAGCCGAGGTTCTGAATGGCCTTGAGCTTCTTGACAATCACTTTCTTGCGCGACATGACGATGGCCCCTTTGGAAAGGCAGACCGTCATAATCATCGGCAGCATTTCCGGGGTAAGCCCCACCGCCACCGACAGCCCGAAAAGCAGCGCCTCAAGCCAGTCGTGCTTGGTAATCCCCACAATCATGAACGTGGCGAAAACCATGACCAGCATAAACCGGATCATCAGCCAGACAAACGACGCCACGCCTTTGTCGAAACTGGTACTCTCTTTGGTACTGGCCAGCGAGGATGACACCGACCCGAGAAAAGTCCTGTCCCCTGTATTGATTACCACGACTTTGGCGGAACCGCTGATCACATTGCTGCCCTGGAAACAGGCGTTCGGCAGTTCCATCAGGTTACCCTCGGAAGCGGAGGAAGTACAGGCATATTTTTCCAGCGGCATCGACTCCCCGGTCAACGCCGACTGGCTGACGAAGAAGTCTTTGGCCTGAATAATTCTCGCATCGGCGGGAATAATCGAACCGGCAGTCAAGACCGCCACATCGCCGGGAACCACATCTTTCAGCGGAATCGACACTTCCACGCCGTCCCGCAGCACAATCGTCGAGGAGTGAATCATTTTTTGCAGCTTCTCGACGGCCTTGCTGGATATCTTTTCCTGGAAATAGGCGAGGAACACGCTGATAAAAATCATGCATCCGACCACAATCACAGATCGCAGATCACCCATAAAGAAAGCAATAACGCAGATAGCCAGCAACTGAATCACCAGCGGATCTTTGAACCGGACCAGAATTTCGACAAGCGGATTCAGAGTGTGACCTTTGAAGAACACATTCTCGCCGAACTCACCCAGCCGGTCCTCGGCATCTTCGCCTTTCAGCCCGGCCGGAGTGCTGCCGATCTCACGCAACGCCGCGTCCTCGGGCTGGGAACAAAGACTGAACAACTTTCTGGCGTTGACATCATCATTTTTCAATGCATTAGTCTTAGCAACGGGCGACGTTCTGTTTAGCTTTTCCAGAATTCCCATGAGATAGCCTTAATAATGTTTTAAGCATGATTGCCAAAGTTAAAAAAAACAATCCGGAGTATACTTCATATACAAAATATACTATGACCTGCGTTAATTTTAGATTTTTGGCGCTGCCTGAAACAATTCCGCAACCAGCTTATTCGTGGCTATTTTTGGCAAGAACATTCAGGAGCGACAAGAATCTTCCCCGGCTACTAGGGCCAGGTTCGTCTGGTTCTTGCATTTCTATTTCTAAATGCATATCGTTCCTTTATGTTAATTGATGAACATGAAAACGTCTAAGTTAGACGAACGCCGGATTTTTACAAGAAAAAAAACATAAATTTATGAATAAAAAATTGACATCCAGCAGAGCAAAAAAAAACATCAATATTTTGGCATGTTTCAAAAGGTAGTTGACACTTTTATGTCAAACGCTCTGATAAAATAAAGTAAAACAGTCAAAACAAGCTCCAGCGGAGCGATACATAT
>CAIKZE010000127.1 GCA_903831825.1 uncultured Lentisphaeria bacterium | reverse complement strand
TCGGGCTGCTTGCCCGGGTTTGTGTTTAAAGAACGGTATCTTTTTTATTGTCAAAACGCCAGCAAAATTACTGTTTTTTCCGTATTTCTCGCCGCAAATGCGGCTCAGTTCAAGAGCAATTTTGAGAATTATTTGGGAATGCCGACGGAAGCCCGATATGAATATCGGGATATGAATATCGGGGGACGGAGACATTTTCAAATAAACTCAAAAGGGCCTTGCCGCAAAGCGTTGCACTCTCGTCATGTCGGCTGCGTGCCGCATGAGTTCAGTCGCTACCCCGGTAGCGCCAGCCTCATCCGGCCCACCCGCCAAAGACGAAATTCGCAATCTTTACTTGCTTTAAGATTGCGATTCGGTATAAGAAATAAACTTGACAAGTTTCGCGAAATATCCCGAAGTGATTTTGGGGCTGCTAAAGAGTCCTGCAAGCATCCTGCTTGCTTATCAAGCTGGAAGCTTGAGTTACTTTGAGTACCGGCAAACACAAAGGCATTCGGGAGAATCGCGAAGATGTAAAGGTTATTGTTTTACGGCTCCTTAATATTGATTTCATCCGGATGAATCGTATATTTATGTTGTAACGCTGAAAGGATTGACATGGTTTTTGAAAAATTCGGTATTGAAATAGACAATGTTTCTTATGAAATCGAGATGACGACGGCCAATGAGCGGCGACTGGCGGTCATCACGCCGGTGCTATCCATAAAATCTCCGGTCAGGCGGATGCTTGTCGCCGGCTTGAAAGTGGACGGACACGAACTGCTGCCTTCAGACAAGGTCGAAGTAACCGAAGGCCGCAGCCAAGTACGCTTGAGGAAAATCAGGATATTCAACCCGCCGTACAGCAAATCACAAGCTCCCGGAAGCAGCGTTCAATACAAGATGACGCTGGAAGTATCCGCGGAAAACGGCATCTTCCAGAGCGAAGACAGCTATATCTCCATAACCCGCAATTAATTAATGCAAATTAACCACAGAGACACAGAGACACAGAGGAAAACCTGGCAGTTTAAACAGCCGGAAGATAACGAAAGATAGAAATCAGGATACGGTTTTGCCGTAAGATTTTGTGTTGTATTAACGGCATGTTTCAAAAAGATTTGGAGATAGTTGACACTTCTTGAGATGCCGCCATTGAGAGCCGCAGGCTCGAATCATGTTGTAGGTACGGATTTTAATTTGTCCGCCATCCCCCACACAATTTGAGAGCCGCAGGCTCGAATCATATCAATCCTTATATGTTTCGTTCCTACGGAACTCCAAATTTTAATTGTCATCATTCACCGGACTAAAGTCCGGCGCTACAATATGTATCGCTCCGCCGGAGCTTGTTTTGACTGTTTTACTTTATTTTATTTTATCAGAGCGTTATGACATAAAAGTGTCAACTACCTTTTGAAACATGCCTTATTAACCCTATTAAAAAGATTTCTCTGTGTCTCTGTGCCTCTGTGGTTAATAAGGCTGACGAGTTAAAATAATTTTGGCAGCAGCGGCAGTTTGAAGCCGCCTGAATCCTGCTTGAAATTCGCGCTCCGGTCGGACGGAATCCGGTAACGCGTTAAAATTTCAGGGGTGGCCTTCCGGCTCGCAGTTATATCCAGGACAACTTTATCTTTGGACAGTAGTTCCAGCTCCAGAAATCCGTGGTCCATGCTTTCGATAATGTCAATGAAATGCCTCAGATTTTTAAGCTTAACGCCATTGGCTTTAACCACTGCGGCGGCATTGATCTCCTGATAGCCCATATTAATGCTATCCGCCAGCACCATGGAAAGCACTACTACCTCATCCCGCTTCAAGGTGATTTCACCGTCGAAGAGGAAATTGACCAGTTCGCGCGGGGCTTTCATCCAGTAACCGCCCCAGCAATCGAGATAGTTGGTGGTGAGCGGCACAAAAACCAGCCCGCCGAGAATATAATAAACCGGCAGCTTGTCGAAAGTACGTATCGGCACCAGCCGTTCAGGCTTTTCCAGTTTATAATTTATATCCATTCTCTTCTTTTCACGCAAAATGGTGAAACGGCAGTTGTCGCCGATATATTTTTCCCATATCATGTTGGCGAAGAAAATCACTTCGGTCTGGCGGAACGGCACGGTGGCGTCATTGGCGATTTTCACTCCGTCAATCTCCAGCACGACGTCATTAATTTTAAAAATCCCTTTTTTCTTCAGAAGCGGCGGCAAATCTTTAATCATGACGCCGGACTGGTCCGGCGTCATGCCGATCCAGCGCCGCAAGTCCGGATTTTCCATTTTCATGGCGTCAAACGGACAATCCGGAAATCCCTGAAATGTGCCGTCCTCAATGTCCTTGAGAAAATGGCGAATCACCGGCATCGGAATAATGAAGCCGATATTCTGAGCTTGAGTCAGCCCCTGAAACGCCACCCCCACCACTTTGCCGTTATCCATGACCGGCCCGCCGCTGTTGCCCGGATTGATTGCGGCATCAATTTGAACGGCCAGCAGGTTGACGCCGCTATGCGAATAGGTGATCGGCTCAATCCTGGAAACCACGCCTTCCGTAACCGAAATATTGTCGCCGCCGATCGGGTAGCCAAGCACGGAAACCTTATCCTGCAAGCGCGGCATTTCCCCAAGCGTCATCGGGGGAAGGTCTTTAAAGAAATTCAGGTCGTCCACTTTCAAAATCGCCAGATCGCAATCATGTCCGGCAAATTCCAGTTTGGCGATAAAGCGGGTGGGATCGCTCTGTTTGCGCACCATGACGAATGTCTGATTGGCAATGTTATGCGCATTGGTCAATATCCGGTTGCCGGCAATGACAAATCCGGATCCGGTTGACTGACGCTGTCCCTGATTTTGCCAGGGCTGGTAATAATCCGGTTGGCTGCTTACCGTGAAAATCTTCACCACCGACGCCATTTCAACGCGTTTAGCGGCGGCATCGGCTTCCCGTTTAGCCATAATTTCCGCTTCCAAAGGGGCTTGAACATCCGCGCCCAGGGCAAAAAGGTTGGCCGCGGCAAAGAATGTTGCAAAAAAAACTAAGCATCTTTTTTTCATCAGAGCTCTCCTTGTATATTTATAATTTATTTTTTCAGTTTTGAGTTTCTTCAGACTGCTGTCGAATTACCGGATTTCTTCACATCTTTGCCGTCACTGCCGGATTTTTCATCCGTCTGGTCTCCCGCATCAATGCGATCAACCATCAGGTAATACCTGACAAAACGGGTAGAATTGAATTTCAATACCCTGCAATATAACGTAACCGCGGTATCTCGCTTCATCTGTAAATCCGCGCCTTTCTTCAACATAAAAACAGGTAAAGGCGCTGTAGTGACATTCAACCATAAGTACGCATCGCTTTTCATTCCTGAAAGTATTGCATCTTTCGGTAAATTAGTCTTAAACGCAATAAATTTAACTTTCAGCGAAACAGTTTTTAATAGATATTTCTCGGGAGATAAACGAAGTTCCTGGACAGCAGCGTCGTCATATTTATCAATTTTCAAACTGGGTTCCGCGGAAAAAGCCGTATTCCAGGCCATTCCGTAAAAAATCAATATTAAAAACAGATTGCGCATATTAAGTTCCTTGAAGTTGCGGCGTCACTTTCTCCACTTCAACTACCGGCATCTTCCAGCCTCTCACCTTGCGCTGCTTGCCTTTTATCTGAACAGACTTCTCATTCCACGGGGCCAAACTCAGCTTGGCGGCATGCAGATAGCACACCGGAATCAGGTTGCCGTCTTTCTGCTGTTTGAACAGCGCGTGAGTCACATAAACCGCGTCCTTTTTTTCCAACGGATAAATAGTCCCTTCGAGAGTTACGTTTTTGTCACTGTCCGCAATAAACGGCAGTGTTTTTTCTTTGCCGGAAGCTTTATCGGCAGTTTTCGCTTTCTCCGGTTGAGCGGTTGCTTCACCGGTATCCTTATTGTCGGCGCCTTTAGCGTTTTTCACCTCTTTGGCTTCGCCGGGTTTAGCGGCGGCCGCCGCCGGTTCAAGTTTCTTCGCATCTTCAGCGCTGACGCTGATAAGGTCTTTGCTGACCCAGCCGGTCAGGGTCGAAGGCGCGGCAATCTTTGTCCAATCAGGTTTGCTTTTGTCCAGAACATTTACTTCGATTCCAGCGGGAATTGTGGTAACGTAAGCTTCATAAGCCACACCCGGGCCGGC
The DNA here is from genome assembly GCA_903831825.1 of uncultured Lentisphaeria bacterium. GTDB lineage: Bacteria > Verrucomicrobiota > Lentisphaeria > Victivallales > Victivallaceae > CAIPAT01. The sequence goes on along the minus strand of CAIKZE010000127.1, from coordinate 1,730 downwards.
GCGGAGTTTTGACTCGGAAAGCGTCTTGCCGTCTTTCAGCTGCGAAGCCGCGACCCAGACCGAAGACTCGGCGGGAAGCACGATCTCGTACCAGTCTTTCATCTGCCGGAGCACTGCGACGTCATCGCCGCGTTTAAGTTTGGCTACCGCCGAGAAATGCGTTCCGGGTTTAACCCGGACATTCAGCGCCGCCGCCTTAACCGTGCCTTTTACCGGTTGTGCCGACTGTTGTGCCGGCGCTTGAACCTGAGTCTTCGTGGTTTCCGCTGCTGCCGCGCTCAGCGAAATCATCGCCGCGCCTAAAAAAATGTTCCACATTTTCACCATAATGCAAAATCCTCTTTATATGTCATTATAAATTTTACTGTTCAATTTGAATATCATGTGATATTAACGTAATATTAAACAAGCAAAAAACAATTGAAAGCAGGAAAAAACCTTTGGTTTTAAGATAAACACTATGAATCCGGTTGAATCATTTCTTCAATATCTGACCCATGAACGCCAGGCCAGCAGTCATACGATTGAAAGCTACCGCCAGGATATCGCGCAATTCACCCAATTAATGTATCCGAAAGAAACTGATTTTCAGGCTTGGGAGAAAGTGGATGTTTTCACCGCCAGAAGCCTGGTCGTGGAACTTCAGAAAATCGGGCTGGCAAAAACTTCCGTTCTCCGTAAGATTTCCGCCATAAGATCTTTTTTCAGGTTTATGGTGCGTGAAGATATTGTCGAAAAGAATCCGTTTTCCGGTTTGAATTCACCAAGAAAAGAGCGCAACCTGCCGCGTTTCATGTCGGTCGATCAAGTTTCAGGGCTGGCGGACGCCCCTGCCCTGTACTGGAAGAACGCTGCGGAATCGGGAACCGCCAAAGACGACGATTCCGCCGCTTTCGCCGGAGCCCGCGATTCCGCGCTGATAGAGGTCATCTACAGCGGCGGACTGCGAATCAATGAAGCCGTGAGCCTCAATCTGAGCGACGTTGATCTGATCAGCGATATTGCCAAAGTCAAAGGCAAAGGCAAGAAAGAACGGCTTTGCGCCCTCGGCGGCCCGGCGGTAAAAGCAATCAGGGAATATATGAAACTGCGGAAACTGCGCACTTCGAATGAGAAGAACAATGCGCCGTTGTTTGTCAACAAGCTCGGAACCCGGCTTACCGCCAGGTCATTTCAGCGCAATCTGAAACTTTACCTGAAAGCAACCGGACTGCCGCCGGACCTTACCCCGCACAAACTGCGCCATTCGTTTGCCACCCACATGCTGGACGCCGGCGCCGATCTGCGCAGTGTGCAGGAACTGCTGGGCCACGAAAATCTAAGCACCACGCAGATTTACACCCATGTCAGCGCCGAAAGGTTGAAAAAAGCTTACAACAAAGCCCACCCGCATGCGAAATAATTGAAAGTTGAAAGTTGAAAAGCCGATAAAACCGATTTACCACGAAAAGCTTAGCGCGGCGTAGCCGCAACCAAAGGAAACAGTTAAATACACTTTAACCACGAAAAGCACGAAACTCACGAAAGGGGAGAACAAAAACCTGGGAGCGCCGGTCGTCTGACCGGCTTTATGATTTAACAGGGATACGCAGGATATACAGGATAAAATATGAAGCTTAACAGTAAAAAATCCTTTGGTATTTCGCCTTTGGCGACCAACGTTTCGGCGTTGGATCACGCCCGGCGAGCCGCCGGTGGCGAGTAGTTGGAAACAATTATTTGTTTGCAGG
>CAIKZE010000126.1 GCA_903831825.1 uncultured Lentisphaeria bacterium | reverse complement strand
TCGGGCTGCTTGCCCGGGTTTGTGTTTAAAGAACGGTATCTTTTTTATTGTCAAAACGCCAGCAAAATTACTGTTTTTTCCGTATTTCTCGCCGCAAATGCGGCTCAGTTCAAGAGCAATTTTGAGAATTATTTGGGAATGGCGACGGAAGCCCGATATGGATATCGGGGGACGGAGATATTTCCAAATAAACTCAAAAGGGCCTTGCCGCGGAGCGGTTGCGTTTTCGCCATGCAGGCTACGTGCCGTATGAGTTCCGTCGCTACCCTGGTAGCGCCAGCCTCATCCGGCCCATCCCGGCAAAGACGAAATTCGCAATCTTTACTAGCTTTAAGATTGCGATTCGGTATGAATTGGCTGTCTGCGGAGACCGTTTTTATCCTTTTTGCAATTAAAAAAGACCCCTCTGGTTCCGTTATTTTACGACAAACAATGTTTATCTATGAGATGATTGATAAAAATTTAATATTTTTTGAATTAAAAAGCCGTTTTTGATAAAAATAAAGAAGCGCCATTTCATTTTTTGTGCTAAAGTATAATATGGCAATATGAATATTTTGGTGATACTGAATGCTGCTGTGATTTTACGTATTTAAAAATATGGAAAGCGACGTTATGAAAAGACCGATATACGGCAAATTGAAGTTTCCGCTGATTGTTTGGGTTGGAATTTTATCTGTCTGTCAGGTTTCTGCTGTAACAATTCAAAACACGGATGTTGACAAAGACGGCACTCCGGACTATGTGATTGTCAACAAATATTATACCGCGGTACTGCTGAATCCGGGAGCAAAATCGCTGGACCAGTCCGCGCCGGGCGTAGCCAGAGGCGGATGGTTTAAAGAAATCGTTCCCGCCGGCAGCGAAAAAGGGTTTCTTGGCAGTGAAAACGGAGTGAAATTCGGACTGACTCAAGTTTTTGGTCCAATGATTTTCGTTCCGGCTGACCAACCGGCCAAAACCGAGGATGCAACCGCTCCGAAAGAAACTCCGGCGGAACCGAAAAAAGAGTCTGCCGACCCGCCTCCCGAAACGGTTTCTCATCCATGGCAAAGCAGTACAGAGAAAAAAGATGAAGAGGTCGTCGTATCTTTTTTACAAGACGTACAGGTTTCAAAAGAGAGGTCTTACAAACTGCGCATAGATATTAAATTCTCCGATTCCGCAAAAATTTTAATCAAAGGCATCCTGTTTAACAACAGCAAGGAGATTTTAACAACTACGATCTCTCCCCATCCTTTCTTTAATATCGGCTATGAAGCGCTTACTCCGAAATCCTGGATATCCATTCCGGTGAAAAGATCTTTTAATGTCGGTGACAAAAAAATTGTTTCGATTAACTCCGATCCGATCCCGATCAGTAAAATGATGAAATATACCGAGTATAACGAAGACCGGATCTCTAAAGCCGAACGCTGGGTCTCCGCCGGCGGCATCGGCGAAAACGGGGTTTTCGCCGTTCTTACCAAAAGCCCTGTTTCCAAAATTATTTTCTGGAAAGATAATGACTGTTTCGGTCTTGAGCCGGTAATCAAAATCGAGGCGCCGCCGGAACAGCGGGTGGAGTGGGAATGGACCCTCCTTTTCGGGAAAGGTTTGGAATCCGTGTCTAAAGTAACTGATTCGGGGCTTTATTCCGTAAGAAGTGTGGACGTAAAAGATTCCACCGATGTACTTATTGATTATCTGCCGGCCAAAGAGATGGACGGCATTTCGCTTGATTTGACCTTAAATACTCCTGAAGGCAAGATGATCATGAACAAAAATAAAGAATTTGCCGGAATTTCACCGCTCAAACCGGGATCAGTTAAGCTGACCTTGCCGCCGGACATGAAATACAAGCGGTATCTGCTGAAGTTTGAATTTTTCACGAACGATAATGCCATGGACCAATTTACCCATTGGCTGAATCCGCCGCTCAAACCGGGAGCAGTTCCGGTTCCGGCGGCAGCGGAATAGCGATCCGCACTTTTCAAAAGAGTTTCATCAACCCCCCTGTTCTGGCCGGGGAATACATCTCTTTGGGCCCGGATTGCCAGCAACAAAGAATCAGAAAATTCTTCGCACTGATTCAGCCTGAAAATCCTGCTCATGCGATTTTTTTCAAGAAAAATATATTCTTCGCGCTTGTTTTTTTTGTTTCAAATATTATAAGTATAGATATTTATAATATTT
>CAIKZE010000125.1 GCA_903831825.1 uncultured Lentisphaeria bacterium | reverse complement strand
TCAAGGCGACTAAGGCTGAGTTAAAAAAACTAGCCGTGATCCACAACGATACGCTTGGAAAGTGGAACTACACCATCATGCCAAGAGCAGAGGGAGCCGGGCAGTAGAAAATGTGATTTTGTTTTTGTGTCGATCCTTAGCAGAATTCCGCAACTGAGCCATGAATGCTCCTGCATCAGCTTCCGTAATTTCACGAAGGTACACATATGCTTTCGCCTGTTTTTCAAGCCAGGCAGAAAATGCCTTCCAGTGTCTGTGATAATTCTCCAAGGTAGCTGGGCCTGTATCCGGTCGGTTGGTTGCATCAAGATAACTTTGCCAAACATCAGCAAGCTTCATTGGCGGTTCCGCCTTATCCTGCTCGACCACTTGCTTTTCCTCCAAGTCTACGAGATCAGCCTTGATTTTCTTCAATGCTTCAATCTTGTCGCCAGTAAGGTAAGGGGCACGAAGACGTAATTGTTCCGCCTGGGCTGTTTCAAGGTCAGTAACAGGCTTGCCGTCTACTTCAAGGGGAATTCTGACTCGTTTTCCATTTTCAAAATACTTGAGCCATAAGACCCCGGCTTTTTTAGAGGTCGGCGGATAATCCTTGCCGTTTGAACAACGCTTATAAAGACTTCCCAGCCCTCGTATATTTCTGGTCTTCTTCTTTGCCATTTTTTGCTTCTTTGTTGATAATTTCCCATTCTTTCCATAACTTATCATTTAATAGGGGAATAATCAACTTAAGGCCACACAAAAGCCACGTTTTTATTGTTTTGTGCTTGATAAACTAGACTCAAAATCTGGAGTCCGCAAGGGCGTGTGGGTTCGAGTCCCACCTTCGGCACCACCTTTTCTATTCAAAAATATTCCAAGCAGAGATTACTCAATGCGGCGTTTTTTTATTCTTGATACTGTATTTGATTGCGGTTCAGGCAGGCCACGGCTTTACTGTTGCCTTCCTGTTTGGCAACTTTAATCAAATAAGAAACGGTACTCCTGCTGCCTTTATCACATGCAAGGATCCATAAATCCACGGCCTTGCTCATGTCTTGCGCAAACCCCTTATCCGCGGCCGCATGTAGATTACCCATGCACCCATAGGCATGCGCGAAACCGTTATCGGCAGCTTGTTGATAATAATTCATTGCCTGTGTATAATCACCTCTCTTTTCATAGATTCTGCCTAATGAACATAAGGCGCTGCCCGCCACTTTTTTATAATAAAGTTCAGCTTTATCCAGGTCATGGGCACAATTTTCAAAATAATACGCCACTTCGCGCTCGGCTCTGGCATCACCTTTTTCAGCATCTTTGAATTCTTGCGGAGTTGGTTCTTCATAGGCAAACCCCGGCATTGCAAACAGCATAGCGAACAACCCGACAATAATGAGCATTGTATTCTTCATTTTAATATCCCCCCGGTTAATTAAAAAATACATATATTATCTATCTGATAAATTCTGGCGTGTTTTTCCAATGGTAATCTTACGTCATGCCGCCGCCAAACAGGCTTGTCATTTTTGATACATTAGTAAAACACGCAAATCCCCAATAAAATTCAGATTAGTGATTTTCTGAAAAGTGTATAATGTATGTTGTTTAATAAAATAGTCAAATAACTAAATTTACAGATTATGCAAAAAATTATCTTATTTTACCATTGTAATGTGGAACAATATCATCAATAAACGCATTTTCATCCGCCACGCCGGTTGACCTGATTTATTGTGTTCAGAAAAAATGCCTCAAAGCAAAATTTATCCAGTTGAACCGGGCATTGGTGAATAACGAAGCGGCGGGTGTCGCTTGTGAACCATCTTGAGATTTCCCATTGCATTAACATAAATCAATCGGCACCCGCGAGACGCGCCTTTACAGCCACGCCAAATAAATATCTTCGTTATTTTGTGTGAATTCCGGCAAAAAAATATTTGAAAAATAGTGAAAAAGTATGTAACTTAACCAGATGTATTTTTTGTTTTATATATGTTTATATATTCGGTGCTATAGAAAATGGATTTAAAAATCAAAGATGTTGCGGAGCTGCTGCAGGTTGACGAGAAGACAATTACCAAGTGGATAGACGAAGGCAAAATCCCTTGCTATAAGATCAATTATCAATATCGTTTCAACCGTGAAGAACTGAATGAGTGGATACTTACCAACAAAGTGGATGCGTCTCCGGCGGTTATGGAATCCCAGTCGCCGGACTCCCCGGTTGATATAATTGAATGTCTGAACCGCGGGGGCATCTATTACAAGGTTGCCGGCGATACCGTTGAAATGGTAATCAGGAATTCGATGAATGCCGTCACGCTTCCGCCGAAAATGGATAGAGACCTGATTATATTCCACCTGCTGAAACGTGAAGCCATGATGCCGACGGCGGTCGGGGACGGGATTGCCATTCCGCATCCGCGGGTGCCGATTCTTTCAGATATAAACAATGAGAGCATTTCCATTTGTTTTCTGGAACAGCCGGTGGATTTCAAAGCGCTGGACAAAATTCCCGTCAGTATGATGTTCATAGTATTGAGTGCAAATCAATGCCGCCATCTGGAGATGCTGTTTAAAATATCGAATTTGTGCCGGCAGCCGGAATTTCTGGCGATGCTGAAGCAACAGGCTCCCAAAGAAAAAATCTTTGAATACATTGTTGAGATTCAAAAGAAAAATTGGAGCCGCTGATCCGGATTTCTTATCATGAATCTCTTTTTCATTGGAATTGCGATATATCTGCTTACGGCAGCCTTGTCCATAATGGTGAAAGAAAGCAGAAAAGGCCTGGCGACCGCCTGCGGAAGCGCGCTGGGCGGTATCGCGGTTTTAATCCCCTGCATAAGTAGCTTAGCATCGGGCGAGTCGTATACGCTTGCATTTCTGGCCAATTATCCGATCGGCCAGGTCCGTCTGCTGCTTGATCCTTTTTCCGCGTTTTTTATCATGGTGATTGCCCTCGGGTCAATTTTCTGCGCCATGTACGGCAGCGGCTATATGAAGCAATATCATGGCAAAGGCAAAGCCGTCTCCGCCCATTTCTTTTTTCTGATATGCCTGTTTGTCGCGATGCTGCTGCTGCCGGTAATCAGAAATGCGATTGTGTTTCTGATTGTCTGGGAAATCATGTCGCTGTCCTCGTTTTTCCTCGTCATTTTTGAAAGTGAAAAGAAGGAAGTGTTTGACGCGGGTATTTTCTACCTGATCATGATGCATGTCAGCGTAATTTTACTGACGGTCGGTTTCCTGGTGCTTATTCGTATTGCCGGCAGCGCGGATTTCGCGGATTTCTATGAATTCTTTCAGTCGGGAGCGTATCGTCCGGCCTCTGATCTGGCCTTTATTCTGCTGGCCGCCGGATTCGGCATCAAAGCCGGTTTTCTGCCGCTGCACAGTTGGCTGCCGGAAGCGCATCCGGCAGCTCCGAGCCATGTTTCCGGGCTGATGTCCGGGGTGATGATCAAACTGGGCATCTTCGGCATTCTGCTGATGATTACGGTGCTTGGGGTGCCGTCATTGTGGGTCTGTTATACGTTCACCGCGGTGGCGGTGCTGTCCGCGCTGTCCGGGATTTTCTATGCGTCGGCGCAGAACGACATTAAACGCGCGCTGGCCTACAGCAGCGTGGAAAATATCGGCATCATCGGCATCGGCATCGGCGTGGCGATGCTGGGGATGGCTTATAAGAGCCCGGTGACGGCAATGATCGGACTCTCCGGCGCGCTGATCCATCTGCTCAACCATTCCCTGTTCAAAGGCTTGTTGTTCTACGGCGCCGGGGCTGTTTATATGCAAACCCATACCCGCAATCTGAACCGTCTCGGCGGATTGTTCAAACAGATGCCCAGGACCGGAACCGCATTTCTGATAGGCAGCCTGGCGATTTGCGGACTGCCGCCGTTCAACGGTTTTATCGGCAAATTCCTTATCTATTATTCGATGTTGAACTGTAAAGGCATCAATGGCGAATCATTGCTGATTGCGGCCATCACCAGCTTTGCGCTGCTGGCGTTTGTCGGCGCGGTGTCGGCGCTTTGCTTTACCCGGTTGTTCAGCGCTGTCTTTATGGGCGCGCCGCGCGACAGGCATGCTGACGCGGTTGAGGTGCCGTTGGCAATGACATTGCCGATGCTGCTGATGGCTGGGCTTTGTCTCGCCGGCGGCGTTCTGCCTCTCGTGCTGCTGCGTATTGTGGAGTTCCCGGCGGCGATAATAACCGGCGGCAAAAATGTTCCCGGCATTGCGGTTGAATTTCATGATCCGCTCTATGTCATTTCAATGCTGTCCATCGGATTGATATTGCTGACGGTACTGTTGTTCGGATTGCGTACCAGATTGCTTCGCCGTCAGCCGGCGACAGTCTCCGGCACCTGGGGGTGCGGTTATGACAATCCGACCAGCCGCATTCAATATACCGCGGCGTCTTTTTCCATGCCTTTCATGGAGGTAATCAGACCGGTGATGCAAAGAGAAGATACCGCCGTCGGCGTCAAAGGGCTTTTTCCGCTGAAGGCGTTTTTTGATTTTAAGTTTAAAGATGTTTTTGAGACGGTAATCATCCGGCCGCTGGGGCAGGGAACTGTATTTCTGCTGACCAGGCTGTCCTGGATTCAGAACGGCAGAATGCAGTATTACCTGTTCTACGGCATTGCGTTTCTGATTCTGTCATTAATATGGATAATATTCTGGTAACAATATGAAAATCATCATCAGTGTTTTAATGATAATATTTTTCCCGTTCCTGATTTCAGGGATAATCCGGCGGGTGAAGTCGGTATGGGGAGGGCGCAAGGGCCCGTCGGTGATTCAGCCGTTCTTCGATTTCAGCCGGCTGATGAAAAAATCGGAAGTTATCAGCCGGACTGTTTCGCCGGTGTTTCTGGTTGCGCCTTCGGCGTCTCTGGCGGCAATCGTCTGCGCGGCAATGGTGGTGCCGATGGCGGGCAAAAGCGCGATCCTGAGTTTTAACGGTGATTTCATTATGTTCTGTTATCTGCTGGCGTTCAGTAAATTTATGCTGGTGGTCGGCGCCATGGATACCGGCAGCAGTTTTGAAGGCATGGGCAGCAGCCGCGAAGTGACATTTTCCGCGCTGGCGGAACCGGGATTTTTCATTATCATGGGTTCGTTTGCCTGGATTTCCGGCTGTAAATCGTTTGAGTCCATTTTTCAGGCCATTTACAATTCCGGACCGGCCGCCGGGCTGCTGATTCTGCTCGCAACCATCGCATTGTTCATCATGCTGCTGACGGAAGGCGGACGGCTGCCGGTGGACGATCCGGAAACTCATCTGGAACTGACGATGATCCATGAAGTGATGGTACTGGACAATTCAGGTCCGGACCTGGGGTTCATTTTATATGGAGTTGCGTTAAAGGTTTTCCTGATCGCGTCGCTGATTGCGTCGCTGGCGACTCCGACCGGCATCGGTTTTGCGGCGGGACTGGTAATATTTTCCGTGTTTGTGGCGGCGGAAGCCGCTTTTATCGGGTTTCTGGAATCAGTTATGGCCAGGATGCGCATGACTCATGTGCCGCAATTCGTGTTCATGATTACGGCGCTTGCCATAATCATCTTTTTCATAGTAATGACGGAACTGGGGAAAGCATTATGATAGCGCCTATAAATTCACCGATAAATTTCGAAAATTCAATTATTATCCTGTTCGCGGTAACGATGTTTTATGTTGCCATGAGCAGCCGGATGGAAGCTTATGTTAAAATGCTGGCGGCGCAGGGCGCGCTGTTGTTTGCGGTTTCGCTGCAAAGCATTTCCCCGTCCGATTATCTTACTTTCTCATTCATTATTTTTGAGACGCTGGTGTTGAAAACCATCGTGATTCCGCTTTATCTGATGAAACTCATCCGCCAGAATGAGATTCAGCGGGAAGCCAAGCCGTCCATTCCGAACCTTTACTCGCTGATGATTGTCAGCGCCATCACGGCGGTGGGATTTCTGTTTGCGTACTGGCTGACCGGAACCCGGCAGCCGGTCAATCCGTTATTTTTCGGCGGCGCGATTTCCGTGATTCTCGCCGCGCTGTTCATTATCATGACCAGAAAGAAACTGATAACTCACATCATCGCTTTCATTTTTCTGGAAAACGGAATTTTCCTGTTGTCGCTCTCCGTGGCGCAGGAAATGCCGTTTATCGTAAACTTAGGTGTAATGCTGGATATTTTTGCCTGGGTGCTGCTGGCCGGAATCTTTGTAAAAATGATTCAGACCTCGTTTACCGGCCAGAATATTGATTCCCTGAAAGGGCTGAGGGATTAAAATGACATCTTTGATTATACCTTTAATGCTGATTACGCCTCTGGTGCTGGCGCTGACGATCCTGTTTGTCAAACCGCTGCGCAATCTGCATATATATTTTACGCTGCTGTATTCGATGGTGCATCTGACGGCCGCGATATACCTGATTAATTTTCACGAGATTTACTACCATTATTTCGAAGCGGACAACTTAAACACGATCTTTCTGCTGGTGCTGTCTGTCGTGTTTATCGCGGTCGCCGTTTACAGCATCAGCTTTTTTTCCAACAACCAGGAGGAAAAACATGTTGAGCGAAGCTGGAAGTACCATGTTTTCCTGCTGCTGTTCGTGGATTCGCTGGACGGGATATTGCTCAGTTCCCATATCGGCATGTTGTGGGTATTCCTCGAAGCGTCAACGCTGTTCAGCGCCATGCTGGTTTATTACTATACCGGAAAAAGCGCGCTGGAAGCCACCTGGAAATACATCTTCATCTGTTCTATCGGCATTTCCTTCGCGTTTATCGGCATAATCCTGCTTTCGATCGGATGCATCGGCGGCAGCGGCGGCGAAATATCGCTGTTCTGGGGCTCCTTAAATGACAATGCCAAACTCATAAATCCATTCTGGCTGAAGATGGCGTTTCCGTTCCTGCTGCTCGGCTTCGGCACCAAGATGGGGCTGGCGCCGATGCAGAACTGGCTGCCGGACGCCTATGCCGAGTCGCCAGCTCCCGCGACCGCGATAATTTCAGCGACCCTGGTGAATGCCGCTTTTATCGGGGTGCTGCGCGTGAATAAAGTCATGATTATGGCCGGGCTGGGTTTCTACTCCAATACGCTGCTGATGATTATGGGTTTTATGTCGCTGCTGATTCCGGCGGTATTCATCCTGCGGTCTAAAAATTACAAACGCATGCTGGCTTATTCTTCAGTCGAGCACATGGGGATTGTCGCAATCGGGACCAGCATTGGCGGGGTCGGTCTTTTTGCCGCGCTGCTGCACATTATCGGCCATTCGCTGGTTAAAGCGGCGTTCTTCCTCAATTCCGGCAACATCTTCTGTCTGTTTCACAGCAAACGGATCAAGGACGTGACGGGATTGCTGAAAGTGTCTCCGGCCAATGCCTGGCTGTGGGTGGCGTCATTTGTCGGCATCTGCGCGTTTCCGCCGTTCGTCACGTTCATCAGCGAACTGCTGATTATCAAGGAACTGCTGGGAAAAAGCATCATTTTGACGATTATTTTCTGCGTTATGCTGACCGCGATTATTTACGGGATTGCCAGAAACGTCATCCGCATGATTGCCGGAGACCCCAAAAATGCGGAGTCCCATAAAGGTATCGTGTTTCCCGCTGCCGGTTATGTTCCGCAAATCGTGCTGTTGGGCATGGCGGTCTGCCTGGGGCTGTATATCCCGTCCTTTCTGCTCGACATGCTGAACAATGCCGTAAAGTTTATGGGAGAGTAAAATATGAGCTGGGCAGTCACAAGCAATAATCAAACCATAGACCTGGCCGCGATCCCGGTTGAAACCGCCGCCGGATTGCGCGCGGAGATTATCGAGCAATGCGGACGCGGAGCGCGGCCTGTCGCGTTTTTCGGGCAGAAACTCAGTTCCGGGGTGCGGCTGTTTGTGATCCTGGCCGATGACCCGCGTTCCGAACTGGTGGCTTCTTCCGCGATCTTTGCCGAAAGCGAAAAATCATATCCGTCAATCAGCAGTGAAATACCGGCTTTTCATCTTTTCGAGCGTGAATTTTTTGAAGAAACCGGCATTAAGCCGGAAGGGCATCCGTGGCTCAAGCCGGTCCGCTTCAGCCACAACCGCGCAGACCAGTCTGTACGGATGGCCGATTATCCTTTTTTCAAAGTTGAAGGGGAATCCATCCATGAGGTTGCCGTCGGGCCGGTCCATGCCGGGGTCATCGAACCCGGACATTTCCGCTTCATGTGCAGCGGCGAGAAAGTGCATCATCTGGAGATTCACCTGGGGTATCAGCACCGCGGCATTGAACCGATGATGGCTGACGGCAGCATCTGGAAAAAGTCAAAACTGGTTGAATCCATCACTGGCGACAGCGCCATTGCCAATTCCCTCGCCTATTCGTCGCTGCTGGAAACCGCTGCCGGGATAGAGGTTTCAGCCCGCGCCACCGCAATCCGGACGCTGGCGCTGGAACTGGAAAGAGTGGCGCTTCATATGAGTTCGCTGAGCGGGCTTTGCGCCGATGTCGGCGACCTGACCGGCAATACTTTTTTCGGAGCCACCCGCACTTATGTCATCAATTCGCTGCTGGATATCTGCGGCAGCCGTTTCGGCTACAGTCTGATCCGTCCCGGCGGCGTCAATTTTGACATTGACGCCGCATTGTCGGCTAAACTGTTGAAGACGCTGGAAATGGTCAGGGACAGAGTATTTATCATCGGGGAAAGAACCTTCAACATGCCGGGCGTGCTCAGCCGTTTTCAGCATACCGGCATCGTTGATTTCAAAACCGCCGAAAAGATCAATATGGTCGGCATCACCGCCAGGGCTTCCGGCCTGAAACGCGATATCCGCGCCGATCATCCGTTCGGCTTTTACCGGCTTTATCCCGCCTATAAGCTCACGCTGGATTCGGGGGATGTTTTCGCCCGCGCTTATATGCGTTACCTTGAAGCAACGCGTTCTCTGGGGTACCTGATTGACCTGTTGAGCGGCTTGCCGCCGGGGACTCAACTGCTGGCGGAACGCGGCAGCCTGAAGCCGGACAGCATGACCGTATCCATGGTTGAAGGCCCGCGCGGCGAACTGGTGCATGTCATGCTTACCGGGGCAAACGGCGAAGCCGTCCGCTATAAGCTCAAGGATCCGTCTTTTAACAACTGGTTCGCACTGGCGCTGGCGGTCAGAGGCGAAGGCGTCAGCGATTTCCCGATCTGCAATAAGAGCTTTGATCTTTCATACTGCGGCTATGACCTTTAAGGAGATGATGAAATGTTCGATTCCATAAAAGTTAGAATTAAACAGGGGAAGCAATATATTCCCGATGTTAAAAGAGCTGAAGTCAATCCTAAATTCAGAGGGTTTCCGCTGCTCAATAATAAAACCTGCACCCGCTGCGATGACTGTACCTGCGTATGTCCGACCGGAGCGATCACTGCCCATCCGCTTAAAATAGATTTAGGCAAATGCACTTTCTGCGGCGATTGTCAGCGCGCATGCAAGAGTCAGTCCATTGAATTTACCAACTTCCATAAAATGGCGGCCAGCCGCCGGGAAACCTTGATCGTCGATCACAATACCGACCGGCATCTGTACACGCTTGACGCCGTAAAAGCCAACCATGAGATCAAGCGGTTGTTCGGGCGGTCCCTGAAACTCCGCTCCGTGTCCGCCGGCGGCTGCAACGGCTGTGAACTTGAACTCAATGCCTGCTCCAACGTAAACTTCGACATGACCCGTTTCGGGATTGAGATGGTGGCGTCGCCGCGTCATGCCGACGGCATCGTGATTACCGGTCCGGTTTCAGAAAACATGGCCTATGCGCTGGAAGACACGCTGCTGGCCGTTCCTAATCCGAGGCTGGTCATTGCCATGGGAACCTGCGCCATCAGCGGCGGAGTTTTTCAGGACTCCGCGGCGGTTAACCGGAATTTTTTTGACAAGTACAAGGTTGATTTGTATATTCCCGGCTGTCCGGTGCATCCGCTGACTTTCATCAATGGCGTTCTCCGCTTGCTCGGCAGATAACCATCTCGCAGTTGCGGAAGACATTTTTAACACCTGCTTTTGGCAGTTTAATATTAAAAAACATTCTGTAACAGGGTTGTTTTTGGGTGACGGACTGGAAACATAAAGGATTAAGGGTTATATTTTAACGGTGCGTAAACTATTAATATAAAAACATTTCCCGCCTGCCGGGGAAAAACTAAGGATACCAAGTGAGTACATCTGATACTAAGGCGGCGTTGTCCGTAGACCGTAAAAAAATATTCAGGCTGGTTATTCCAGGCTTTCCTACTTTTAACATATATTCCAGCGTAGCCCGTTATACTACCGCGCTGGGGCCGGTGATGGTAGCTACGGTTGTCAGCAAACTGCCGGACTGGGAAGTCGAAGTGATAGACGAGAACAATTATCACCGCCGCGGCCCGAAAGACGACTCCAGCAGGCCGGACCATGTGGCATTGCAGGCCATCCGCCGCGCGGATGTGGTCGGCTTTTACGGCGGTTTGACCAGCACCATTCCACGACTCTACGAAATTTCCAGTTTTTATAAGGCGCAGGGTGCGATCACGTTTGCCGGCGGACAGCATTTTGTTGATGACAATCTGCGGGAAGGACTCGACCACGGGATTGACTATTTGATTATCGGGGAGGGCGAGGTTACGATCCGGGAATTGATGGATGCGCTCATTGCCGGCGAAGATCCGGGGAAAGTTGACGGCATCGCATTTTACCGCAATGGCGAACTGGTTAAAACCGCGCCGCGGGAAGACATAAAAGATATTGATAAACTGCCGCTGCCGGATTTTTCGCTGTTGCGGCACGCCAAAATTAATTTATATCCGGTGAGCTGGGAACGCGGCTGCGGGATGCAGTGCGAGTTTTGTACGGTGAAAGGCCGGGTCCGCTGTCCGTCGCCGGCTTATGTCATGAATCAGATATCCTCGCTCTTTGAGCGGTTTAATGCGACCTACTTTTTTATAGTTGACGATCTTTTCGGACAGAACCGTCTGCTGGCGCTGGATTTCTGCGAGCAGTTGAGGAAATATCAGGAGACCATGGGGGTCAATTTCTTCATTACGGTACAGATTCGTCTGGATAAAGCGAAAGACCTTGAACTGCTTCAGGCAATGCAGCGGGCAAACGTCAGAGTTGTGGCAATCGGCTATGAATCGCCGATTCCTGAAGAACTGAAGGCCATGAACAAGAAACTTCATCCGGATGAAATGATTGCCAATACCAAAATTTTTCATAAAGCCGGTTTTATGGTTCACGGCATGTTTATTTTCGGTTATCCCGCCAGGGAAGGGCAGTTTTTCACCATGTCCGCCGAAGACCGGGTCAAGGCATTCTGGAAATTTATCCGGAAAGCGCGCATCGACACCATTCAGATATTGCTGCCGGTGCCGCTGCCGGGTACCGAGTTGACCAAACGGCTGAAAGACGCCGGCCGGGTTTTTCCGAAAGACGCCATCGGCTGGGAATATTACGACGGCAATTTCCCGCTGTTCACGCCGGATTATCCGCTTACCGCGGAAGACATGCATCTGGCCAACAAATCCATAATGGGCCGTTTTTACCAGTTCAGCTACATATTCGCCATCGGCTTGGACTTTCTGCTGTTCCCGATGATCCTGTTCCCGTTTTTCAACGTGAAAGACGGCTGGCGCAAGTGGTATCATTCCTGGCGGAACAATGTCTGGCGTTTTATCGGCTGGAACATTCTGCGCAAATGGACTTTGAACCGCAATAAGGATAACTTTTCCGCAAAACTGGAAGCCGTGGAAAAGAATCTGCCGCCCAATATCAAGGGAACGACTGCGGCTAAGTAATAATGAATAATGGCGCATGACAGAAGTTTATTCTGCCATGCGCCGTTTTTTTTTGTATCAATAATTGGTTATTAACGAATTTGCTATTATTTTGTCGGATTGGTCTGATATTTTTTCACGCTGATCTGCTGGTTTTTGGTGGGGTTCTCCAGGAGAAAGAAAACGACATTGTCGGCGAAATCCTTACTCAGGGTTATTCCCATGTGCGCCGCGCTTAAATGAACAACGGTCTGCCATTTAATTGGAGACTTCATAAACGGAGTCCATGGCTGTCCTTCGCGCTCATCCATGCGGGCGCTTGAAGCGAGTACCTTGCCGTCGCCGGCTTCGTAGTCAGTAATTTCAAATGTGCCGGTATTCCGGTCAACCGCCGCCGTCCGCCTGGTCGGTACCGCATCGCCCAGAAACAAATACAAATTCACGTCGTCCGGCGGGGTGGCTTCAATCCGCAGCGCGTCGGTGAATTGTTTAGCCCGTTTCAAGCATTTTGCCAGGTGGTCGAGGGCGACGGCGCGTCTTTCTTCCGGAGTTTTTACGTTTGGTATGATTTTCTGGAGGACTTCGTCATTATTGGGATCGGCCAGACCCCATTTGTTTTTGATCCATTCCCGCGGGTCAAAAAGATCGACCGCCTTGCCTTTGGGATCGTCGGCATAAACCACGGATCTGGTACTGTTCAATGGCAGCATCTGATAGTAGGTCGGAAATGTTCCGATGACGGCAGGCGGATAAACCGGGGCGTTCGGGTCGACTTGGAGCCCGCTGGTCAGCTCGACAAAAGTATCGAGGTAACCGGCATTCGGGGTGCCGACAATGACCAGCTTGTCAATGTAATTACTGCCGAACCAGTCGAGTTTCGGCATTGAGCCGTCAGCCGGCAAATCCTGATTGCCGTAACGCAGATAGTAGCGGGAAACCATACCGCCCATGGAATGAGCTACGACATCGAATTGCACGTTATAATTGTCAATGCCGTACAACTTTTTATATTCCTGCTGTAAATAGGCTCTTTTCTGCAGAATGAACTCATGCAGTTTGGCTGCATTTTCCGGGATGTCGCGCCGCCAGTCGTAATAGAAGGTGAATAATGAATAGAAATGTTTGTCGGGAGGCAGCGGTTTGCCCTCCTGGGTATATCCGGCCTCTCTCAAAATATCCAGCATTTTATTGTATGCGTTGAGACTGAACTGCATGCCTAGAACTTTGACCGTGAAGCTTTCCAGCAGTTCATCGGCATATACATGGTCTTTCAATTCTTTCAAAGTCTTGTCTTTTGCCATAGGCAGCGCAAACTGAAGCAACTGATAATCAGCAAATCCGCTGATGGTTTCGCGTCCGGTGAAATTTCCCCATACCGGTTCGCCGGTGGTGGAACTTTTCAACTTTGCCCCGAGGAAACCATGAACCACGATAACGGGGTTGCGGTATATTCCTTCGTAAGCCATGGAGTTTCTGGCAATCGTGCTGTAAAGCGGTCTGTCATAAACCGCGGCTGAATTATACGAACCGGTGGACGGATCGGTAGATGAACACCCCATGAACATGATTACGGACAGGGTAATCAATGAAGTAAAAAACACATTTCTTATGATAGACATAAAATTCCCGTTGTAAATTGTTGAGACAGTTAAGATACTGTGTTGTCCGTGGGTTTTCAACAGCGACCTGATTATTTCTTAACAACTCCTAAATTGTTTTCAGCGTTACAAGACGCCAAGTTTTTTCAGGTCGTGTTCCAATTCTTCCGCGTCAAATACCTTGCCCGGTCGCCATTGCCCGTTGAATTCCAGCGTCGGGACGACCCAGTCGTCGCCGCCGTTGACATCAATTATTTTCCGGATAAGGTCACCGCCTTCAGCATCAATCTCATCAATGTTATGGTACTGAAATTCAATTCCGTGCTCTTGCAGCCATGCAACTGTATTGCGGCAGTGCGGACACCATTCAGCGGCATAAACGTTTAACATTTTCTTTCTCCTCGGTTAATAAAAATCGATATTACTCCAGAACTATTCCTATAAATATAATTTACTTCCCGGCACAGGCATTTCAAGAAGTACCGGGTTTTTATGCAGATTTCAAGTTCTTGGGCGATACTTCAACTTGACAAAAGAACCCCTCAATCGTATAATTAAACTATGCAGTTGAATTAGTTATTGAATAATTGAAGCGGGAAATTGGTTATGTCTGTCAGAAAAGATGGCGAAGAAACCCGTCGCCGGATCCTTGAGATCGCGGGCGATGTGTTTGGCGAAAAGGGCTATCGCGATGCGACCCACGCGGAGATATGCCGGCGCAGCGGGGCAAATACCGCTGCAATCAATTACCATTTCCGGAGCAAGGAAAATCTGTATATCGAAGCATGGCAGACGGCATTTCACCATTCATTGGAAGTATATCCGCCTGATGGCGGAATTGCGCCGGAGGCATCTGCGGAGGAGCGGTTCCGCGGCCGGATAAACTCCATTATCAGGCGGGCGGCGGATCCCGACAATAAATCTTTTGAAATCATTTCCCGTGAAATGGTCAATCCGACCGGCCTGCTGTCCGAAGTCATGCAGGAAGCAATTGCGCCGGTCCGTAAAGGGATGGAAGAGGTGATCCGGGAACTGCTGGGAGAAAAGGCTTCAGCGCGACAGGTCGGACTTTGCCTGATGAGTGTGATGGCTCAATGCCTGCATCCGATGATGCGGGAACGGCACTCCAGGATGTTGAAGGGGGCCGCGCTGCCGTTAAAATTTGGCCCGCGGGAGATGGCTGACCATATCGCCGCCTTCAGCCTGGCCGGCATTCGCGCCAGCTTAAACGCAGTTCAAAAAAGTGAAAAAAACGAAAAAGGTTGTTGAAATTTCCTAAAATAAAACAGGAATCAGCAAAATTTTAAAATCATGGGATGGCAGTGATTAGTTGTAACTTTATTGTTGTTGCCTCCGACTTAATTACTATTGGCTGCTGGAACTTAAACGCGGAAGGTATGTATGAATAAATCAGAGAATTTTGTAAATCTTTCAACGGACTCTTTGACGGACAAAAAAAAATCCAGCCATGTTGGGCTGATTTTGATTGTCATCTGCAGTATTGCCGTACTGTTTGGCATAATATGGGCCGTTCGCTATCATTACCACGCCGCCGCGGAACCGGCCGACACTTCGCGCAGTCGCGGCGGAAGTCTCCCGGTGCCCGTGGTGACGGGGAGTGTGAAGCAAAAAGACGTACCCATTTATCTGGACGGGCTCGGTACGGTGCAGGCGTTAAATTCTGTCGCTATCCGCTCACGCGTGGATGGACAGTTGATTAAAGTCGCATTTACCGAAGGCCAGGATGTGAAGGCCGGTGATTTGCTTGTGCAAATTGATCCGGCTCCATATCAGGCGTTGCTGGATCAGACCGTCGCCAAAAAAGCCCAGGACGAAGCGCAGCTTGCCAATGCGCTCATCGACTTGAAACGCTATACCACGCTTATTGCCACCAACAGTATCTCAGGGCAAGTTTACGACACGCAGAAAGCGCTTGCGGACCAGCGCAAAGCCGCGGTCAGAATCGATGACGCGGCAATTGACAGCGCAAAAGTGAATCTGAACTATACCACCATTCGCGCGCCGATTGACGGGCGTACCGGCATCAGAGGCGTGGATCAGGGCAACATTGTCCTCGCCAATGATCCCAGCCCTCTAGCAGCCTGTCGGACTTTTTTTTCAAAGGCCATATAGCATGAAAATTGTGTAGTGATATATTACGATCAAAAAGGATTTACGATGGGAGCGAAGTTTGTGAATGTGGACCGGGACACGCCGATGATGTTTCCACCAG
>CAIKZE010000124.1 GCA_903831825.1 uncultured Lentisphaeria bacterium | reverse complement strand
GAAAGCGTACGGCAGGCATTGCAAAACTATCGGGAATTTCAGGAACTGTGCAAAACCTTGATTGATTATTCGCTGGAGCTGGCTAATTTAACTGACAAAGAGAATGGTTCTTGACTGTTGAGAACTCGGTACTCTCAAGATCATTACCACTATAATTATAAGTATGGCAAAGCAGAGAGCAAAGCAGAGCAAAACAAGGCATGATTGATATTCACTGCCATATTTTGCATGATCTTGATGATGGCCCGCATTCGCTGGAAAAGGCAATCGAAATGTTGCATGCCGCCAGGGCGGATGGCGTTGACACCATTATCGCTACCCCTCATTTCAATCCAGCCACTGTTCCCGTGATTGCTGTGCGCCGGGACGAACTGTCCGTCCACGCGCAACAATGCGGCATAAGACTCTTGACCGGCTGCGAATACACGCTGTCAGACTTCAGTGCGGAACTGGACAAAACGATACTGCCGCTCGGTGAAACATCTTTCGTCCTGGTGGATCTCAGTACCTGCTCAATTCCACAGTTTATGGAGCAACTGGCATTTAAAGCCGGACTTAAAGGATTCCGCATAATTTTAGTGCATCCGGAAAAATTACTCAGCGCTAAAAGCATGCGGGGAATGATTGATTTGCATATGCACGGAATCTTTTTTCAAGTCAACGCCGACAGTATTAACGGCAAATCCGGTCGCCTCCCGCAAATGACCGCGGAGAAAATGATTGCTGCCGGAATTTGCGATTTCATCGCTTCCGATGCGCACAATATTGAATACCGTTCTTTCGAAATACAACGGGCAAAATCGCGCATAACCGCTTTGTTCGGAGACGATGCGGCGGAAACAATTTTTGAACTTAACCCGCAATTACTGCTCCAGAATAAAGAACCCGTATCAATTGCCTTCAAACGGAAAAGTTTATTCTCCCGCCTGTGGAAATAATTTACGCCGACGCGCTACAGCAACAGCATTCGCTGCCGCTTGTCCAAAGCAATAACCTCAGAAAACTTGCCGAATTCCGGACGAAGATTGCGATTCCTGCCGCACCCCAGTTCCAGCCCTTCTCCCGGCTGATTGTGACTGTCGCCGCCATTGGTCGCCAATAACGGCATCGCATACGGATGCTCAGTATTATAACGGATGCGCATCATCTCAAAAAGCTCCGTTTGCCGCATCCCGGTTTCAGGACAAATACCGTTGCGCCAGCCGTCAACCTCAATACACTGCATTCCGGCAACAGCCAGATCGCAGATAATCTGATAAAGCGAACCATTGCCCAGCCCTTCCTTATTGCGCAATTCCGTCGGATGGGCCAATCCGGGCAACCCGCACCACTGCCTGATCCGCCGCACAAATGCCTCCGGGGAAAGATCCATATCTATCTTCAGCGGCAAATTCAGATATTCGTCCCGCGTAGTATACCTGGCCTGAAAATCCTTGACGTCAGCGGCAATCCCTGCGGCAGCCAGCACGCTGCCGTATTTCTGCCACATCACCACACTGATATCACCTTTAGTTGATATTCCATTCCGTAAATACCTGTTTATATCTCTGTCAGTTATTTCCGCCTTAACCCCCATCTTCGCGAAACATCCCGGAATCCGGGCCAGCATACCATTTAACTGGATCTTCTTGGCTTCACGGATCGGCTCAACCACTTCGTCAAAGGCGCCGAAACCGTACAGCTTCAGAAAATGTTCAACATTGGGAAAGAATCCCAAAATTTCAATTCCCGGACGGTCTGTATAGAATTCCACGGCCGGCACTGCCCTCAAACCGAATATTTCGGCTGCTTTAATTGCTTCGATCTGACCGTCAAACACATCATGATCGGAAATCGCCAGCGCCCGCATGCGACGGCGGAACGCCTCAAATACCAGCATTGACGGCGAATTGTAACCATCGGAATAAAACGAGTGACAATGAAGATCAGCTTCGCATGCCGCCGACATATCCGGAGGATATGTTGCGGCAAGACGCCGGGCAGCCTCAAGCCGGCTTTCAGCAGTTGTCCTGAAATCATTTATCAGTTTAAAATCTTCCATAAAGTCCTGCTTTTTATAATGTAAAAACAGAAATCGGCTGTTAAGCGATCAACCCCTTAAGAAATATCTCTCCCGCATTCCGTTATTTAATTTACGCGGGAGAAATGCATAAATCAAGACCGCAATGCAAATACTATGAAGCCGCAAAAACAATTTTATGCAGGGATTCCTTGTCGAACTTAATTCCCTTTGCATTTAGGATAACGGCTGCAACCCCAGAAGGTATTGCCGGTATTGGCTCCGCGCGCCGCTGTCCGCTGAACCATTTTAGCGCCGCACTTCGAACACAGCGGTTCATCCTGGATCAAGACCGGCTGAAGTTCAATATTTTCTACTATATCCTGCTCAATGTTTTGTTCGGCTATCTGAACAACTTTTTGCTCTTTATCGGCAATTATATTTTTGACGTGCTTTACATGGTCAAAATGAGTTTTTAACGTTCGAGATTTCCGTCCGCTTTCAATAGCAGTTAAAATGCCTTCGATATCGCTGTCTGAAATTTTTTCATCCTTACATGACTTGATAAAACCTACAGCGCTGAATCCGCCTTGAATGACACTTGGCGGCAATTTATCGCGGTTTTTCAGCGTACATTCGCCCACAAAAACAATTACATGAATAAAAAGATTGTCCGGCAAGTTTAACATTGCGGCCAGCGATTTTATGTGTTTATAGTTCTGGCGCAGAGGATTCTGAAACGTATTTTTCACTTTGAATATCTGCTGTGTCCATTTTCCCGATTTATCATCGCCGAAAATCCAGCCTTTCATATTCTTCGTCTCGACCACAAAAATTCCATATCTGGACACCACCACATGATCAATCTGGGTAGTTCCGCCAGCATCATCAGGAATAGTAACGTTATTGACGATGCAATATTGCGTTTTATCCAGCATCAACTTCATGCACAGGCCAATAAACACTTCTCCTACTTTACCCTTTACATACGGCTGTCTAAAAATAAGTATCAGCAGCATCAAAAGGCCAACCCACCACCAAGTCAGAACCAAATGCCAAATCATACGTTTTCCTCTCTTAATACTACTGTTTAGTATGGTCCTAGCAGCCTGTCGGACTTTTTTTTCAAAGGCCATATAGCATGAAAATTGTGTAGTGATATATTACGATCAAAAAGGATTTACGATGGGAGCGAAGTTTGTGAATGTGGACCGGGACACGCCGATGATGTTTCCACCAG
>CAIKZE010000123.1 GCA_903831825.1 uncultured Lentisphaeria bacterium | reverse complement strand
CTGGTGGAAACATCATCGGCGTGTCCCGGTCCACATTCACAAACTTCGCTCCCATCGTAAATCCTTTTTGATCGTAATATATCACTACACAATTTTCATGCTATATGGCCTTTGAAAAAAAAGTCCGACAGGCTGCTAGTAAAGGGTTTGGCAATATAATCGTTGCATCCGGCCGCGATGGCCTTTTCCCGCTCTCCTGCAATAACATAGGCGGTTTGTGCAATAATGACCACATCTTTGTTAAATTGCCGGATTTGTCCGGCGGCTTCGTATCCGTCTATTCCGGGCATTTGAATATCCATCAGCACCAAATCAAGGTCAGGGTTATTGCGGCAGGCTTCAACCGTGTCAATTCCGGTTCTTGCTTTTAAAATTTCTTTGCCAAACTTTTTGACGATTATGGTAATCAGCATTTCGGATTTTTCGTCGTCTTCGGCAATTAATATTTTCAGGTTTTTAATTTCCTTTTCATCTGCCGGGACAACATTTTTAATAACGGCTTTGCCTTCCGTTTCAGCATTATAAGGAATGGTGAAATAAAATACTGAGCCTTTGCCTTCTTTACTTTTCACCCAAATTCTGCCGCCGTGCTTTTCCACAAATTCTTTGCACAGCAACAAGCCAAGTCCGGTGCCGGGTTCATTTTCCGTGCCGGTTCTATGTGTTTTAACGTCGAGCCGGAATAAATCATCAATTATTGCCTGACTCATTCCAATGCCGGAATCCTTAACGGATATTTCAACGCTTTTGTCCCCGGCGACTTTCGCCGAAAGTGTTATCTTGCCGCCCTGGGACGTAAATTTCACCGCATTTGAAACGAGATTCCGGATTACGGTCTGAAGCATGTTGCTTTCCGCAAAAACGGCCATGTCGTCCGGAATATCACAGGCTATTTTAATTCCTTTGTGTTGGGCGGCTTCCCGCGCCATTGCCATGCTTTCATCTGCGATGGGCAGCAGTCGAACCGCCTGCGGATTGAACAGCATCAATCCCTGCTGTATGATTGACCATTGCAGCAGATTTTCGAGAAGACGGAAAATATTGGAGGCCAAGTCTCCCAGTCCTGCTGCAATTGATTGCATTTCTTCTATGGTCAAACCCGGTGAACCTTCCGCCATTATTTTGGTCAGCATCAAAAAGCTGTTGAAAGGGCTGCGCAGATCATGGGCAATGATGGAAAAAAACTTGTCCTTCTCGGCGTTTATTTTTAAAAGTTCCGCATTTTTAAGCTTTATTTCTTCTTCGGCCTGCTTGCGGTCCGTGGCATCTATGATAAACCCTTCCAGGCCGACAATCTCTCCGTCCTCTGTCACCGGATGCGCGGAAAACGTGTGGTATCGAATAGAACCGTCGCGGCAGCGCCGGGAGAACTCGCCGGTTGGTATTGTATTGCCGGCAAGCAAAAGATCTATAATTTTCCGTGCGGGTTCCCGGTCAGCGTCAATCTGGGTCATGGTGAAAAGTTGACCGATTACGTCATCCGGGGAATCATAGCCGTGCATCCGCAGCCATGCATCATTGACGCTCCGGTAACGCCTCTTCCTGTCAACAAAAAAGTAACCGGCAAGCGTGTTGTTAATGATTTTGTGCAATCGCGCCTCGTTCACCCTTAACGCCTCTTCCGCTTTCTTTCTTTCGGTGACGTCGCGGAATGACCATACCCGACCGACTATCTCATCTCCGATTCTCTTAGGTTGAGAGTAACGCTCGAAAATACGCCCATCCAAAAAGTTAATCTGGTCAAAACTGGATTCTTCCGGATGCGCATACAAATACTCGACATTAGTTACAAACCGTTCGGGATCGGAAACCTGCGGAAGAATATGACTGATTACATCAGCATCGTTGCCGGTTGAGAGGATTTTTTCCGAAATTTGCCACATCCCGGCGAATTTTTGATTCCATTTGCTGATTTTTCTGTCGCTGTTTACGATTAAGAGGCCATCCGCCGTGGATTCCAGCGAGGCGTTTAACAATGATATGGAAGCGTTAAGCGCCTCTTCCGCCTGGCGCTGCGCCAGGGCAACGGCCAGACTGTCGGCCATTTTTTCGAAATGGTCAATCAGGTTGGCGGTGAAACGGTTCGGCCGGCGGTCGTTGAATTGCAGCAATCCGAAAACCTCGTTACCGGCGCGCAAGGGGATTAACGCCACTGATTCATATCCTTCAGTATTGCAGCGGTTGCGCGTGTGCGCCTGGCGGTCGGCTTCGGTGGTGCTTGCCAGCAGGGCGGTGGTGTTGTTGCTCCAGAAACTGCCGTGGGCAGTAAAAAATGGCTTGGCGGGATCGAACCTGCCGCGCAGGATGTTGCCGCACATGCATTCCAGCACGGGGTTGCCGGTACTGTCGCGCAGGATTTCGCCGTTCTGATCGTATGCGCAGAGGCGGTTTTCCGCTTGAACAAACACCGGCGGGAATCCGCGGGTCTCGTAATATGGATAATCATCTCCGTCATGCAGACGGATGCCGACGGCTTCGCATCCCGACCAGTTTTGCAGGGAATCGGTAATTTCCGATATGCGCGCACGAAAATCCCCCGGCGTGTTGACCAATACAATCAAGCGCGATGTCAATGCGCGCCCCTCTTCCTGGAACTTGCGTTCGGAGATGTCGTTCAGCACGATGTGGTATAACGGATTGCCGTTGGCGTCTTGTGCGGCGATGGTCGCCAGATGAGCCCAGAATACCGTTCCGTCCGTCTTTACCATCCGCAGTTCGCATGTCTGCGGGGTTCCGGTCTCCAGGAGCTGCTTGCGGTGCAGATAGTAGATGTCCTGATCTTTTTTAAGAATGAACCGGGTAAACTTGACTGACGCGCACCGTTCCGCGCCCAACATGGCGGCGGCGGCAAGGTTAGACTCCAGGATCACGCCCTGTTCATTCAAGGTGCAATACCCTGCCGGAGCATGGTTGTAAAGGTTGAAATAGCGTGTCCGCGAGGCGTCAAGTTCCGCCTGGATCTGGCGCAGTTCCTCGTTTTGCATCTCGAGTTCGATCTGATGTACGCGCAGTTCGTGGAGCATTCGGTGCGTTTCTTCTGAAGACATTGCCGCAATGGTTTCCGGCGACCGGGCGGCTTTTTCCTCTGCCAGTTTACGCCGCTTGGCGGCTTGTTCTGCTTGTTTATCCCCGTTTTCCATTATACGCCTTTATCGTTCGACTAATCCCTAAAGCGACGGGAACCATCAACAAATGATAACTGACGAACTGAAAGTTCAATTTTCTCAATATGAATAAAATAGCTGTGCAAGAAAACATTTCAAGGTGAAATTCAAAAAACGAAAAGCCGAGGCGCCTTAAATAATTGCACAGCAGAAACATGACTCCGAGCGGAGGATGAACTTGCAATACAATATTTTGGCATGTTTCAAAAAGGGGTTAGCGATAGTTGACACTTTTTAAGATGCCGCCATTGAGAACCGTAGGCTCGAATCATGTTGTAGGGACGGATTTTAATCCGTCCGCCATCCCCCGCACAATTTGAGAGCCGTAGGCT
>CAIKZE010000122.1 GCA_903831825.1 uncultured Lentisphaeria bacterium | reverse complement strand
GTTGATTTCTGCCGCAATAACTCTGATATCGACTTGGTCCTGATGGATATTGAGATGCCTGAGCTGGACGGCTATGAAGCAGCCAGACAGATTCGGCAGTTCAATAAAGATGTGGTCATTATCGCGCAAACCGCCTATGCGTTTTGTGGAGATCGAGAAAAGGCAATAGCGGCAGGGTGCAATGATTATATTGCCAAACCTTACAATAAAACCTCATTGACCGCATTACTGAAGAAGTATTTTAAATAAGAAAATATATTAACATCGTCCAATTTTTTCAATCCATAAGGATGGCGGTAAAATATGAGCAGTGAACAAAGCGGCAGACATTTTAAAGGCGCATTGCTGTTATTGGCGACAGCTTTTGTGCTGTTGCTGTCTATGGGCTGGTGGGGCGGCAGTCAGTATGCGGCACGCCTGGATGGCGAAAAGCGGGTCCGCCTGCTCCGTCATGCGGCGGATATCGCCGGCTATATTAAACCGGACCTGATCAAAGAACTCTCTTTTACGGTTGCTGACGGGGGTACGCCGGTCTTTGAACGGCTGCGGGAGCAGTTGATCAATGAAGCAAAAATGATCCCGAGTGCCAGATGGGTTTATTCCATGGCGGACTTAGACGGCTTGATTGTCTTCGGCCCGGAGAGTACGCCGCTGGATGATCCGCAGTATTCGCCGCCCGGGACCAGCTATCATAATCCTCCAAAAGAATTGTTGATTGCATTCAAGCAGAAACGTCTGGTCACGGCCGGGCCTTACACCGATGAATGGGGAACTTTTATCTCCGCCTTTGCGCCGGTGCTTGATCCGTACAGCGGCCGGGTGCTGATGGTAATCGGCATTGATATCAAGGCCGATGACTGGCAGGCCGCCATTAACGCCGGCTGGCAGCTTCCGTATATGGTCACGCTTGTCCTGCTGCTGGTGCTGCTGCTCGCTGTCGGCTGGTACATCAATCGTATAAAGCTGGACATATTACGACTGCGCCACTGGATTATTGCTGTTGCCGCCATGCCGATGCTGGCCGGACTGGCGCTTAACGGGGCGTATGAGTATTGGGAATTAAAAGAAACATCCAGCAGGACTATACTGCTCACCACCGAACATGTGCAATCGAGCTGGAATCGGATGGTCGCCTCGCATGTTCAATTAATGGAGGTGCAAAGCCATCAAATCGCCAGTACCCAGAAGATATTGAAGGCATGGCAGCAGCGGGATCTGCCGGCGCTCACAGCCCTGGCACAACCAGTTTTCGAACAATTGAAGCTGGAATATGGAATCACGCACTTTAACTTTATCACTCCGGAGAATACTTGTTTCCTGCGCATGCATAAGCCGGAATTGCCCGCCGATATCATGGAACGCGGAGCACGGCTTCCAGCACAAAGCACCGCCGGGGATTTCTGGGGCATTGATCTTGATCCAGCGGGCGATTGCGCTCTTCGCTATGCAATGCCATGGAAACAGGATGGCAAAGTGATTGGCTATCTGGAACTGGGCATCGAGATTGCGCATCTGACCAGGCAGTTGTCGGCGGAAATGAACCTTGACCTGCTGGCCGTCATCAGGAAGGAATACATAACACGGAATAAATTCGAAGCAGGACGCCGGATGTTCGGATTCGCCGGACAATGGGATGACTATCCTGATTTTGTGGTAACTCAGCAGACTGGCCAATACATGCTGCAGGAGGCGGCTGCCTGGATTAAGCAGCATCCCCGTACAGGTACAGAAGACGATATTTTCAATGTGAAACAGGGCAAAGAGCACTTTGCATGCAGCCTGATCCGGCTGCCCGATGCTGCCGGTCGCGAAGTAGCGTACATCATTTTGATGCTGAACGTTACTGCCGAGGTTGATGCGGCCTGGAGCAACTTGCTGCTGAATATCGGACTGGCGGTTACGGTGTGTGGCGGCGTACTTGTTTTGCTGTGGTCTATTTTCGGCATGGCGGAACGGCGCCTGACGGCAACCTTTGCGGAAACAAAAGAAAGCGATGACAATTTCCGCAACTTCTTCGAATCCGTGACCGATATGATCATGGTGAGTACGCCTGGCGGTCAACTGCTTTACAGCAATGCCGCCGTTTCGCGAACGCTGGGCTACACCCGGGATGAGCTTGGCAGGATGCACCTGCTGGATTTGTGTCCGGCGGACAAACGTCCGGAGTCCAGGAAATTTTATCAATCCAACCTGAAAGGAAATTGGGAAAACGGGCTGCTGCTGGCGCGCAGGGATGGCGGCATCGTTCCGGCGGAGACCCGTGTATGGCCCGGGCGATGGAGCGGCGCTGACTGCATCTTCAGTATCTCCAAGGATTTGACCGGGGTACAGGAAGAGCAGCAACGCTTTGAACTGCTGTTCCGCAACAATCCGGCGCTGATAGCGATCTCCACCCTGCCGGATCAACGCTTCGCTGATATTAACGACGCTTTCTTGAAAGTTCTCGGCTATTCCAGAGGCGATGTTATTGGTAAAACTGCCGCCGGACTCGGCCTGTTCGAGTATCCGCAGCTGCAGGCCGCCGCAGCGGATACTCTGTCGGCGGATCGATATATCAGCAACGTTGAAATGCAAGTAAGGCGCAGGGACGGGACAATCCTCGACAGGCTCTTCTCCGGCGATGTGTTCAGCATCCATGGGAAGCAATACTCCATGACTGTGATGATTGATATCACCGAGCGTAAACGTGCTGCGGATGCATTGCAGTCGCAGTCCTCGTTGCAGCAGTTGCTTATGGAGATTGGCACGCAGTATATTAACCTGCCGCTGGATGACGTCGAAGCCGCGATTAATACCTCCATGATTAAGCTGGCTGAATTTGTGAGGGCGGACCGGGCATATACTTTCGCCTATGACTTCGACCAGCAAATATGCATTAATACCCGGGAATGGTGCGCCGCGGGCATAACCCCGCAAATCAACGAATTGCAGGCCGTGCCGCTGGCGGCCGTGCCAGACTGGGTGAAAGCCCATCAATGCGGGGAGTCGATTTATGTGCCGGATGTACTTTCCCTGCCATCAGGCGGGTTGCGTGACATTCTGGAACCGCAGGGTATCAAAAGCTTACTGGCTGTCCCCCTGATGAGCAGAAACGAGTGCATCGGCTTTGTCGGCTTTGATTCGGTGTTGCAGCATCATAACTATTCGGACAAAGAACAGGATCTGCTGCTGGTATTTGCGCAAATGCTGGTGAACGTCGAGCAGCGCAAGCAGTCCGAAGAAGCGCGGCGAGTCAGCGAGGAGCGGCTGGAACAGTTAGCTGAACAAAGCCGCACCATCGCCTGGGAAGTGAATCTCCAGGGGCTATACACCTATATCAGCCGTGCCGCCGGGCCGGTGCTGGGTTACATGCCGGCGGAGATAATCGGCAAGCTGCATTTCTACGATCTGCACCCGGAATCAGGGCGCGATGAGTTCAAGCTGGCCGCCTTCGCGGGGTTTGAGCGGAAAGAACCGTTCCATGACTTGATCAACCAGGTGCAGGCGAAGGATGGCCGGCAGTTGTGGGTCGCCACCAACGGCATCCCGCTGCTGAATGCCGATGGAACTCTGCGCGGCTACCGCGGCTCCGATACCGACATCACTGAGCGCCAGCTGGCGGAGGCAGAACTTATCAAAGCCAAAGGACATGCCGAAGAAAGCGACCGGCTTAAAACCGCGTTTCTGAACAATATTTCCCACGAAATACGCACGCCGCTCAACGGCATCCTCGGCTTTCTATCGCTGCTCGAGGATGATACTCTGTCCGCCGGCAAAAAGAGCGAGTACGCCGGCATGATCAACCAAAGCGCCGACCGGCTCATGAATATCATCAGCGATACTATTGAAATGTCAAAGATTCAGACCGGACAAGTGAAAATTAATTTAGTCGAAACCGACATTAACCGGCTGTCACGCGATTTATTCGAGCAGTTTAAGCAGCAGGCTGAAACCAAAGGCCTGAATTTTACATTGAAAAACTCATTAAGCTCAGCGTACTACAGCATAAAAACAGATGACGATAAACTGAACTCCGTGCTTGGCATTTTAATTAATAATGCCATAAAGTTTACCCAAACAGGATCGGTCGAATTAGAAATTACAAGAAATGAAACTTTTCTGGAGTTTTCGGTAAAAGATACCGGGCCGGGAATTCCTGAAAACAAGCGTCAGAGAATTTTCGAATGCTTTATGCAGGCGGATGTTTCAAATACCCGGAAATTTGAGGGAGCCGGGCTAGGCCTGGCGATAGCGCAGGCTCATGTTAAAATGCTCGGCGGCGACATCAGATTCGAAAGTAAGGAAGGCCAGGGCACCACATTTTACGTTACGCTCCCATATCAACTGATTGAACCAGGGAAAGTATGCGACCCCCGGCCGGAAACCCCTGAGGTCGTTATGCATGCTCAGCAATTCTTGAAAATTCTGGTGGCTGAAGACGATGAAATTAACTTCGATTACGTTAATGCGATTCTTACCAAAGCCAACTATGTGGTTTTACATGCGTGGACAGGCGTTGAAGCGGTGGAGCTTTGCCGCAAGCATGCCGATATCGACATAATTCTGATGGACATCAAAATGCCGGTTATGGACGGCTATATTGCTACTAGCAGCCTGTCGGACTTTTTTTTCAAAGGCCATATAGCATGAAAATTGTGTAGTGATATATTACGATCAAAAAGGATTTACGATGGGAGCGAAGTTTGTGAATGTGGACCGGGACACGCCGATGATGTTTCCACCAG
>CAIKZE010000121.1 GCA_903831825.1 uncultured Lentisphaeria bacterium | reverse complement strand
ATGCATTTCGATAAATTTTTTCATGGTGTATTCTCTTTTTTTATTTTGCTTCACTAACAAAATATTATGAAGTACACCATGAATTTTTCAAGTCAAATTGCAATTACTTTTGGGTTGCGGGCAACGCCCGCCTTAATAATAAAATTATCCGCTCCGCTCTTCAAGCCTTCGATAATATCTTCGGGAGACGCCAGGGAAGTCAGCAGTATTATCGGAATGTTTTTAGTGCGCTCATTGTTCCGGATTATCCGGCATAATTCATAGCCGCTGATATCCGGCATGACAACGTCAGTAATAATGATATCCGGGAAAAATTTCTCCAGATAGGCTTGTGCCTCCAGTCCGTCAAAAGCAACAGAAACCTCATAGTCGTTTTCAACAAGCAGATTATGGAGTCCAAGCGCCTGGGTCTTGCTGTCTTCAACAATCAGAATCTTTGACTTCTTATTCATTTTTTATGCCTACTTGCCCAATTTAATAGCTGTTTTGTCAAAAAAACCTTATGTAAAATATTGGCAATAAAATAGAATACAAGGTCTTATTGTCGGCAATGTCACT
The DNA here is from genome assembly GCA_903831825.1 of uncultured Lentisphaeria bacterium. Classification (GTDB taxonomy): domain Bacteria; phylum Verrucomicrobiota; class Lentisphaeria; order Victivallales; family Victivallaceae; genus CAIPAT01. The sequence continues at coordinate 29,997 of CAIKZE010000121.1, read as the reverse complement.
TATTCTATTACAGATGCATTAAAAATATTCTCCTGAAATTGCATAAACCGGCAGTGACATGCTATATTAATCCCGGAAATTGATAATCAATAAATAATGGAAGCTCAAATGTCAGTCATTAATACCGCTGATAAAGCAACCGGGAATAAGAGTGTTTTGCTATTCTATGTCGGAGACTATGCCAACGCCGCAGCCGTAAGTGATGTTGAACGTGTGCTCCGGGCAGTTGCACTGGTGAAGATACCGGACATGCCGCCGTATTTGGAAGGGTTGCTGAATCTGCGGGGAGAGGCGGTTCCGGTAATTAATCTGCATTACCGGCTGTCCGTTCCCGAACCGTCGCTGGACCCGGAAGATTTTTTTATAATACTTCGGCACTCTACAGGGAAGATTGCCGTCCGCAGCACCAGGACGCCCGTGCTGAAAGAACCCGAAGGCGATTATTCCGCCGAGTTGATGAATTACGGCGCCTGCCCGGAACTGTTGAAAGGCGTAATCAAGGTTGACGGCATGCCGGTTCCGGTTTACAATCCGGAAAAACTGTTTCAGCCGGACGATTCAGCATGGGGATCGCTTAACTCGTTCTGGAATAATTTGCTTGCCCAAGGGTGATTTATGGCGGAAAATATCGCAGATGAACATTTTGAAAAGCTTCTGCAAATATTTGAGCGGTATATCGGCACCAGCCACCTGAAACTCAGAAAACGTGAACTCTACAAGCACCTGTCCCTGGGCGCCGCCAAGCTCGGATTCAAATCTACTCAGGAATTAATCGATAAACTGATTAAATCCAACGGCGCGGACGGCATTGATTCGCTGATCGAGTATTTTACCGTTGGTGAAACTTATTTTTTCCGGCATAAACAATGTTTCGATGTCATTAAGTCCGATATCCTGCCGAAACTGGCGGAATTTGCGCAAAAGGAAGGCCGGAGCGAATTGAATGTCTGGTGTGCCGGGTGTTCTTCAGGGGAAGAACCCTATTCGCTGGCCATGCTGCTGGATAATACGGACTCGCTGCTGCCCGGATTGCGGATTAATATTTATGCCTCCGATATAAATCAGGAATTTTTAAAACGGGCAGCGGACGGCATATATTCGGAGTGGTCATTCCGGGAATTGCCTGAAGAGTATTTGCAAAAATACCTGAAGCCGGCCGGGAAAAACCGTTATGAACTTGCGCCGCGGATTCGCAAAAAAGTAAAATTTTTCAGTTACAATCTTCTTAGTCCGGAATATCCGGCGATTCCGGTTCAAAAATTGGATATGATTTTATGCCGGAACGTGCTGATATATTTTAATGAAAAGCAGATACATGGTATTTTCAATAAATTTCAATCTTTGCTGCATGATGAAGGCTGGCTGCTGACTTCGCCCGCTGAAGTGGCGGCCGATCCCGACTGCGATTTAAAGCCGGTAAACTGTGCGGGGATATATTTTTATAGAAAAATGAGGGCAAAACCGGAACAATCCGGCGCCGCAAATAACATTATCAAGGGCGCTTCGGAGAACAAAGCAAAAACCGAAACCGGCAAACCGAAACCGGCCAATCGCCCGAAAACAGTTATGCCTGAACCGCTCCCAAAACCGGTTCCGGCAACGGAAAAGCCGCGTCTGGAAAAGCAAAATTCCACGGCGGAATTGCTTAATATAGCAAAAGACCGGCAAACAAAAGTCAGTCAGGAACAGGCCGCCGCAATGGCCAGATGCTGTGCCGATGCCGGCCAGCTTGAATTAGCCTTGCATTGGAGTAATATTGCCATGAACGGTGATAATCTTAACCCGGAAACGCATTATCTGCATGCCCAGATTCTTCGAGAAAACGGAGATATTGACGCGGCGTTGCGCGAATTGAAAAATGTGTTGTTTTTGAACCCGTATTTTATTGCCGGGTATTTTGCCAACGGTATGCTGCTGTTAAAAAAAGGCAAACGGAAAGAGGCGTTGCGCAATCTGCGCAACGCGGAGAAACTGCTCTCAAAAATGGATGACTCCGCGGAAGTTGCCGGTTGTGAAGGCGTCACCGTCAGAAACATGCGCGAAACTATAACTAAAATAATATCTCAATAGTCTTTTCAGGCAATAAAGAAAGGATAATATGAAAAAAGAATATGAACAGCAGGAACGTAAGCAGGAGCTGTTGCGCGCCAGGGCGGCGGCACTGTCGTCGGCCCCTGTTAATCAGGATCGGGAAGCGGCATTTGACGTGATTGTTTTCAGAATATGTAATGAACGTTACGGCATAGAAAGCCGCTTTATGAAGGAGGTCTGCGCAATCAATGCTCTGACCATGATTCCCTGCACTCCGGCCTGGCTGTCCGGAATCATCAATCTCCGGGGGCGGATTGTCGCGGTTCTGAACCTGATTAAGCTGTTTAATCTTCCCGATACGGAAACGGAAACCCGCAAGCCGGCGGTAGTCGTAGTCGGCGATCATGAATTTGAATGCGGCATTCTGGCACACGAAATTGCCGGACATAGAACTGTATTCAAAGACGAGATACAGGAAACGGCTCACCGCACGGCGCTGGAGGCTCCGCCGAAATGGCTGAAAAACATTACCGCCGACCGGCTGATTATTTTGGATTATGCAAAAATCCGCAGCGATAAATCCATCATCGTCAATGCGGAGCCGGGCGAAGAACTTATGTAAATTAACCTGAATGTAATTTGTATTTGGTTTTATCGCTTTATATAGTGAGAAGCAGTATAGTTTAAATTGACAAATTTTTGTGTAAAGCAAGCATCTTAAAAAAATATAACCTAAAGGAGATGGTACGATGTTCAGATTCATAACCGGCAGTATCAATCGCAAACTGGTATTATTAGTAATGGCCGTAACTCTGGTTCCGCTGGCAATGATTACTTGCCTGGGAATATGGATGGCTCAGGACGCGCTGGAAAAACAACTGGCTTCCGGACTTGACGGCCTGCGGATTAACAAGGCAAAGGCGGTAGAGGATCATCTGGAGCAAGCTTTGGGGGACGCCGAACTTGCAACCTCTCTTAAAAGAGTCGTCGAGTTGCTGACTGAACCGAATTTTGACCCGGCACAAACCGACATGGCGCTGCAACCGTTGAGTTCAAAAGGTGAACATGCCGGCATTATCATTTATTCAGATGCAAAAAACGCCCCGGTCTATACTTCCGGTATTGGCAAGGATGAAGTCATTAAAGCGTTTCCCAATTCCAAGCTTGAAGAGTTCTGCCGGAAAATTGTCAAAACCGGCAAGTCGAAATTTCTGGATTACATCGAATATCCACCGGCAAACGGGCTGGCAATGTTTGTCGGCGCGCCGATTGTAAATAACGGCAAGACTATCGGTGTTTTCTTGCTGCTGGTTAACATTTCCCACTTGGAATCCATCATGCTGGATCCAACCGGCCTGGGCAAAACCGGGGAATCCGTAATTATCGGGGATGATGGTTTCATGCGCACCAGTTGCCGTAAACGCTTGAACGAAGGCATTCCCAGTATCATGAAAATCAAACTCAGTGACAAAATGCGGGATAATGCGTTTAAGGCGGAAACAGGGCAGACCGGCTTCATGCTTAACTCGCATGACGCCGACGCGCTCGTTTCCTATAGTAAAATGGATTTTAAGAAAATCAGCAGCGACCTGAACTGGGCGATTATTGCGGAAGTGGAAACACGGGAAATCGAAGCTCCGGTATATGCAATTATTAAAAACATAACCTTAGCCAGCCTGACGCTCGGTCTGATCGCCTGTTTCATCGGATATCTGGTTGCCAGGTCGGTATCAAAACCGTTAAGTTCGCTTACTGACAAAGTGGTCAAGCTGGCCAATGGCGACCTCACGGTAGAAATAGAAAACATTAAGCGCGATGATGAAATCGGCACCTTGATAAAATCTTTCAACCGGATGCTTTTTTCGCTTCGCGAGCAAACAACAAAAATCCAGGAAGGCACCACTGAGCTGGCAACGGCGATAGTGGAGATTTCCGCGGCAGTCTCTGAACTGGCGGCCAATTCCACTGAAACCGCCACTGCCATCACTGAAATTTCCACTACCATGGAAGAGGTCAAACAGACTACCCATGTTGCCGCGGACAAAGCGGCACATGTTTCCGAAGCAGCCAACCGCGTCAGTTCGATTTCCGAGAATGGCAACAAAGCCACCCATGAAGCGATCAACGGCATGAGCCTTATTAAGGAAGAGATGACATCCCTGGCGGAAAATATCGTCAAACTCAGCGGACAAACCCAGAGTATCGGTGAAATCATTCTTACGGTTAATGACCTGGCGGAACAATCGAATCTGCTGGCGGTAAATGCCGCGATTGAAGCCGCTAAAGCCGGAGAGTTCGGCAAGGGATTCGCCGTTGTCGCCCAGGAAATCAAGTCGCTGGCGGAACAATCCAAAGCCTCCACCAGGCAGGTGTCCGGCATCCTTAACGAAATTCAGCAGGCAACCAGCAGCGCGGTGATGGCTACTGAACGCGGGAGCAAAGCGGTTGAAGCAGGAGTTCATCTGTCTGAATCCGCGGGCGAGGCGATCAATACCCTGGCGGAAAGCATTTCCGAATCGGCAGACGCCACCTCGCAGATTTCCGCTTCCGGCAAACAGCAGATTATCGGTATTGATCAACTGTCCATTGCACTGGACAGCATCCGCACCGCGGCCGACCAAAGTCTGAAAGGCGTACAGCAACTGGAATACGCCTCAGTCAGCATGAAAGAACTGGCCGCGAAACTGAAATCATTGACAGAACAGTTCAAAACCAACTAAATCAGAACCGGGACTATTCCGACTATGGATAAACAGGAACTGCTTAAAAGGCTGCAAGCCGCCTTCCGGGAGGAGGCTTGCGAAAGACTGCTGTCTATCGAGAACCAGTTGATTATGCTGGAAAAAGAAACCTCGGCAACGGAGTTTAACCATGCGATTGAGACTGTTTACCGCGAGGCGCACAGTCTCAAAGGCGCAGCCCGCGCAGTCGGAATGCAACCGCTGGAAATGTTTTTTCAGTCCGCTGAAACCGTATTTTCGGCATTGAAAAAAGAGTCCGTCAAATATAGTTCGAATATAGCGACTCTTCTATTGCGGGGCATCGGCGCTGTCGAACGCTATATGGCAGCTCCGGAGAATCCGGAAAATATGGCTGAATTGCAAAATTTATGCCGGGAGATGGATAGTTTCATGCAGGGGGAAGGGCAATTCGTTCCTGCACATAAGGCCGTGGATTGGGGTTCGTCTAAAAAGGCAGAATCAGCCGCTATGCCCCAAGTCGTCGCGAAGGATGAAGAATCAACCGCCGCAGACAACAATGCCGCGATTGCGGATCATCCCCGGCATACCGGCAGTTCCGTGCGGGTGAACAAGGAAAAAGTCGATAGTCTGCTCCAGGAATCAGATGAACTTATTGCTCTGAAGATGATATTCAGCGAACGCCTTAATCAATTGAATGAACTTGCCGGCGATATGCAGGGAATGGATAAACTGCAACGGTCGCTCAAAAATATTTTGTTCAGAGTGAACAGAGAAATCAAGGCATTGGAACAGGAAAGCCTCTCCAATTCAAACAAAGATAATTTTCAGTTATCGCTGGAACTGCTGGAACGCAATCTGGAAAATCTCGGCGGGCGGCTGGAGCATTTTTCACACCAGCTTTCCATCTTAAGCCGTGGCGGCGTGAACGATGTTCGCACCTGTTCTAAAATGATTGATGAATTCCGCGAAGAGTTGAAAGCTATCGCATTGATGCCGTTTTCGTCTCTATCCGGCAGTTTCCCCAGAATGATGCGGGAGATTGTCCGTGAGACGGGACGGGACTTTGAATTTGTCATGAGTGGCGGGGAAATCGAAATCGACCGCCGGATACTTGATGAGTTGCGTGATCCGCTGATCCACCTTTTGCGCAACGCGGCCGATCACGGCATTGAACCGGAGGAAAGCAGAATCACCGCCGGAAAACCGCGGATGGGTAAAATCAGTTTATCAGTCAGAGTCACTCCTGACAAGAAGATAGAAATTATTGTTGCCGATGATGGCGGCGGTCTGAACTTGGATATGCTGCGCCGGAAAATATCCGAAAAATTCAATCTTCCGCCAGGCATTGCCAATGCCCTGCCTGAAGATAAAGTATTCAATTACATTTTCCACTCCGGCTTTTCCACCAGCAAGATGATAACGTCACTTTCAGGCAGAGGACTGGGCATGGCGATAGTTCGTGAAAAAGTTGAAAAAGTCGGCGGTACGATCCGGATTGACAACAGGCCGGGGCAGGGCTGCACCTTTACTATTTTGCTGCCGTCCGTCCTCTCCGCGCAGCGCGGAATCCTGTTGAAAGCCGGAGGCCGGATGTTTGCGCTGCCGACTAACGGGTTGCTTTATGCCGCCTTGCTGAAACGTGAGAACATCAGCTCAATAAAAGGCGTTCCGTCCATTACCGTGCATGGCGATACCGTCCCCGCATTTGATCTGACGGGAATTCTGGAATTGCCGGCCGACAAAATGCAGGAACTTTTTCCGGTGCTGGTGCTGTCGGTTTCCGGAATAAAAGCCGCGTTGATTGTGGAAGCGGTAATTCAGGAAATCGAAATGATTGTCAAACCGCTGGGCTGTCTTCTCCAAGGGGTGCGTAATATTGCCGGAGTAGTGATAACCGGCAGCGGCGCCGTGGTTCCGGTGCTTAACTCACGGGACCTGTTCCAAGTCGGACTTAGCGGGCAGCATGGGCGGCTGGAAATAGCTCAGACGGACAAAGGCCGGAAGCAGCCGGTGATTATGATTGCCGAAGATTCCATCACGTCCAGAACGCTTTTAACCAATATCCTGGAAGCGGCCGGTTACCATGTGATCACCGCGATTGACGGCATGACGGCATGGAAGCTGCTGGAGGAAAACAGAATCGATCTGCTGGTTTCTGATATTGAAATGCCGCGCATGGACGGTTTCGCCCTGACTGAAAAAATTCGCGCGGATCAGCGTTTTGCCGATCTGCCGGTAGTGCTGGTCACCTCGCTGATTCGCCGGGAAGACCGTGAACACGGCATTGCCTGCGGCGCCGATGCGTACATAACTAAAAGCGATTTCAGCCAGAATCATCTGCTTGAAACCATCGAAAGGCTGCTGTAATTATGATTCGTTTATTGATCGTTGATGATTCCGCCACCTATTGCGAAATCCTTAAGAATATCTTTTCACGGGTGCCGGATATGACCATCGCCGGTATTGCGCACAATGGACGTTCCGCAATAAAAATGGCGGCGGAATTGCGCCCGGACCTGATTACCATGGATGTCAATATGCCGGACATGGACGGTTACGAAACTACAGATGCAATTCTGCGGATACTCCCGGTTCCGATAGTTATGGTATCTGCCTCAAACCGGAATCATGAAAGTGATTTCAACGCCATGCAGGCTGGAGCCGTAGCCATGATTGAAAAACCCGGCATGGTAATGGACAGCAACTATAGTCATAACGTGGAAAATCTTGTTAATCTTGTCAGGAATATGGCAACTGTAAAAGTGTTTAAACGTCATATTTTAACTGAAGAGAAAAAATCCGAGCATATTGCGCCGGAGCTCCCCGCCATTGTTAACTGCGAAATCGCGGCAATCGGAATTTCCACCGGCGGTCCGCCTATTCTGGCCTGCATGTTGAAAATGCTGCCGTCAAGTCTGCCGTTCCCGATATGCATTATCCAGCATATTCCTAAAGGGTTCTCTGACTCCCTGATTGGATGGCTCGGTAAAGTCAGTTCGCTTCCGGTTCTCAGCATGGCTGATGGCGACACGCTGAAACCGGGTACGGTCTATGTCGCCCCCGGCGGAAGTGTCGCTTCATTAAAAGCTCCAAAAACGTTTTCGGTTGTGCCTGAAACTAAAACTAATACGCCTTCGCCGTCGGTCGATGTGTTTTTCGATTCGATTAATGAATTCTACGGAGCAAAAGCTTTAGCCGTATTAATGTCCGGCATGGGCCGGGATGGCGCTCAGGGCTTGTTGCATTTGCACAATTCCGGCGCTGAAACTGTGGTTCAAGACCGTGAAAGTTCGATCGTTTACGGTATGCCGGAAGAGGCGCTCAAACTGAAAGCCGCAAAACATGTAATGACTCCTGACGACATTGTAGATTTTATCCGGAAACTCGCAGAAGCCAAACGCTAAATCTATATCGTCCCGCTTCTTCAACCATATACACACTCTAACCTTTTTACCGCAATAATCCGGCTTGCACCGCCTCCAATATGTATTTATTACTAAATAGTAAATATATGTATTGACAAAAACGAAAGCTCGCTGTATAATAATTTCTAAACAGTCAATTATTTACTTTACAGGAAAAATATTATTGTCCGGAAGGAACCGTTCCTGACCATGCGAAGTAATCGATAAATAAAACAAGGAAAATAACGATGACTAACGAATTGTTGCTGGTATCCAAGCTTTTTCCCACCACATTGGAGGAGACGGAAAAGTTCGACGTGCAGAAGCGGATAGAACTCCTGAAGAAGTACCATTTCAACGCCGACCAGGTTGACCTTACGCAGACCAACATCGGCAAGGGCGACACCGGCATATACTACTTCAAGACCAGCGTCGCCAAGGCGGTTCCCCGCGACGTGCTGACGGAATATTCTGCCGCGGCGGAGAAAGCGGGAATAAAACTTCTGACCTATTTTAACGTCCACTGGGCGGCGGAATCCCTGGCGAAGGCGCATCCCGACTGGATACAGTATAACAAGAACAAAACCGCGATCGAAACCGGCGGCTACCATGAAGGGGCATTCTTCTGCGTTAACAGCCCATGGCGCGACTATGCCGCGCAAATCGCGGAAGACTTGGCCAAATATGACATATACGCCATTTTTCTCGACGGCCCCATCTTCAGTTGGGAGGGGTGTTATTGTGAGCATTGTGAAAAGAAGTTCGGTTCCCGCCTGCCGCATTCGGCGGAGGATGCCGATTGGAAGAAGTTCCAGGCTTTCCGCTCGCAGTCAATTTTCGATTTTATCGGCCATTTGAAAAACGGCTTGAGGAAGTCGAGTCAGAAAGTAATGCTTTTCAGCAACGCACAGGGCGGGTTTTACCACAATCTCGATCTCCGCCGAAACGTGCCGACCAATCGGGAGTTGACCAAATATGTGGACATCCTTGGTTCGGAAGGCGGCTGCATTCCGTTAGATTTAACCTCATCATATGGCTATCTGCGTCCTGGAATTTCCTCCAAACAGCTCGAAGCCCAGGCCGGCGAGAAAGCGACATTCATCTTCATATCCGGCCGCCATCTGAACTGGTCGAGATATCTGCTGCCTCCCGCGGAGACAAAGCTGATTTTCGCTCAGACCGTGGCCAACGGGGCCAACCTGGAATACATGATTTTCTCCGGCGACATCGGCAAGCCCGGCGCTCTGGCAGTGGGGGAGATTAACAAATTCCTGCATGAGAATGCCAAACTCTTCGAGGGCGCAAAATCCATGGCGGAAGTGGCGTTGCTTGTGTCCGAGCGGACAGCGGACTTCTACGCAAGTCCCGCGGATTTGGGCGACACCGAGTACAAGGGAATGGTGATGGCGCTGATGCAGTCCCACATCCCGTTCGACATCATCGATGATTATTCGCTGGAAGGCAAGGAATTTTTCAAATATAAGACCGTAATCCTTCCGAACTGCGCCTGTCTCTCCGCCCGTCAGGTTGAAAATATCAAAGAATATGTCCGCGGCGGCGGTACGGTCATCGCCACCTACGAGACATCACATTACGACGAAATTGGGCGCAAGACAAGCGACCTTCAGCTTGGCGAACTGTTCGGGGTGACGTCACTCAATAAAGCCAATGAGATGGGAGCGATCGACAATATCAGCGTGACGGACCCGGTGTTCGGAAACCTGGCGCAGACGCTCATTCCGGCCACCATGCGCAACCTGGCCATTGAAAACCGCGGCGGCGAGGGCGCCGCTTACTTCCATGAGAAAATGAAGAGTCCCTATTCCGAACTGCCTCCTGTTTCCTCAAGCCCGGCGCTCATGCTGAATAGTTACGGCAAGGGCAGGACGGCGTATTTCCCGGGAACTTTTGGCGGGCTCTATTGGAAATTCCGCTTTCCGGAATACATGGCGCTCCTGGCGGGACTTGTCACTAAATTCAATCCGGCCGGCCTCTGCTTCAAAGGGCTTCCGCAAAGCGTGGAAGTGGTGGTGCGGCGACAGGAGAAGAGCGGACGGCGCCTGATACACCTGATAAGCTCCCTGGAAGGCGGGGCGTCGCGTCCGGTTGAGTACATCCTTCCCCGCGACATTAAACTGCGGATCGGCAACCTGGGCGACATGAAGTCCGCGGCATTCTTCGCCGAGGAACGGCAGGGAGAGAAGCTGGAGAATGAGGCAATCGGCGGCGAAGTCTCCTTTGCCATCAAAGGATTCAAGGAATATGGGATTGTTGTGATAGATTAGGCAGGCAGTTAGAACTAGTTCCGAAAAGAGGAGACCGGAAACCCGGTCTCTTCTTTTTTCTGAGTAATTTAAAGAGCAGGCCCGCAAACAATGGTTTGAAATAATAGCCGGCACAAACTACTTTATAAGAGTAGAAATACATTTAAGCGAGGCGATAATGATTAAAGATTGTGCAATATGCAAAACGCCGTTTAATGCACTCGGGAAATCAAAGACATGTTCAGAAGAATGCGCTGAGGAACTGGACCGGAAACAGAAACGAACTTATAGTCAAACCGCTAAAAGCAAGGCAGTGCGAAAAGCTTACAGAGAAACTTCTGAAAGCAAAGCATATCATAAGACTTACAGACAGGAACATGAAGATAAAGCATACCAGAAAGCTTACAGGGAAACTCCTGAATATAAGATAGCTAATAAAGCATATCAAAAAGCCTATCGGGAAAAGCGCAAAGCCCAAAAGTAAAAATTTTCAGGTTGATCGCGTGTTATTCCCAACGTATTGACGTCAACACGGCAATCTGTTATCCGTTCAGGTTTTGTCTTGCTCCGTCTGGGTTTTTGGCAAGCCATTTTTCAATGGCGGCGACCAGTTCCGGTGCTTTTACCGGCTTGGCGATAAAATCATTCATGCCTACGGTAAAACATTTATCCCGGTCTTCTTTAGTGGCATACGCGGTAACGGCGATAATCGGAACATCACTATTAATGACTCCGGACTCTTTATTGCGGATGTTCAGCGTGGCGTCAAATCCATCCATCTCCGGCATCTGACAGTCCATCAGCACCAGGCTGTAATCAATACTGCGCAGTGCGGTAACTGCTTCAAGACCATTGGCCACAGCATCCGCCGCATAACCGTTCTTTTTCAAGATAACCATGACCAGCGCCTGATTAACCGGACTGTCTTCAGCAACGAGAATGCGGTTCCGCCGTTTGTGCTGTACCGGCGGCGCAGCCTGAATATTTGCCGCAGGCTTTTCCGCAAGTCCTTTATTGCCAACCGCCGTTCCAATCGCTTCGCGAAGCTGCAACTGACGGATCGGCTTGGAAATGATGCCGGCAAAATTGCCCTGCTTCAATTGACTCTGTCCAATATTGGCGCTGGAAAAGAAAGTCATAATAATTGTTTTGATGCCATAAAGTTCAGGATGATTTGCGATTCTCCGTCCGATTTCCAGTCCGCCGCCATCCGGCATGGAATAATCAATCAGCGCAGTTTTGAACGGGTCGCCTGATCTGGCCGCCGCCAGCAGCAGCGTAATGGCGGCATCCGCGGTACTTGCGGTATCAACCCGGCACTTCCATGCTTTCAGTAAGGTTGAAGTGAACGAGGCGGCGGTTTGATTGTCGTCAACGACCAGCACTCTTAAGCCGCCGTAGTCAGGAAGTTCCGGACGGCTACGATCTTCCGCGGCCTTTTCCAGCACTATGGTAAACCAGAAGTCCGACCCTTTACCTTCCTCGCTGGAGAATCCGATTTCTCCGCCCATCAGTTCCGCCAGCCGTTTGGAGATAGCCAGTCCAAGGCCGGTGCCGCCGTATTTGCGGGAAGTGGAATTATCCACTTGTGAGAACGATTCAAACAGAATGCTGGTGCGGTCTTTCGGAATCCCGATACCGGTATCGCTGATTACGAACTTGAGTTTAATATGTTTCTCATCCCGGTTTTCAACAGTTGTCCGTACCGCCACCTCGCCTTTACTGGTAAATTTGACGGCATTGCCCAGAAGATTAGTGATGATCTGGCGCACCCGCGCCGGGTCGCCGCGTACCAGCGCAGGAATTTCCGGGTCAACCAGACAGCACAATTCGAGCCCCTTTTCATTGGCTTGAACCGTCAGCATTTCCGCCGTTTCTTCAATGCTTGCGCAGAGATTGAAATCAACATATTCCAACGTGAGTTTCTGAGCCTCAATTTTTGAGAAATCCAGAATATCATTGATGATCGTCAGCAGCGATTCCCCGCTCTTGCGGACAACTTCCGCATATCTGCGCTGTTCTTCGTCAAGGCGGGTTTCCAGCAGCAGGCCGGTCATGCCGATTACGCCATTCAACGGCGTACGGATTTCGTGGCTCATATTCGCCAGAAATTCACTCTTGGCGCGGCTTCCCTTTTTCGCCTCTATCGCCAGTTGGCTGGAAACAGCAAGATTCCGGCTTAGCTCTTTATTCTTTTCGAGCAGTTCTTCATTCAGTTGTTTCAGTCTTTCCTGTATCTCAATGAGTTCCTTTTCAGACTTGACTTTTCCGGTGACGTCCCGGAACATGCAGACAAATTTATTTTTCTGCGGACAGAAGGCCACCACATCAAAATACTTTTTCAGTTCCTTGCTGTATTCGCGGAAGGATGCGGATTGCCCGGATAGCGCAACCTTGCCATAACGTTCAATCCAGGATTTCTCCGTATCCGGCATTATTTCAAGCACACTTTTACCGATGATGTCTTCTGCTTTCAATCCGGTCATTTGTTCAAATGCCGGATTGATTGAAAGGAAGCGGTAATCAACCGGTTTGCCGGCGTCATCCAGAATGATTTCGTGATAGGCGAAACCGTCAAGCATCTGCTCGAAAAGATTTTTATAATCAGCCTCGAGCTGCCGCTGCCGGGTAATGTCATGCAGCGTGGTAAGCACCGACTGCACATTGCCATTGGCGTCGAATTCCGGAACCATCCGCCAGTTATATGTTTTATTGACGCGGCTGTCGTGAAATTCAATTTCGTGCGGTCTCTTTTCATCAAATACCATCTGAACCGTACTGTTATAGAATTTGCAATCCTCTTCTGAATAAACAAGCTCACTGGCTGTCCTGCCGATGATTCTGGAAGGCGGCACTCCGACCAGTTTAGACACATTGGGAGAGATGAAAACCACCTTGAGGCTGCGGTCAATCCGCATCACGATGTCAGGGATATTTTTGATTACAGTACGCAGTTCATGCTCTCGCTGTTCCAAGGCATGCGCGATGCGTTTCTGTTCTGTGACGTCCCGGAAAATGCAGAGCACTGACTGTACATTGCCTCCAGCGTCAAATTCCGGAACCATTCGCAAGTTGAACAGTATCCGGCCATTATTGCCGGCAATTCCAATCTCTGATTCAAACGGCTGTTTGTCATGGAACACGCCGGATAGAGCTTTGTTACGAAAATCCGCGGCATCTTCCTGGAATCCAAGGGCCATAAAGTTCCGTCCGATAATATCCACCGGTTCTTTGCCGGCAATTTTGAATGCATTGGGAGATACATAAACCATGTTCAATTTACGGTCAAACCTTGCAACGATGTCAGGAATATTTTCAACCAGTGAACGGAATTCCGTCTCCCGCTGTTTCAGTATCTGCTCTGTGCGTTTGCGGGAAGTAATATCATGCGCCGCGGCATATATCAAGTTCCCGGCGGGGTAGGCCCGCCACTCGAGCCAGTGACAAGTTCCATCTCTGGCAATATAACGGTTTTCGAAGTTTGACAGCGGCTTCTGGTCAGATATCGTTTCAAAGATTTTTCTGGTAGATTCCTGGTCATCCGGATGAATGAATCCCTGGAAATTTCTGCCTTCAAGCTCTTTCAGCGAATAGCCGGAGACTCTTTCCCATTCAGGATTCAGACGGCGGAAAATGCCGTCCCGGTCAAAGATGCACAGAAGATCCAGGCTGCAATTAAAATACTGGTCTATTTCCCTGGTTTTCGCCAGCAGTTCGTCTTCGGCATTTTTTCTGGCGGTAATGTCATAGTCCGCGCCCCGATACCCGCGATAATTCCCCTGGGCGTCAACTATCGGCAACCCATTGGTTAAAACCCAGCATTTTTTCCCATTTTTAGTGATGAAACAGCTCATGAAATCCCGGAAAGCATCGCGAAGCTGCGTGATTTCATCAGCCACCTGTTTCCTGAAAGCAAAATCTTCATCAGGCCAAAGATCGTAATAATGCATTTTGCCGATCATTTCCTCCGCGTGGTATCCCAGCATAGTCCAGCATGCATCACTGACAAAAGTATATGTTCCTTCGTTATTTACTTCCCAGATCATTTCATGGGCCTGCTCCGAGATTTGTTCGAAACGCTCGACGCTCTTCTGAAGCTCAAGGCGCATGAGATGTTCGGCAGAGACATCCCGGAAAACCAGCACAACGCCGTGAATGGTGCCATCAGCGCCGCGAATCGGCGCCGCGCTGTCGGCAATCTGCCGTTTAGTCCCGTCCCGGGAAATCAACATCGTACTGTTTGCCAGTCCCATAATTTTACCAGTTTTCAAGGCCTGGTCGACCGGATTTAAAGCCGGTTCTCCGGTATGGCAATTTACAATTTGGAATACTTCAGCAAGGTTTTTTTTAGTTGCGTCAGCAGAACGCCACCCTGTAAGCTTTTCAGCCTCCTGATTCATTTTTTTTATTTTTCCAGCGTTATCCACGGCAATCACGCCGTCACCGATCGAGTACAGGGTGGTCGCCAGATACTCTTCACTTTCCTGCAATGCGGCGGTGCGTTCTTTTACGATTACTTCAGCACGACTCCGGCTGGACATAATTCCGTAGATATAAAACGCCACAAACAGCGTCATGGCAATCCCAAACCAGAACCAGCCTCTATAACTTCTGTCAAAATTAGAATCAATGAATTCCTTGTCCGGGATAATCTCCAGTTCCCAGATGCGATTGCCGAACGGGAAACTGATCTTGTAATTCATCCAGGAAAATTTGTTTATGCCGGCATCCTTGATTTTAGGACTTTGCATAAAAAGCAGCACTGGATCATTAATTGTTGTAATATCGCGTAAAAATAATGAAAATCCACATGGTTTAAGATTTCTGATCACATTTTTGAAGAAGTCGCTTGCGACAAAGCGGGACATCAGCACCCCGTTCAATTCCTTTGATTTACCGCCATCGGCAAAAATTGGCATCAGCGTCCAGTATCCGCGTTTTTCTTTATGCTCATATGCGAAGTGAAGGCTTTCTGTCACCACCATTTCGCCGGACTCCTGAGCCAGCTTGATTGCTTGTAAAATTATTGGATCGGAGAGCATATCCACTCCAATCATTCCGTCCCCGGCGCTCAATGGTTCCTGATATAAAACAGGAAAATACTCGCTCTTGTTTTTGGCGCGGGTACGTTTCCCTTCTTTACTGGCTTCCATAATTCCAAATGCTTTTATTCCCTCCGCATGTGCATTAAATTCAAACTGAGTCCGTTTTGCGCCGGACACATGAGGGAGCCAATATATCACATCAAAACCGCAATTATGGAAAAAAGGATTCACGAAAGAGCTGAATTCATGTCTGGTAACGGTTTCTGAGCAGTAAAAGAAGCGCCGGATGATTTCAAAATGCTGTAAATCGTCGTCGAGGTGATCTGTGATGATGCCGGCCTGCTCCTGGGCATCACTCTGGAATTTTGATCTGAGGTCTTTCAAACTGATTTCATGCATTTCTCTATATAAGAAATATGTCAAAATCAGTCCGGAAATCAATACGATTATTCCTGCCCGCATTGCTGACTTATCCATGAAAGCTCCCGAAATATGTTTCATTGCTCAGCTAACTATAATCCATATAACGGAAAAATACAACTGAATCACAAGCACAAAATATCAGGGAAAACATCTGAACGATTGTCGCATGTAATGTAAGCGGGAGAACAACGGCGACTTACGCCGATGTTCTTCCGTTTGTGATTACTGGAATTGAAGGGTGATTAAAGTTACGATACTCTTGCGGGAATATGAAAAAACGACTTCACTTTCGCGACAACCTGTTTTTCGGTCATTTTGTCGCAGGTTTCCACCGATTCAATTCTCGCATGCCGGCTCTTATCCTTTGCCATCTCCTTTTCCAGTTCGGTTTTGGCTGCGCCGGGACCGCAAATATAGATACGGTCGGCGTGTACGGCGGCTGCGGCAATCTGCTGATAATACTGGTGAAGCTGATGTTTCAAGCGTTCATCCGCCGTTTGTTCCTTGGATACGGCCTGCGCTACCGAAGTGCCTGAAGCCTTCCAGCCGCCTGACGGCTTATAATGACTGTCGGCGTTCGATTCGATATGAGCAACTGCGGTCTGGTCTCCCTGCATTGAAACCAGAAATGCCTCCTTGTGATCGATCCAAATTCCTATTTTCTTGACATTCATGATACACTCCTCCTTATGTTTTGATGTTTTGTCGTATTGTTTTGATGTCTTTTGACCGGCCGCATTTTTGATAACGGGCGGACATATAAGGCATCACCGTTTATTTTTGGTAAAAACCGCTGTCTCTAATCTGTTACCGCTTTTTCAAAGCAGTGTTGCATTGGATATTTTCAGCAGTTTTACCGCATCACTCATGGGTTTCTCCTAAATTCTCCTGAATCTATTTATAATTTTCTCTATAGATAATCTTGTGTTATATCGGAAATATTGCAAGTGGATTACGAGTTCCCCATGCAAATAAAATAAATAAAAAATAAAACGATTATCTTGCCAAAAAAAAATCCAAATAGTCTAATTTTTTTAATTTGGGCCTTTGCATATGAAATTTCAGTGATATAATAAAGACTTGTAAATTTTAGATGTAATTATGATTAAATGACTTCTGGATAATAGCCATGAGAATGGAATATTGATCTCATGGATATTAAAAATCATTGCAAAAGTTACAAGTTGGATGATGAATCCGGCGGAAAACGCTTGGAATGCCTTTTTTTGAGCCAGTATCATGGAGATTGCTATGAAAAATGAAGTGGAAATCAGGGAATCCGGCAAAACAGCGCACGGACTGCAAGTCACAACCGTTAAAGTATATTCCACATCAGGAAAAAGTAAAAAGCCGGACGATATTATTTTCCGTTGTAAATTATGCAATAAGAAATACCGATTGTCAGAAGATTTTGCCGGAATTGCCGCAGAATGTGCCAAATGTAAGAAAATTCTTGTAGTTCCCAGACATTCGGACATTCCTGAAGACAGTTTACAAGATAAAATCGTTTTCCGATGCCATGAATGCAGCCAGAAATACCGGCTTGCCAAAATCTATGCCAACCAGAAAGCCAGATGCAGCCGATGCCATAGCGTTTTCATCATTCCGGAACAGTCCGAAAGCGCGCAGTCAGGTCCTGTTTTTGCCCAAACGCCGGAAGCGCGAAATGAAAAAAATCTGGATTCGTCCGCGGAAAAACACTTTGCCTCGCAGGAGCATATTCCGCAAAAAAATACCCAAATTCAAGATGACCGTGAAGAAATTGTTAAAACCGCGCAGGCAACCCGGAATGCGCGGACTCAAACCTCTGTCGAGATTACTGAAGATTGCTTTAAGGTGGTAAAATATGTTCTTGTTCAGCCTGAACGCAATATTTTTGAGTCAGTTTTTCACCGTTTAATCCGCTGAATTCAGCAAATTATGCCTTTTCGTAAAATTCGATGTTAATCATAGCCATCCCATGTAAATTGTAAAACTTGCAAGACTCCTGGCTTACTTTTCTTAAAAGATCAGTATAAAAAGTTCGCATCAATCGTTCAATTAAAAAATTATTCCATTAATTTTGCTTTCCGTCGCCGATAACAGTTGCAAAAATAGCATCTGTGTATATAATATCAAAATGTATCTGATACTTTGAAATTTAATGAACGAGACCAATGAATAAGCAAATAAAAGACATTCACGACTATATAATTAACCTTATTGCGGAGAAGAAACTGCATCCGGGGGATCGTGTTCCCTCAGGAGAAGAGCTTGCCGCCGCATTCAAGACCGGCAGGATGAACGGGCATCGCGCAGTGAAAGAACTTGAAAATGAAGGTATCGTCAAGCGTTCCCGCGGAGTGGGAACTTTTATTTCCCAGGACGTTTCTCCGGCGGCGATTCAACAATTCCTGAATTCATCGGAAAAATATATTCATCTTCTATATTCATTTAAAGACGACCTGATGATACACTGGAACGATAGAACATTAAGTATTCTGGAATCGGAACTAAGACGCAAGGGGTTCATCGTCATTCACAAGGAATATCCGGATATTGATGTTGAGAACATGTGTGAGTTTATCAAATCACTGAACGTTGCCGGCTCTTCCGGTCTTATTCTTTTCCCGGAATACGCGGGAAAACTGGACGAAATGCTGTTACATCCCGAAATACTGATGCTCTGCAAATCTGACATCTATGTATATAATACCGGTCATCTTATTATGCCGGAGATGCCGCTTAACTGTATTGCTCTTGCGCCATACAATGACGGGTTCATGGTGGGAAGGATTTTAAAGCGGAGCGGCCGGCGAAATGTATTTTTCCTGTCATCCCGCAGCCTGGAACCCAAATGGGCGCTTGACAGATACCATGGAATTTTGCTTGGTCTGTCAGGAGAGAAAGAACGGCCGGGAGTAAAGCTTTTTTCAAAAGTTGCAGATATGGCAGACGCAATTAAAAAATCCGCGGAGCATATATGTGTGGTTACGGCTAACGACAAAGATGCGGCAGCGCTGCTTGAACTGGCCGCAAAAAGAACGCTAAAATGTCCGGAACATTTCGAATTGATCTCATTCGATAATGACCCAAATTTCAGGGCATACAACATCACGACGGTGGCTCCGCCTGTTGAAAAAGTCGGTACGCTCCTGGGCAAAATGATTTCCGGAAACCACTTTCAAATAGATGATGGCGATACCATCAAAGTGACATTGCGGGGCGTTTTTATTGAAAGACAGACTTTCCGGATGAAATATTGATTTATGTATTGATAATGTATGCCAATAAAATAGTAATTGACCGGAGGGAAAATGAGCAAGGCAAAATTGCAGACGTCATGGGAGACGGAGCTCTATATTGTTCCGGGAATCGTGCAAGTTATTGCGCCGGTCGGGATTAAGCGGAAGTCTTTTACAGAAGAGGTTGCCCAATGAGTTGGATTTCATGGTGTATTGTAATTATTCCGGTAAGTATAGCTATAACTTTAGCAATATATTCCCGCAAGTATGTCCGGGGAGTTGCTGACTTTCTTGCCGCCGGCCGGGTAGCCGGTCGTTATGTGATCTGTGTTGGTGATTTGGAGGCGGGTTTGGGAATTATTTCCCTGGTGGCGCTGACTGAAGAAAAATACCAGTGCGGATATGCCTTGGGTTTTTGGGGAAGCGTGATGATTCCCATTTCAGTGCTTATCGCGTTAAGCGGTTATTGCGTTTATCGCTTTCGTGAAACTCGATCTTTGTCGCTGGGGCAGTTTCTGGAAGTGCGTTATTCCCGCCGGTTCCGGATATTTGCGGCGTCGCTCAGGACAATCTCGGAGATGCTGGCGAATGCTATTGCACCCGCGGTTGCCGCCCGTTTTTTCATTTACTTCCTGGGGTTGCCGCATGTTTTTACTGTCTGCGGCGTAGGAGTCTCGACATTTGCGTTCCTGCTGGGGTTTGTGCTGATTCTGGCAATGCTGGTCATCATGCCTGGCGGACGCATTTCTTTGATCATCACCGATTGTTTTCAAGGGCTTATCAGTTATCCCATTTTCGTTATTTTCACGGTTTTCATATTGACCAAATTTTCGTGGGGTGCTGAAATTTCTCCGGTCATGCTGGACCGGGTCCCGGGCGAAAACTTTCTGAATCCGTTTGATGTTGCTCAGCTCAGAGATTTCAATCTGTTTGCCTTGTTCGTCGCTATTTTTGCCAGTATTCTTAATCGTGCAAGCTGGATTGGCAATGACACCAGCGGTTCGGCAAGAAGTCCGCATGAACAGAAGATGGCCGGTATCATCGGCGCCTGGCGGAATGGTTTCAGTGTGGTCATGTGTTTGTTAATTTCGGTGGCCGTTATTACGATTATGACGCACTCAAATTTCTCGTCACAAGCCAGTACCATCCGCCGCGAACTGACAAGCCAGGTCGCTGGGGAAGTAGTAAAAGACGAAAATCTCCGGAAGAAAGTTATTGACAGAGTAAACGCTATTCCGGAAGTAAAACATATTATTGGTGTTGACAAACCGCTTTCCCGCGAGAATAACAACGATGCGGTCTATTTTAAAACAATAAAAGCTACGCTGAATGAGGGTGAAAACGGGAATGCGTTCTTCCAGAAATTCAGAACGCTGTATTTTCAGATGATGATGCCGCTGACAATGAAGAATATTTTCCCTGCTGTACTGATGGGGATATTCTGTTTGCTGATGGTCATGCTCATGCTTTCAACCGATGCTTCGCGAATTTTTAATGCTTCCGCGACCCTCATTCAGGACGTGGTCATGCCGCTTCGCAAGACCCCTTTTACCAAGGAGCAGCATCTCAAATGGTTGCGCGGTTGTTCCGCCTGCGTTGGTATATTTTTCTTCACGGTATCGCTTTTCTTCACAAATTTAGATTACATTAATATGTTCCTTACAATTACGACCTCCATCTGGCTGGGGGGCGCGGGGCCGGTTATGATCTTCGGCCTGTACAGCCGTTTCGGAACGACGCTCGGGGCCTGGGCATCGCTGACTTTCGGTTCCGGGATTGCCGTCAGCGGAATGGTTCTACAGCGCAACTGGGCGGATTATTTCTATCCCTGGATTGAGCGATTAAACATGGTGGAGCCGCTGGATAATTTTTTGAGAACAGTTTCCTCGCCCTTTGCACCGTATATCGTATGGACTATGGATCCGGTGAAATATCCGATCAATTCCCGTGAAATTTACTTCTTTTCGATGATCTCCGGCATTTTAGCTTATGTCATCGTTTCGTGGCTTACTTGCAAAGAGCCATACAATCTTGACCGTCTGCTGCACCGCGGTAAATATTCTATTTCCGGAGAACATAAAAAGGTTGCTCCAGGGAAGTTAAAACACCTTTACAATACGCTTCTCGGAATTGATCCGGAATACACCAGGGGGGATAAGATTATTGCATGGTCGGTATTTCTCTATTCAATTGTCTATCAATTCCTTTTTGCGTTTGTCGGGGTTCTGGTCTGGAACATGTTTTTCCCGTTGTCCCCGCAATGGTGGAGCGGCTACTTCCTGGTTACCAATCTGATTGTTTCTGCTGTAGTCGGAGCGATTTCAACGGTATGGTTTATGATCGGCGGCATCATTGACATGAAGCGGCTGTTCCACGATCTTAATGCCAGAAAGGACAATCCGCTGGATGACGGCTGGGTCGAAGGGCATGTTTCAGCGGCGGACCATGATTTGGTAGAGAAGGCGGAAGAAAAGAAATAATACCGAATCGCAATCTTTACTTGCTTTAAGATTGCGAATCGGTATAACATCCTAAGTTTGAACCTGTATCACCAAGCGGGAAAATTGCGGGTCCGGCAATTCTTCCATGTATTCTGGTAAAGAAGTTTTAATTTAGGATTAAAAGCGCTATTCGACTTTCTGCTGGGCTTGCTTTTTCAGTCTTTCGCCGACCGGGCAATAGAGACCTTTGCCGGTCAACACCGGCCTGAAACAACTGTTGCAGGATTCGCAACTGGCCCGGGCGGTGTCGCCTGATTCCCATCTTTTGATCAACTGCGGTTCGCGAATCAATGGTCTGCTCATGGCAATGTAATCGGCGGTTCCGGAGTCGACAATATTTTCCGCGGTATCGAAAGCTCTTATTCCGCCGACCAGAATAACCGGAACTTTTACTGCCTTTTTCAGCTTGCCGGCCGCATTGAAATAATAAGCGCCGTGATTCGGGGTCGCGCGGTTGCCTTTGCGTACCGGGTCATAGCCTTCCTTGCTGAAGTGGGTGCCGCCGCTGAGCTCAATCGCGTCGATGCCGTTTTGCTCCAGCAATTGCGCGATCAGCAGCATTTCTTCCGGACAAATTCCGCCGTCAATGAAATCGTCGGAATTGATCTTAATCAGCACCGGATAACCTTCGCCGGTGGCGGATTTGATTTTTCTCAGCGCCTCGATGGCGATTTTAGTCCGGTTTTCGACTGAACCGCCGAATTCATCCTGCCGTTTATTGAAGTACGGCGACAGAAACTGGGAAAACAAATAGCCGTGGGCGGCGTGAATCTGCACGCCGTCAAAACCGGCTTTTTTGGCTCTTCTGGCCCCGGCGGCGATATTTTCAACAATGGCTTCAATATCTTTCTGATTCATTTCGCGGCAAAGCGGTTTTCCATCTTTGCCGGCGATCACGGAAGGGCCGATTGGTTCATGTTCAGTGCATTCCGGATTGGCCATAGCTCCGGCGTGGCCCAGTTGAAGTACGATTTTCCCGCCGGTCATATGTACGGCGGCGGCCATTTTGGCGAGTCCTTTGATGCACTCATCGCGGTCAACCGCGACTTTGCCGGGGGAAGCCTTGCCTTCTATTGAAAAATAGGTATGTCCGGTGATGATAAGCCCCACGCCGCCTTCCGCCAGTTCGCGCATTTTTCCGGTCAGCGCCGGTTTTACCAAACCGTTGTCAGTGCCCATGCCTTCAAATGTGGCTGACCTGATGAAACGATTGCGAAGCGTAATTCCCGCCAGGCTGTTCTGTTCAAAAAGCGCAGACATTTTTATTTCCTCCCCTTTCACTAATCATGCAAATTACTCCATGTGCATATCACCGCCGGATCTGCAATGGCTCTAAAACATTGCACACCTGGTAGAACGTTATTTTACACTTTGATTTTTTAGATGTATCTCGGAATTCTCTCTAGTTCCTATTTTATACTATATAGTTTTATGCGACATTTTTCAACATTTTTGTGATTTCCGGCAAAAAAAAAAGCTTTTATTATTCATTTTCTAACGATTGACGCTATTTTATACTCTATAAGCTTGAAAATTTAACATAGACGAGTCGGATTGTGGATTGGATTTTTTCGATCCGACTGATTGGCGATATGAATATCGCCTGAAGGAGGAACGGAAAAATACAGCCGCAAGACACTCGCCGCAAAGCGGTTGCGATCTTTTTAGTTTGGATTCGCACTCTTCGAGGCCTTCGATACCCCGGTATCGGCAGCCTCTCAGAATACGAACCAATTCTCAAAATTTTCGCAATCTATGTTAAATTTTCAACCTTATAGAGTATATAACAAAACTTAAACCGAAACTTATGAAAGAACAATTTAAAATGCTTAAAATCATTGATACTGCATTAATGAACTCGCTGACTGCTCAGGCCGTCGCGTCGCCGCGCAAAAGGGCGCATCATAATCTTCATGCTTCACTGGAAGAAGGCATTCACCGTCTCTGCATTGCCGCTGAACCCGGCACTTATATCAGGCCGCACCGGCATCTGGCGAGCAACAAATGGGAACTGTTTATTGTGTTGCGCGGATCGGTGACGGTAATGATTTATGACGACTCAGGGCGGATCGAAAAGCGGATCACCCTCAAGGCCGGCGGCGAAACCTGCGCGGTGGAAATGTCCGCCGACACCTGGCACAATTTCATCTGCCTGGAACCCGGCTCCATCGCCCTGGAAACCAAACCCGGCCCCTATATCTGCCTGGCCGGCAATGATTTCGCCGCATGGGCGCCCGAAGAAGGCACTCCGGAGGCTGCCGCGCTGGAAGCCCGGCTGCATTCAGCGGCTGAAGGCGATTGTCTGCGGAAAGCTTGAATTCCAGCCGGTCCCGCGGTATAGTCTTCTTACTGATGATTATAGAGTATAAAAACGGAGGAAATCATGAAAAGAATATCTTGCCTGCTGACTGCCGCCATATGTTCGCTGGCCTTATGCGGTTGCGTAACCTCTTCAAAGTTTATTTATCCCTCAAGCGCGAACCACCTTGCCCAGATCGCCGAAGCCCCGGTTTATGACAAAAAAGTCGTAGTGGTGCCGTTTAATGACTTGCGCGGCGACAAAGATGAGTTGTCGACGATACTGCTGTACATGATTCCGTTATGGCCGTACGGCTATTGCGAATATCAGCGCCCCGAAGCATCTTCCGGATTTTTGACGGTCGGCTATTTTGACTTCACGCCGGACGAAGACCTGGCCAAAGCTGCCGCGCTCAGCCTCCGCCGTTCCAACCTCTTCCAGGATGCATTCTTTACTTTCGGCGGCGAAAAAGACCGGGCTGATTTCGTTTTCCACGGCGATATTCATTCCACGACTTACAAAGCCGAGGTGTACAGCTACGGCTTATCCATTGCCGGACCGTATCTCTGGCTGGTGGGGTTGCCCGCCGGAACTTCCACGAACCAGCTTAAAGTCAAGTTCTATATGACCCGCAAAAACAGCCGCGACATCATCTGGCAATACTCCTTTGAAGGCGAAAACTATGTCACTCAGGGCATGTATTACCGCGTCGGCGAAGACGTGAAAATGTATGTTCCGCTGCTGGAAAAAGCCTTGAACGCCGCGATTATCGACCTGTACAAACAGACCCAGGTCAATCCGGATTTGCTTAAATAAGCGGATATAGCCGCAGTACATTTTGGACATGGCCCCCATTATGCAGAATGGGGGGCAGCTATATGGGTCCGATGGGTCTTATGGGTCCGATGGGTCTTATGGGCGATAACCATTTTGGACAACTTGGACCTCAGTCTCCCTCATTTTGGACACCGCCTGAACAGCCGGAAGCCAGTAGTCAGTAGCCAGAATAAATCAAGACCATTTGATTCCGGATATTTTTGCCCCCATCGTGCAAAATGTTTTTCCCGTGTTTTTCCTATTCACCATTTACCATTCACCAGTCCGGACATCTTGGACCCCAGTCTCCCTCATTTTGGACTCCAGTCCGGTGTAGCGCCCTCTCTCTGAGAGGGATGTTCCTGTTCCAGCCGTCCGGGACGGGCCCTACACCAAACCCATTTTGGACAGCCGCCTGCTACGCCAGTCCAAGTCGGACAGGTCGGACGGATCGGACAGGTCGGACAGCGCTACAATAAAGCCATTTTGGACAGCCTCTGAGCATATT
Organism: uncultured Lentisphaeria bacterium; assembly: GCA_903831825.1. Lineage (GTDB taxonomy): Bacteria > Verrucomicrobiota > Lentisphaeria > Victivallales > Victivallaceae > CAIPAT01. Next base: position 4,780 of record CAIKZE010000121.1, on the reverse strand, counting down.
TTGGACACCCCCTGCCTGAATTGGTTTAGCCTTGGTTTTCTGAATTACTGGTTCCATTATGACTACTGACTTCTGACTACTGACTTCTCTCTTTCTCCCCATTTTGGACACAGCATACGCTCATTTTGGACATCGGACCCATGTTTTTCCGGCTGTTTGCCGGGCAAACCGTCCGTTCCCATAATTCCCATAATTCTCATTATTCCCATGCTTTGTTTCCGGCAGCCAGCCCATTATGGACTCTATGGACCATATGGACTCTATGGACTGCCCAAACCGGACACCCACCCGTCCGTGCCCCTGCGGCCAGCAGAATAAACCGGACCTGCGGCCAGCCAGTAACCGTGACCCATAGGTCCCATAAGACCCATAAGACCCATAGGCCTCATAGGCCCCCTGTCCAGACATGGTTTTACCGTTTTCTGAATTATTCTGACTACTGACTACTGACTACTGACTTCTGGTTTTCACTACACACTCATTTCAAAAAATTCGGCTCTGGCTTTCCAGTTTTCGATCAGGTCTTTGGCGTATTTGCCTTTCACCGTCCGGGGGGCTTCGGCGGTGTACGGAATCAGCGGACGGCCTTCGGCTTCCGCCTGAGTGTTGTATTTCCGCCTTGCCATTTCGGTGAAGGTGACCAGCATCATTTCTTCGAATTCTTCGGTTTCTTTTTTGCTGAAACCGTCACCGGCGTCGGCGGGACACTGGGCTTTGTATTCGGCCAGGGCTTGCAGCCCGCCGATTTCCGAAGGGTCGAGTTCCGGGGAAACATTTACCACGGAGGGCACGGAGGACACAGAGGAAGACTTTTTTTCGTCGAGTTCTGGCTGTTCAATCTTTTCTCGCTTGTCTATCCCGCAGCCGCGGGACCCGCCTTGCGGGGCCTTAATGCCTTTTCTCCGGTCGCTGCGCTCCAGCCAGTATTGAATTGCTTTGAGATTGGGAACGGCGTCTTTGACGGTGGTGCGGGTTCGGCCTTCCTGGTCGGTTACATTGGTGGTGATGGTGTAATCACCCAGCGCCAGATGCAGCAGACTGTTTTCGACTTTGCCGTCAACCAGATCTCGGCCCCACTCGATGGCCTCGGCAAACTCCGGATGCTGCTGTTTATAGTTGTAGAATGACGAACGCGAGATATCCATCTTGTTCGCGATCTGGCGGTCGGTCAGACCGACTGCTGCAAAATCCATTGCGCGATCCGGAAAACTTTCGTCGTACTTTGTGTCAGCCATGATACCCGTCTCCTTATTTTTTTGTTGACTTTTGAACCATCGCGTCAATGCGATGCCCTTTTACATATTAGCAAATTTGTCAACGAAAAATTGTGCAGTAGATGCGTAAGTAATTTGTATGTAGGGTATTATGCTTGTAAAATAATGAATTTTGTCCAATAAAAAACTCAGTTAAAAACAGCCGAAAATAAAGGAATTTTGCCGGCGGGTTGTTCATTGGCGGTTAACGGATGACAAAAGTTTTGACTGGCAGCCGGTCAGGTCAGAGTTGGTGTTTTTTATTTGAATATCTTGGAATGTATGTTATTATTGAGATAAACAGAGGAGACATGCTTATGGAAGAAACCGAGTCAAGTTTTTCAGCGGGAAACCGGTCATATCTGCGGTTTGCGCCGTTTGTCATTCTGCCGCTGGTTGCCATTATCCTGTTGTTCCTGACCGTACTGCCGTTCTGGCAGTACTGGCGATTATTTAAGGAATTCCGGAGCTATCCTGTCAATGCGGATAAAATCATTGCCGCCGCCGGAATCGATAACAAAACCTTGACGGCTACTGATAAGGCCCTGCTCGCCGACGACTGGAAGACGCTTCATGCCGCCGAGCCGCGGAATCCGGTATGGTTTGCTCAGGATTTTATGAGTTCCTGTCATACTCAAACGCACAGTTGGAGCAACGGTAAGCCGATTGCCCATCTTCCGATAACCGAGGACAAGCTTGCAGAAGCGGCCAAAATCGATCCCGGCAATGCGTTGTTCGATTACACTGCCACGATGGAGATGCTTTATCTCGGGACGGAATACGATGATAAGCGTCATGTTCCCATCGTCAAAAAACGAGATAAACTGATGGAGGCGCTACCCTGTTTCCTGCATGGGTTGCAGAAGCCGCGCTATTGCAATTACTGGCAGGAGATTGTCGAACGGCGAATGCAACTGGCAAAATATGTATCCGGTATACGCGCTGATATTTGGCATAATTATTTATATAGCGCACCTCTTTCCGGGTACGATTTCTGCGATTATTTTGTTCAGGCGCTGCCGATGTGGGCGGAAGAACTGATCAAAGCCGGACATCCTGACCAGGCGGAACAACTGCTTGACTGCTGGAGCATACTTGTCGGGCAATATTCCCAATCAAATTATTTTTGGCAATTGCACAGTCTGGTTTTCATGATAAAAGAATTCGGGAAAACCCTGCCGCCGCTCTACCGTAAAATCGGCAAGCCGGACAAGGCCACTTCTGTTGGTGAATTTATGGATAAAATCAGTTCCGAATGGCTGCGGCGTTACGCTCAAAACAATAAATCGCCGGTGCGCGAAAGCGTCATGGCGGATTTTCAGCGTTATGCGCCGGGTTCACAGCAATATCTTGCCGCATCGTTACTCCCCGGAGAATACAACATGGCTGATTACGCGCCGGGCCGGCTGCTGGAATATGCGGTTGGCGACCGTTTAGTCATGCTGATTGCAATGATTCTGCTGCTGTCGCTGCTGCCGGGGTGCTGCCTGTCATGGCTGGTTATCCGGTTCCGGCTGCGCCGAACGGTCTACGCCGGATTATCAGCTATGGACTGGAAATCCATATTGCTGCTGGCGGCGGCAGGAATAATAATGCCTCTGGCACTGTGGCAACTGCTGTCCGTGATCCCTGCCGGCGGGCGGGAGTATGCGCTCGATTACAACAATATCAATTTCATGGCCCAAAGTCTGTTTTTGTGGCTTGCGCTGACTTTATGGCCGCTGGCGCTGCTGCGTTATGCAGTAGAAAAGAAAGCCGTCAAGCTCGGGCTGCCCGGAATAAAGCATTCTGTTCGCTATTATTTGGTTACGATTATCGTCATTCTGACGGTTATTGCCGTTATCGGATTGCTGCCGTGGGGCGGTATGAACAATTATAAATTAAGCACGATCGTGCCGCAAGCCTGTTACCTTTATGATTATAATTATTATTTTGCCAGGCCGCAGAATCTTATAACATGGATAATAATCGCAGGCATCGCGGCAGCCTTCCTGCTGCTGCCGCTGGTCGAAACGTATCGTTGCCGCCGCGATCCAAACCGCTTGTTCAAAGCCGGGGTGACGGCGGAAACATTCATCATTGGAGTTTCCGTAATCGTAATCGTGTTAAGCGTTCTTTTCGGTATTTTCGCCGGTGACGGAGAAAGTTTGCGGGCGCAGGACAAAATCGGTCACCGCGAAAATTCGCCGCGGGATAAAGCCGCCGCCGAATATCGCCAATACATCCGGCAGCAACTGGCGGCGCTGCCGCCGGTGACGGTTCCCCAAATAACTTATACGCTTATCGATGACAAATCATTCTGCTCCATGATTGTGACCTCGCCATATCCGCGGATTGAAGAGGCCGTCAAGCAAGGCGCCGACATCAATGCCGCCGATGAGACCGGTCATACGGCATTAATGCTGGCCTGCCGCTATCGCGATGCTAAAATCATCGATTTGCTGCTGCGGCACGGCGCCAAAGTTGATCTCCGGTGTCCGCCGCAGCCGTCTCATCACAATTGGTTAAATATGGAGATGTTGACCGGCGTGGACGCATTGATGACAGCCGCATTCTATAATCCCGACCCGGCGGTGATTCGCTTGCTGCTCAAGTATGGCGCCGAGCCGAACCGCCGTTCCCAAAGCGGTTACAGCCGGGGCGGCGGCACATTATTCATCAGCGATCAGATGACGCCGATAATGTTCGCGGCGTGGCATAATAATCCGGCGGTCATTCAGGCGCTGCTGGATGCCGGAGTAAAAATATCGGAACAGAAAAACGTATGGTTTGGATCAATACTGGAAATTGCCTGTTTAAACAATCCTGACCCGCAGGTTGCCATACTGTTAAAAAAGAATGGCGCTAAATTAAATCGCAATCGCGGCCAGATGAATTCCATGATTACTGACTGCGGCGGTTTTGACAACGAAATACCGGATAAGGTTTGCCGCCGCCTGCAGGCAATGATCAATGTCGGATTCGATCCTTCGCTAAAAGACGACAGAGGCATGACGGTAATGGATTACGCCCGGAAATACCGGGAGCTCAACAATCCCGATACCATTAAACGCCTGGAAGCAATTATCAAGAGTCGTCCGGATGCTGAAAAACCTTGAGCCAGGCGCATGATTGAATATACCGGCGCTTATTAGTATGCGGCAAACAAATCCGATGCCGACGGCATCAAACGTTTATAGCACAAACAGTTATGTATTGTGCGACCCCGAAGAGGTCGTAGAGATTTTTGTTCATTTTTCTATAAACGTTGTATCCCGTTGGGATATTACTGAAACGAGAGAATTACCCTGGGAACGCCACTCTCCCGAGTGGCAGAAAAAGAGGCCAATCCGGAGATTGGCGTTCCCGGGGAATCCGGCGACTTTACCAAAGAGATGCACTTCCGCTTTTCTAGCAGCCTGTCGGCCTGAGATTTTCCATTTTGAAAGACCTATCGGCATTCCGACGGCTGTTTAACTTCTTTTTCTTACTTTCTATCGTGCCATAACGGTATTTTTCCGCCAATCTGTCATTCATTCATGCTTTTT
>CAIKZE010000120.1 GCA_903831825.1 uncultured Lentisphaeria bacterium | reverse complement strand
GCGCCTGTTCAATTCCTTGCTCAGTTTCTTATTATCCTCCACTGCGGCAGCAAGCAGGGCAGGCAGATTCGACTGTTCTGCAAGCCGGGCCTGCAACTGCCGGTTTTCCGCGCGCAAAACAATGTTCTCATGCCGGGATAAAGAGAGTTGATCCTCCGCGGCAAGCCGCCGCAGTTCCTCCGTTCTGGCTTTCTCCAGCCAGCGGATGCCGTATTCCTCGGCCTCGTGCAGTTTGACGCTCAGCCATTCCTCACGCGAAGTTTTGTCCGCAGAGATTTCAACCTTGCGTTTTTTGATGTTACTGAAAGAAGATGACACGGTAAAACACTATTTCTTTTTTCTGGAGGATTTTAAAAGAACCAACGCATTTTCAACCATCAGACGTTCGAGTTCCCTGCCGTTTTCAAGCGCCTTGCGCAACTCTTCAAGTTTCGGTTTCGGCACGTGGTGTGAACATTGCTTCCCATCCTTATAATAGGTGAAAAGATAGGCTTGATGCTTTTCTCCGGAAGCACACAGCTTGCAGCTTTTATAACCACAGCCTTTCTTCACTTCACGAACTGAACCCTTCACCGCCGGATATAACTCCGATACTGACGAAACCCATTTTAACTTGTTTTGATCTTCGCTCATTTTGCAAATCCCTTATTTAAGTTTCAATATTATCCTAAAAAGGATAATATACAGCAGAAAATACTTTTTCCAACACTGAAAACAAAAAAAGTAAAAAATTATGTCAGAAACTGAGGCTTACCAAAATCCACTGACGCATTACAGTATCCACATAAAAGGGGACAACATAACTGGAAAAGCATTTGCATCTTACTGATATTATGGTTATAATAAGCTCAAAACACGGGAGTATACATCATGGGAACAGAAACCATTAAGAAACTGGAAGAAAAAATACAAAATAACACGGCGCTTGGCAAAGCCAAAAAAGCGGAATTGCTTGAGCTGATGGGCAATTTGAAACTGGAACTGGAACAGCTCCAGAAAACCGACAGCCGCAAAGCCAAAGCTATCGCTGAACTCGCCGAAACTTCCACGCAAAAAGCATTTGACGCCCTGACCGCGGTTGATGTCAGTTCAGAAACTCCACTAAAAGAACTGGAAACTTCAGTTGAAGAGTTTGAAGTTTCCCATCCGCGGCTGGTCAGAGTCATCAACCGGATATGTATCATGCTTTCAAGCATAGGAATATAAGATTTAGCAATCCAAAACAGGTTTTAACGCAAAGACACGAAGGCGCAAAGAAGAGATTTTTTCAATTTGGCTGTGCCAAATTAAAAAAAGGTATTTTTTATTTTGTTTCCATTGGTGATTTTGCGCCTTTGCGTTAAAAATTTTAGAAGATAGATTATGGACGAAAACGAATTGAGTTATAAAATAATCGGCGCTGCAATTGAAGCGCATCGAACACTTGGCGGGCCTGGGTTGCTGGAATCAGTCTATGAGGAAGCATTGTATCTGGAGTTGCAGCAACTCGGATTGCAGGTAGAGCGACAGGTTGAATGTCCGATTATTTATAAAGGCAAAAATCTATCCCAACCGTTACGGATTGATTTACTGGTGGAAAAGACGGTTATTGTGGAATGTAAAGCAACTGCGGAAAACAATCCGTTGTTTGCCGCCCAGTGCCTGACATATTTGCGTTTGTCAAATTTGCGGCTTGGCCTGGTTATTAATTTTGGCATGAAGCATTTGCGGGAAGGCATTGAGCACGTGGTCAATAAATTGTAATAAAAAGGGGAAGCAGGTTTTAACGCAAAGACGCGAAGACGCAAAGAAAAGATTTTTTTTAATTTGGCTGTGCAAATCAAAAAAAGGTGTTTTTTATTTTGTTTTCCTTGGCGATTTTGCGCCTTTGCGTTAAAATAAGGTTCCATGTACGATTGAACTATGAAACAAAGACGCGACATGACGATTATAAAGAAACATCGCCTTTTTATTCTGATCAGTACCCTGACGGTATTGATCTGCTGCTGCTTTGCGCTGGACGTTTCAGCGCGCGCAGGCGGCGGCGGTGGTTTTGGCGGCGGCGGTGGTGGTGGACATTTCGGCGGTGGTGGAAGCTTTAGCGGGGGAGGAAGTTTCAGCAGCGGCGGCAGTTACAGCGGCAGCCACAGTTACAGCGGCAACGATAACTTTCAATTGGTTGTCCTGTTGATGTTTCTCTCCAGACATCCTGTTATTACGCTACTGATTATTGCCGGTTTTTTATGTTTCATTGCTTTCTCCGTAAAAGCCCGTTTCAGCTATATAACCAACACTATCCGGCGGAGTTTTGAACGGCAGAGCGAGGAAGCGGCGGACGCAGCGGAAAACGCCATTCTGAAGCGCGACCCGGAATTTTCGCGGGAAGCGCTGGCGAATCGGATTGCCGGCGGTTTTGTCCAAATTCAGGAAGCCTGGTCAAGCCAGGACATGCGTCCGGTCAGGCATCTGGTTTCCGACGGTATTTTTGAACGTTTCAGCCTGCAACTGGAGATGATGAAGGCATCAAGCCTCATCAACCGGATGACTTCAGTCAATGTCCTCGCGACCCAAATCGTCAGCATTGATACCGACCCCTTTTTCGATTCGGTAAATGTCATGATCCAGGCCTCGGCCTGCGACACTTACATCAACAGCCGGAACAGTAAAATATTGTCGGGAATCCCCGAACCGGAAGAATTTGCTGAATTCTGGACACTGCTGCGCCGTCCTAACGCTAAAACCCTGGGGCGGCCCGGACTATTTGAATGCTGCTGCCCCAACTGCGGCGCGCCGCTGGAGAAACTTGACCGTACCGAGTGTGCGTCATGTCACGCCGTCGTAAATTCAGGCGACTACGACTGGGTGCTTACCGAAATAACCCAGGCCTCCGAATGGAGCTACCGCCCGCCGCAGATAATTGCCGGGCTGGAAACGTTGCAGACGGCCGATCCGACGTTCAACCAGTGGCATATTGAAGACCGCGCATCAGTAATTTTCTATCGTTTTATCGCCGCGCAATTTTTTGCCGACCCTTGTTATCTGGTCAAGCTGGCGGATCCGGGATTCATGCATCAATATAAAGATTCTTTTACTCCGTTAAGCAACGGCAGACATCGCTATTACGCCGATGCGGCGGTAGGCGGAGTCGAACTCGTACATGTGATTAACGCTCCGGAAACCGAAGAATGTGACCGGCTGCGGGTCAAAATCCGCTGGTCAGGGCATCAGGCGGAGGAAAATGTGCCGGGGCTGATTCAGCCGGAATTTGAACTGTCAACGATTTTTTGCCAGGAATTCATTCTGTGCCGGAAAAAAGGCGCAAAATCATCGGATAAAAACATCCTGTCCAGCGTTCACTGTCCCGGCTGCGGCGCGCCTGAGGTCAGAAGCGACAAGCCTTACTGCGAGTATTGCCGCACCCCGCTCAATGACGGCAGCGGCGACTGGGTTCTGGACGATATCCGCCCATTCTCCGGCTATCCGCAAATTGAAACGGAAGAGGCGGCGCACAGCATTTACAGCCAGCCGTCTGAAGTTTCAGACAAGGTCAGACTGGACTGCATTGACGCCGACGCCGTTTTAGGCTGCGCCGCCGCAATTATGATGTCTGACGGAGAAATCGACGACAAAGAAACAGAACTGTTGAAATCTTTTGCGGAGTCCAAGAAAGTCTCCAGTGAACGCCTGGCGCTGATAATTGATTCCGTAAAAGCCGGAACTTTTGAATGTTCCCTGCCGGAAGGCGCGGCCGCCAAAGAATTTATCCGGGCCATGATTTTGATGTGCCTGGCTGACGGCAAAGTTACGTCAAGCGAACGCAACATGCTGGAATCTTTTGCCGGCAAGCTGAACATCCCGTTAAACACGGTTTATGAGATGATGCGTAAAGAACGTTCGGCTCTGTACAAAAAAGTCAAACAGCTCTGACAATCCGGTCCGGTTATGCCTGAATTATTTGCCTGCCATTATTTTCAGGTTAAAAATACTTATTTTTTTCTTCCTGCTCCTGGAAAATTGTCAAAATAGTGAGTATATTTCGGGACGTATATATCTATTGCCTTTAAAACCATACTGGTTTTGTCTGGAATTTTACAGGGGTTTTTTCATGAGAATGCGAAGACACAATTATACTGTATTGGAATTATTGTTTGTCATCGGCTGTATCAGCATCCTCACTAGCATGCTGATGCCGGCCTTTAACGAATCCCGCGAAAAAACCCGTTTTGTCCGCTGGATAGGGTTCAACAAACAATGCAGCGACGATCCGTCATGCGTCATTAACTTCAATTTTCAGGAAGGCCAGGGTTCCATTCTGGCCAATTCAGCGGCAGGCCATGAAAATAATAAATTCAATGTCAAAGACGGGTGCGCCGATGAAATAATGTCCAACAAAAGAGGCGGTAGCCACTTTTTCATTCACTCAGACAAAAGAGAATTCTCTGTGTGCCGGGCATCCTGATTCATCTATTTTTGCCCAAAATTGCTCCCAGCGCTTACTGGATAG
>CAIKZE010000119.1 GCA_903831825.1 uncultured Lentisphaeria bacterium | reverse complement strand
GGGAATTAACGGTTCCACGCGACCCCAAAACTCATCCGAAACTTCCCATGATTTTATCTTTGCCATTATGTACTTCCTTTTAGAAGAATAAAATGACACAAATTTTTAATATTTCAACTGTTATTTACGGATAAGCTCTTAATCTTTGCGACAGAGCAACTAAGCATAATAATATGCTGTCTGGCGAATCAATTTTTTCTCCGAAAAGACTGAATCATTGCATTATTGCTGACTTTCTTCTGTTTGCTGGCTTTCAGGCATTGACATTTTCAGGGAATTACACTATAATCATTATTGGTAAATCATTGGTAAAGATAGCGAGGTGCTTATGCGGAACGAAGAAATACTGAAAAACAGTGTTCCAAAATATCTGGCGATTGCAAATGATTTTCGTGCTGAAATCAAAGCGCAGAAGTATAAACTTGGCGATTTGCTTCCGGATGACCGCACATTAAGCCGGCAGTTGGGCTGCAGCCGTCCGACAATCCATAAAGCATTTGATATTCTTGAACGGGAAGGTCATGTGCGTAAAATTCAGGGAAGCGGAGTTTATGTAGACAACGGCAGCGCTCAGGAAGAAATACATCCTCCGATTGACATTGAAAATCTCTCCATAATCGGTATCGCGGCCGGCGCAACAATTGAAAATCACTCCGGGAAGTTGATTGAGCATAATCTTGTAAACACGATTCTGATGAGCAACGGCGAAAACAGGCAATATGAGCCTTTGCGCATCAATTACCTTAATGACCGGAATTTAAAGGCAAAATTAAGTTTCTACAGAAATGTCCTTGGCGGATTAGTCATATATGGCGCTGATTATGAGCGGCTGGCGAACAGTGTGCAATATGCGTTAAAGCAAACCATTCCAACAGTTTTTGCAGGATTACAAATACCATCCCAGTTAAACAGAATTTCTGTTGATACGGTTTATGTCGACGAGTTTCGGGGCGGTTACGATGTCGGACGATATTTTATTGAAAATGGTCATACTGAAATCGGTTTCGTGCATAACTACAGCAATAGTAAGAATGGGCGTGCTGAAGGATTTGTAGCGGCATTGAAAGAGAGCGGACTGAAAGCGGTTACGCCGCTTGATGTATTGAAAGATTTGAACAGTTGCCACTCAAGGTCTTTTCTTTCTCACCGTAACATGGGGGCGGCTTGCACGAAAAAACTGATGCAAAGCAAAAAACATCCGACTGCAATAATGTGTGAAAACGATCTTAGCGCAATAGGCGCTTTTGAAGAATTGAATCGCATGAAAGTTTCCATGCCGGATGAAGTGGAACTGTTCGGGTTTGCCGATGATGTGGAATCACGCTTGTTTTTCGCCAACCGCATTAATCCGATATCCACGGTTGCGTTACCGAAGCAAACGCTGGCGGAAGCGGCTTTCAAGCTTCTTATCCAGCGCATGAATAACCCTTGGCTTCCAACTCAAATTGTTACTTTGCCAACTACCATAATTCATCGAGAAACCACCAAAGGGAAAAATGAGTTTGGAAGGGATTTCTTGCCGTACCGGGAAAATGACATCGAGACTATAAACAAACAAATAATGGCAAAACTAATCTAAAGGAGAGTAAAAAATGAAAAATAGAATTTTTACACTCGTCGAATTGCTCATTGTCGTAGCCATTATCGCCATCCTTGCAGCGATGTTGCTGCCGGCGCTGAATAAAGCCAAGATGGCTGCAAGTAAAGCCCATTGTATTAATAACTTAAAACAGCTTGGCGCTGTATTTGAATCGTATGCCGGTGACAGTCAAGACTGGTTGCCGCAATATTATACCCTTGCTAACACCAGTGAATGGTATAAGATATTGTGCGACAATCACTATGTGCCGTGTACTTACGCACAGGCCAGGGGTAATGCGGGTGTTAACGCCGGGGCAAAGGAAGGAAGAAAACATATCTTCTGGTGTCCCGATGACAAGCGAGACCCGATAGTTGGCTTTACGACTCCTCAAGGAATCAGTTATGCCATAAATAGTGTCATATCCAATAATACTCCTCCCGCATATAAGTGGTTACGAAGAAATCAAGTAGCCCTGAAAGCAGGATGGTCTGCCAGTCAGAATAGCTTGCTGATGGATTGTTGGGATAATGCTAATTATGTAGGGAATACATATAATATTCAGCCTTACAGTGGTACTCAATACTTGGATTTTCGTCATAATAATACCATAAATGTGCTTTATTGCGATGGGCATGTGGAAAACGGAGCCAGAGCAGTCATTTTTTACAAAGTCTATAACGATAATTACTGGGGAAGGTACTGGTGATTACAGGCGTCTGCATAAATTGATATCGCGGTCAAATAATGGCAAAACTAATCTAAAGGAGAGTTAAAAATGAAAAATAGATTTTTTACACTCGTCGAATGTGTGTCCAGGTAAGGTATCACTAAACTAGACGAATGAAATGTTTCGTCCATACCAATTGTCCATTTCAGGTATGTAGCCTAATCACTAGCCACTGGCTAACGCGTGAGGATAAAGTTGCGGGACGGGAAAGCTG
>CAIKZE010000118.1 GCA_903831825.1 uncultured Lentisphaeria bacterium | reverse complement strand
GACGGGCAGACTTACGCGTTCAATGCAAAGAAAGACAATGCCGGATTTATGACCATGTGTTCGTCCAATTCCGGTTATGTCGATCACGTTATCAGCATGGCGCTGGAGGTTCTTGAACGCTATCCGGTGTCCGGGTTTTTCTTTGACTGCATGAACCCCAAACCCTGTATCTGTCCGAACTGCATGTCCATCGCTAAAAAAGAAGGCGTTGACTGGCGCAGCTGGAAAGAAATGTTTGCATTGTCGGGGCGTTCCAATGTGGCGATGGCGCGAAAACTGATTGCCGCCATCAAGGCGGTTAAACCTGACGCTATTTTATTCTTCAACGGCTTTTCGCCAGTTGTTCAGCAGGAGATATCGGATTATCTCGATGTGGAATGCCTGCCTACTGGCGGCTGGGGTTACGACAATCTGGCGGTGTGCACCCGTTACCTGCGCAACTTCGGCAAACCGACCTTGCACATGACCGGCAGGTTCCATACCAGTTGGGGCGATTTCGGCGGCTTGCGCACTCCAGCCAGTCTGGAATATGACTGTTTTCATGCGCTGGCTAACGGTCTTCGCCCGAATATCGGCAGCCATTTCCACCCGCGCGGCGATATCAATGTTGCGGAATTCCAGTTGGCCCGGAAAGTGTATTCCACCGCACAGAAATACGAGGCGTGGTATGATGGAGCGAAGCCGCAGACGGACATCGCCATATTCTTCGAACCGCACTGGGAGCGGATGATGGCAAGTCCGGCAATTGACGGCGCGACTCGCATGCTGGCCGAACTGAAATGTCAATTCGACATTATCTCTGAATGGGAGAAGATATTTAATTACAAGCTGTTAGTGCTGCCGGATGAAACCGCCGTCAGCCCTGAAACGGCTGAATTGCTGCGCCGTTTTGCAAGCGGCGGCGGTAAGATCATCGCCAGCGGACGTGCCGGATTAAATGAACAGGGCACGGCAAACGCCGTGCCGGAATGGGGCATCGAATATCTTGGCGAAGATCAGGCCGACCCGGTCTGTCTGCAACTTGATTATGACTTTTTCAAGGACTTACCACCCATGCCGCTGGCAACCTACTGTAAAGGTTTGCTGGTAAAGAATTCCACTGGTGCGGGAACTCTGGCGCGGGTGATCGATCCGTACTATAATCAGGGCTTTGACGGAAATTGTGTTTACGCCTATACGCCGCCGGACAAACCGACAGCGAAACCCGCCATTATCCTGCATCAGGACGTCGCTTATTTCGCCTTCCCGGTTTTTACGGCTTACAATGAAAGCGCCTACCCGTATATGAAATACATTGTACGGGAAGTATTGTCCAGACTCCTGCTGGAACCATTGCTGAAAACAGAGAATCTGCCGTCATTCGGACGGGCGACGGTAACGCGGCAGTCCGGCCGCCGGATGGTTCATCTGCTGGCCTATGTGCCGGAAATGCGCGGCAAGCATGTTGAAATGATCGAAGAGCCATGCTCTGTAACGGATGCGAAAATCGGGCTTATTCTGGATGGGCCAGCCCCAAAAAAAGTCTATCTGGCACCGGAAGGCAAAGAGCTGCCGTTTACAGTAAAAGACAATTATATTCGCGTGGATGTTCCGGTTTTCAAAGGCTATGCGCTGATAGTCTTTGAGAACTAATTAATTCGAAAAGGAAATGCATAGATTGGCATGTGTGTTTAATAACTATTATGATAAGGAATATAATCAATGAAGTCACATTTTCTTGTCCATAAACCTCAGTGGGACGAGTCAAAAGCCCGGTTTACTGCCTGGTGGAATCGCACGAGTCTTGGCCGTCCCCTAATTCACGCGATCGTGCCGCGCCAGACCAGGCTAGCACCGTTAGAGTCCACTCCAAAACGCGAGGACATGCCAGTTGATCGTGTTTATCTGGATGTAGAGGCCAATGTTTTGTGGTTCCGGAATATGCTGAACGGGACGCGGTTTCTTGGCGAAGCCCTGCCTTCCCTGGATCTTAATCTTGGGCCCGGTTCGATGGCCTTGTATTTGGGTTCTGAGCCTGACTTTCAACCGGACACAATATGGTTCTCCGATGTGGTTGAGGATTGGGAGACACATCCGGCCTTGCATTATGATCCGAATAACAAATGGTGGATAATGCATCAGGCGATGATCAGGCGTGCTGTCGAACTCGCCAACGGCGAATTTTTGGTCTGTATTCCAGATCTGGTCGAAAGCATCGACATCCTGGCGGCGCTGCGGGGACCGCAGCCGTTCTGTTATGACTTGATCGACAAACCGGATGAAATCAAGCGCCGGCTCGCGCAGATCGAGGATCTCTACTTCAAGTACTACGACCCGCTCTATGATCTTGCTAAGACGCCAGACGGTGGTGTCGCATATACCGCCTTCGCTATCTGGGGGCCCGGTAAGACCGCCAAGGTTCAGTGTGATTTCTCGGCATTGATGTCTCCTTCGCAATTCAGCGAATTCATGATCCCGTCTCTAGAACGGCAATGCGCAGCCTTGGATTTCTCCCTTTATCACTTGGACGGAGTGGATGCGGTCAAGCATCTGGACACCATATTGGCGGTCGATGAACTGGATGCTCTTCAATGGACGCCGGGAGCTGGAAAATCAGACTGCGGGAGTGAATGCTGGTATCCGATTTACGATAAGGTCAAGAAGGCGGAAAAGTCGCTTTGGATTCACACTGCTCAACCGTCCTTTGAAGCGCTGCTTGCCACCGGTGACCGTCTGGTTAACCGCTACGGTTCCGATGGCTTGTACCTGATACTATGGTGGGACGGTGCGACTGAGGAACAGGGGTTGCGTTTGATGGAGCACGCAGAGAAACATTGGAGTCGGTGATCTAATCATTACATTGAATTCGCCATGATGAACTTAGCAACTGTTTCGGAATCCAATCCGAAAAGATTTCACCGCTTTGGGGAAACAATTAAATATCTATTTAGGAACGAGGTAAAGATGCATTTGGGAAAAATCAACTCTTCAGTAATTAAGGGATTTGCCCGTTTTACCGTGATTGATAAGGTGTGCATAAGGATTGAATATGCGGCAGAGTATGGATTTGTTGACGATCCTACACTTTTCGCTTGCAACCGTTTATCGAGTTGCGAGAATGCCAGAATCAGCAGCGAGGGAAAAGTTCTGATTATCGAGACTGACCGCCTCCGCGTCGAGTACCATGAGGATGGCAAGCCGTTTCACGCTGGTAATTTGCGCATCATTATCTTCGAGAACGGGAATGAAATCGTATGGACTCCCGGGATGAAAAACGAACGGAATCTTGGCGGGCCGCTTGCCACGCTCGACGGTATCGGAAAGGAAGTACCGCTTCCAGAT
>CAIKZE010000117.1 GCA_903831825.1 uncultured Lentisphaeria bacterium | reverse complement strand
CCAGTAATGCCATCACTGACAGTGTTCCAATACAAAACTATTTTGCAATGGTCAATGCCTATCGGGAATATTTTAGCATCCCACGGCTTAATTTTAAATAAAGGATTTAAAAATGTTGGATTTTAAGTACAGTTTATTTTTCGACAATCACGCGATGAAGGCCTGCCCGGATGTGGGCGCGAATTTTGACGCGCAGAAGTTTGTCGCCGAAGTCAAATCAGCTTCAACTCTTACAATTCAGCATTAGGATAAAAAACAATGTATCGTTTTCAACCCGCGTTCATTCATGAATCGGATGATCCAGGCGAGACCCACGCTGGCTTCTCCCGTGCCAGTCTGTTTGAAGCACTTGACGCCAGCTTTGACTTTGCCGACGAAGGCACGCGCCAATTCTTCCACCATGCCTACTGGCGTGCCGTACTGCCAAAGATCCGTCAGCCACAGGGTGAATTCACGCGGCGCTGGATGACGCCTGGCGGCCCCTACCACGGACAGCAGGCGTATTATGGCCAATATATCTGGGACACCATGTTCATGCTCGATCCGCTCTGCCGGTTACCGGATCAAGTCGAGACAGTACGGGAAGTGCTGCGCAACTTCTGGGAGTTCCAGGACGCCTGGGACTCCATCGTTCCGGACTATGCCCGAGGCATGATCCAACATGGTTTTGCCCCGCACAAATTCCTGCCGAAGAAGTTTGAAGGCAACACCTGCTGCCCCTGGCTGGCATGGGGAGTGGAACGGATATTTGATTACACCGGAGACGAGTCGCTGGCCCGCGAAGCGTTGCCGCACCTGGAACGTTACCACGACTGGTTCTGGCGGGAGCGGGATATGGACGGCATCGGTTTGATCTCGCAAGGAGCGTATGGAACCGATCAAGTGCAGACCATGCGTGACGAATCAGGTTATGATTTTGCTCCAGACATGGACGAACTGGCCTATATCCAACATCCCCGCTTCCCCGAGCGCGGCCATGCCTACGGCAATCTCTACGGCGTCACCAACACTGCCTATCTGATACATGCCGAACGCTGTTTGAAACGGTTGGCGGAAACGCTGGGCGACTTCGACATGGGCGCTCGCCGCACCACTCGCATTCAAAAGGGCGTAGCCGCAGCCCGCGAGTGGATGTGGAACGAGCAGACCGGCATGTTCCACACCATCCGGCGCGGCGGGGAAAAGATTCCGACCCTGACTATCGGCACCTGGATGACTCTTCTCGCTGAAATTCCAACGCCGGAGCAGGCGCAGCACATGCTCGCCACCATGCGGACGCCGCAGTGGATGACACCATTGCCGTTACCCTCAGTCGGACGTTGCGACCCAACGTGGCAGCCGGCCACCATCGGCTTTTTGCCACATCCGCCCAAACGCATTGACCATCTTGGTCAGGCTTACAACATGTGGCGCGGGGATGTCTGGCCTCCTTGCAGTTACCAAGTGGCGGTTGGTGCAGCCATGTATGGAACAAAGGACATAGCCGCACGTATCTGTGATGCCACGGTTATGAACGCCATGCAATGGGGTGATGTTAACGAACGTTACTGCTGCGACACCGGCCGCCCGCTCGGGCCGTCGGACTTCGGCATGTCCGCCTCGATGCTAAGCATGATTTATGACGGGCTGACCAGCCAATATCGGGCATCAATGCGTCATTGATACTAAATGATTATAGATAAAATTGTTAAATAAAGGATTTTTAAATGTTGGATTTTAAGTACAGTTTATTTTTTGACAATCACACGATGAAAGCCTGTCCGGATGTGGGCGCTAATTTTGATGCGAAGAAGTTTGTCGCCGAAGTCAAAAGCTGCGGAGTGGACTTTCTGACTTTCCACGCCCGCTGCAATCAGGGGTTCGCCTATTATGACACGAAGATCGGGATCAGGCATCCGTCATTGCAGCGCGACTTGTTCGGCGAACTTGCCGTAGAGTGCCGTAAAAACGATATTCTGCTCAACGCTTACATCAACGCCGGAATCAGTCATGAGGAAGGGATGCTGCACCGCGACTGGACCAGAATTACGCCGGACGGGCAGACTTACGCGTTCAATGCAAAGAAAGACAATGCCGGATTTATGACCATGTGTTCGTCCAATTCCGGTTATGTCGATCACGTTATCAGCATGGCGCTGGAGGTTCTTGAACGTTATCCGGTGTCCGGTTTCTTTTTTGACTGCATGAACCCCAAACCCTGTATCTGCCCGGACTGCATGTCCATCGCGAAAAAAGAAGGCGTTGACTGGCGCAGCTGGAAAGAAATGTTTGCATTGTCGGGGCGTTCCAATCTGGCAATGGCGAGGAAACTGATTGCCGCGATCAAGGCAGTTAAACCTGACGCTATTTTATTCTTCAACGGCTTTTCGCCAGTGGTTCAGCAGGAGATATCGGACTATCTCGATCTGGAATGCCTGCCTACCGGGGGCTGGGGGTACGACAATCTGGCGGTCTGCACCCGTTATCTGCGCAACTTCGGCAAACCGACACTGCATATGACCGGCAGGTTCCATACCAGTTGGGGCGATTTCGGCGGCTTGCGCACTCCAGCCAGTCTGGAATATGACTGTTTTCATGCGCTGGCGAACGGTCTGCGCCCGAATATCGGCAGTCATTTTCATCCGCGCGGCGATATCAATGTTGCGGAATTCCAGTTGGCCCGCCAGGTATATTCCGCCGCGCGGAAATACGAAGCGTGGTATGACGGAGCGAAGCCGCAGACGGACATAGCAATATTTTTTGAACCGCACTGGGAGCTGATGATGGCAAGTCCGGCAATTGACGGCGCGACTCGCATGCTGGCCGAACTGAAATGTCAATTCGACATTGTCTCCGAATGGGAGAGGATATTTAATTACAAGTTGCTGGTTCTACCGGATGAAACAGTCGTCAGACCTGAAACGGCTGACTTGCTGCGCCGTTTTGCAAGCGGCGGTGGCAAGATCATCGCCAGCGGACGGGCAGGATTAAATGAACAGGGCACGGCGTTTGCCGTGCCGGAATGGGGCATCGAGTATCTCGGCGAAGACCAGACAGATCCTGTCTGTCTGCAACTCGATTATGATTTTTTCAAAGACTTGCCGCCCATGCCGCTGGCAACCTACTGTAAAGGTTTGCTGGTAAAGAATTCCACTGGTGCGGGAACTCTGGCGGAGGTAATTGATCCGTACTACAATCAGGGCTTTGACGGGAGTTGTGTTTACGCTTACACGCCGCCGGACAAACCGACGGAAAAACCGGCCATTATTCTGCATCAGGACGTTGCCTATTTCGCCTTCCCGATTTTTGCGGCTTATAATGAGAGCGCCTACCCGTATATGAAATACATTGTGCGGGAGGTATTGTCCAGACTCCTGCCGGAACCATTGCTGAAAGCAGAGAATCTGCCGTCATTCGGACGGGCGACAGTAACGCGACAGTCTGAACGCTGGATGGTTCATCTGCTGGCCTATGTACCGGAAATGCGCGGCAAGCATGTCGAAATGATCGAAGAGCCATGCTCTGTAACGGATGCGAAAATTGCGCTCCGGCAGGACGGAGCGCCTCCCGCCAAAGTCTATCTGGCGCCGGAAGGCAAAGCACTGCCATTTACGATAAAAGATAATTATATCTGCGTGGATGTTCCGTTTTTCAAAGGCTATGCGCTATTAGTTTTTGAAAACTAATCCAATCGTACAGGGAATTTGTATTTAATTAATGTAGGTCAGACATTCCTGTCTGACATTTCGCCGGCAGGAATGCCCGCGCTACATTACAAAGAAGTCCCGGCGCCGCCGGTTAAGTGCAACTTGAAGAAACAGGAATTAGATAAAAATGCATTTGAAACCCAATGATTCTTTAACAGTAAAAGGGTATGCTCGTTTTACTATTATTGATAAGACATGCGTGAGGCTGGAATATGCGGCAGAGTATGGATTTGTTGACGATCATACACTTTTTGCTTGCAACCGTTTATCGAGATGCGAGAATGCCAGAATCAGCAGCGAGGAAAACATTCTGATTATTGAGACTGACCGCCTCCGCGTCGAGTACCATGAGGATGGCAAGCCATTTCACGCTGGTAATTTGCGCATCATTATCTTCGAGAACGGGAATGAAATCGTATGGACTCCCGGGATGAAAAACGAACGGAATCTTGGCGGGCCGCTTGCCACGCTCGACGGTATCGGAAAGGAAGTACCGCTTCCAGAT
>CAIKZE010000116.1 GCA_903831825.1 uncultured Lentisphaeria bacterium | reverse complement strand
TAATTTGTCATTTCTGGTTCCTCTGTTATTGAGTTGGCGCGATTGGTCTGAATTACGCCATGATCCGCAAGTCTGTGCTATCGCTGCTCCCCTATGGGGAGCTATAAGCAATGCCCCGCCCTTTGGACGGGGTTTTTTACTCTATTACGAAAATTCCTGTTCGCGGAACCGAGGCGGTTTCCAATCAAAAAAGCAATTCGTCTGGGGAAAGAATGGTCTTTCCCAAATATTTTTTGAAGATATCGTTGATTTGACATGCAGGTTGTTGTGATCGTAAAACCTCCCATGCGGCGGTTCCAGACGGAGCACATGCCGCCCATATTTTAGGGAATCCCAATTCAACTACAGCATCTTCAAAAGTTCGATTCATAGCAGCGAAATTCTCTTCAGTGAAATACCATTTGGGATCGACTATTGTCTTGAATTTTTGGTAGCAATCGTGAACTATAGATACCAGCGAAGATAAGTAAATAGTACATGCTTGAACAGCATCTGTAATTGAACTTGCATTTTGTTCCGGCATACTCGGAAAAACTAAAACATGCGAGTGAGCGTGATGGTGTGATTGCCGAAAAAGATCCCGAAGATGTTCTAATGGAACTTGATTTAGAGGATTAATGCCTTTGTGTATGACATTGTTTCGAAATTCCTTGAAATACGGAGCAAGCGAATCTGTTTTGAGTCGACGGGAAACATTATCGTCATACCACTCATCAAAACCTTCAACGCCTTTCAAACTCGCTTGCATAGCAAAAGTTACATTTCTGGCAGCAGAGACGAATGCGCTGAAAAAACATTTTGCATCAAAACTGTGCCGTTTTGAGTCCCGTAGATGATCAAGAAAAAAATCAGCCTCTCGCAATGTGTCTTCAACAAACCCGAAAGAGTGAGACATATTTTCCGTGCCTTCACGAGATTACTCGCTATTTATTTTTCGATCAACAGCCCTCAACATCAGGCCATTGCCAATGCCGGGTTAAAATGACGGATGGATGCTTTTAGTTGCGTTTCTTCTTTCATCTTAACCGTATCTAACTCGAATTGGGTTTGCAGATTAAGCCACAGGTTGGCGCTAGTGTCGAAAAAAATGGACAGACGCAAGGCCGTATCGGCGGTGATGCCGCGTTTGCCCAGGATGATTTCATTGATCCGCCGGGGTGAAACCTTGATTTCTTTTGCCAGCCGGGTTTGGCTCAAATTAAGGGGTTCAAGAAAATCGGCCAACAGAATTTCGCCGGGATGTACCGGTGATAATCTTTTTTGCGTAACCATATTTTTAACTCCTGATTTTTAATGATAATCCACGATTTCAACATCTGCGGCATTGCTGTCCAGCCACTTGAAACAGATTCGATACTTATCGTTGATCCGGATGCTGTACTGCCCGGCCCGATTGCCTTTGAGCGCTTCCAGACGGTTGTTCGGCGGCGCTCGCAAGTCATTGATCGAAACTGCGGCATTTAGATATTTCAACTTTCTTAGTGCCGTGCGCTGAATATCATACGGCAACTTACATGACTGAATCAAGTTGAATATATTTTCCGTTTCCCGGCATTTAAACGACAAGATCATAATCGCCCTTTAATGATTCTCATTATTAAATATATAACGCATAACGTTATGTGTCAATACCAAGGGATAAATAATTAAACAGAAGTTTGTCGGCAGGGAATAGGATGGACGGGATTCTTTATTTTAAGAGGCAGGGCAGGGGCTCAGTTCTTGCCTGCTGCTTCTTTTTCTTTAGCTTCTTTTTCTTCCTCGTTCTTCCTGGCGGTATCTTCCTGAAGTCTGGATTTCAGTATCTCTGCGAGCACCGGCGGCAAACTTTTAATGCAGGTGGCCGTGGCGGTATTTTTAATTTCCCGATATGAGGCCAAGCCGACTCTGACTTGAGTATCCTGATGACTGAGCTGATACGTGTTGTAAATATATCTGGCCATTCTTTCGCTGGCCAGCGCCGCATCATCATCGCCATAGGCGATAAAATAGCAGCTTCTGAAAATCAGGCCGCTGATGATATCGGTGGCCTTTTTAACGGAAGCATCGCGCACTTCCGAGGCCCACTGTTCCATCACGAAACCTTCCAGGGTGGCGCGATATTTGCCGGGTTCCTCTTTCTGCAGCATCTTATAATATTCGGCGGCTTTTGAAAATTTGCCGTAATTATACAGCAGAATGATCGCCTCCTGCATGAAATTCAGTTTGGCGGACAGGAAGGTTGACTGTTTCTCATTATTTTCATAAGCTTCTTCAAAAGTCCTTTTTACCGAATCAACAACACTCAGGTTCGGAATCATGATGATCCGCTCAAATTTTTCTTTGTCGATCATGAGAATTTTACCGGAGACAAAGGATTCTTTCAATGCCTGGGTAATCATGCGTTCACAGGAAAGGTCACGATGCCCCAGAGTCTTTTCCAGCCCTTTGGTTGCCCAATATAAAGCTTGCGCTTCCGGAGTCCGCCAGTCGAGAACGCCGTATTTATTGTTAATACTGTTGATTAATGCAGGTTCCAGTTTGTAGGTCTCTCTCAACCACAACGCGCGAAAATAGTTATCCAGGAGATCCGTGATTCTGGGGGCGTCAACCAGATTGATGAAATCAGGCGGCAAGGCGGACCGTTTTTTAAATTCTTCGAACAGTTTATCCAGGGATTCGTACTTTGATTTGCTCAGCAGTTCCATAAACTTTGCGGAATTGGGAATTACCTTCAACAGCGCACTGTTGTCGCGAGGGGCTGAAGCCAGTAACTGCCAATCCGGTTTAGGTCCGAACACCTGTTCCATTTCCATTGCCAGCCGGTTTTTATAGTAGAGATTGTAATCATCCATGATATTGCCCAGCTTATGCTGGAAAATCCAGCCCAGCTCCTTGTAGAGCGACGGGTCTGCCGGATTATAAACCAGAGCTTCATCACGAATGAGCTTTATGCCTTCCTGAATCCAGCGCCAGCGGTCCTCAGGCAGAGAACATGTCACCGAAATATTATATGCCATATTCCAGGCCAGATATGCGGTTGCGCCGGAAAAACGCGGCTGCAATTTGGTAATCCACGATGCGAGCTGGACCATTTCAAAGTAATTGCCTTCTTCCTGCAGCGAGGCTGCGCGCAGCCACAAAACGTCGGCCAGCAGTCCGCGGAAACTGCCCATTGCGACGGTGGTGAAAACAACGATCGGAGGCGCGTTGCGGATTTGCCCGGTAAAATAAAGATTATTCTTTTTGATGCTGGCGTCAAGTCTCTTTTCCGTCAGGTTGATCGCAATCAGGATTAAGACTGAAACCAGCAGCAAAGTTGTAAAAAACATTAATGTCTTGAATCTGCTCATTTTCTTATGACCAATCCCATTTCTCTGCGCCAGTACAGCCACATTCCAATGAGGAACAATGGCAGGGCCCGCAGAACAAAGTACGTGAGAAATAATTTACCGATAAAGATCCATTCGATCAATTCGCCGTTGGAGACCAGATGGGTGACTTCAAATTCCTGCATCGGAATTACAGCGATGAGAACCACTTTTCCGACATAATATCCGACATAATCCGCGGCGCCGCCGAAAAATGAGCTTCCGGCCATGAATGTCGCGCAACTGCCGAACATCAAATAGGAAATCACCACAAAAACCGCAGTCGGCATTGACAGCACTGACGCGGCGGCGCAGGCCAGTCCGGCAAGAATGACCAGTTGCATAAATATTACCAGTACCGCCCGGAAGTAGTTCTGGGTGAAGCCGGTATATTTAATCAGCAGTTTCGGCCCGTCTGCTTTCTGAAAGCACAGCGCCGCGCCCATGGGGTCATGGTTCTCAAAACTGATTACAACTTCGCCGTTCGGATCAATGACCATGGGCGGCAAATCCTTTTCAAGAAAGGTGCCGGACATAATCTGTTCCGGGTAAGAAGTCATCGGGTGAAAAGAATATTTGTACTTTTTCTGATTGAGTTTTTCTCTTTCAAATACACTGTCCGGCTTTTTCTCTTCGGTTTCCGGTTCTGCAATTCTGACTCCCCACCAGCCGCGGGTCAGCCGCTGCGATTCTGAAGAGACTTTACTGACATAGGCCCGGTAGCGGAAATAAAGCGGACGGTCGAATCCCACCGGCAGCGATTTATAAGCCCATATTCGGTCGCCGCCCGGCGGGACTTCCGCCAGACGTCCAAGGACTTCCCGCTTGAGATCTTTCAGCATTTTTTCCTGTCCCACGGGAGAGGTATCAACTTGAGCGCCGCCTTTGGTTGCTTCCATTATCTTGGCTTGCAGCAACTTGCGGGCCCATTCATCAATATCAGGCGTTTCCGGATAAAATACCCGTCGCCCGACCATCACTTCGTTTTCGATCTGACTTTTCTCAATATCCGAGAACGGCTGGTTGTAAAACCGCCAGAGCACGATGGAATAAACCGTACTGGATGCAATCAGCAGCAGAATCAAATTGATCAGGATAATGCCGAGCCATTTTCCAAGCCAGATAGTCAGCCGGGAAATCGGTTTCGAGATGACCATGTGCAACTGGTAGCTTTCCACATCCCGGGTCATCAGGAAGCAGCCCAGCCAGATTGAAGAAAGGGACAGCACGAACGCCACTGCGGAAAGGCTGTACAATAAAGATATCTGGATATAACCGCGGGCAGTGCCGTCTCCGGAAATAGTATAGGGAATCAGGATAACGCACAACAGCAGCAGAATAAGAAGCAGTTGAAAAATATGGGAGCGGACTGCGTTTTTAAAAGTAAGTTTTACGATTGCCCAGAATGCCGTCATTTTTTATTCCAATAAATTGAACTTTAAGAAAGCAGATCTTTAAGTTTTTCATTCGCTTTTGACAAATCTTCTTCTGCTTTTGCCGCAGTTCCCGCCGGTTTCTCTTGTGTTTCCGCCGGTTTCTCGACAGTCGGAGCTTCGGCAGTCAATCTTTCAATCGCCTTGTTTTCCTCGTCAATATTTTCTACAGGCTCCTGCGCGACGGCCGGTTTCGCAACGGCGACTTCGGTATTCCTGGTTAAATCGTTGAGAATTGCCTCCGGAGTCTGATTTTCGGTCAGATATTCCGCGATTTTACCGCCGCCGACCACCCCCGCAGTCTCTATGCTTTCAGATTTGGCCTGATTAATCACTTCCAGGAAGAACTGTTCAAGACTCTTTCTCGGATGGTCAAAGGTGAATTCATCGCCGGAAAGGTTTTCACGCAGGATACTGATCAATTTATCCGTAACTGCCGGATTGAGCGCCGGGGTGGTGATTCTGTTGGCATCGGTCACGGTAAGCAATTCATGCAAAGTTCCGGTAGCGCGGATTTTTCCGCCGTAAAGAATGATGACCCGGTCGCAGATGTCCTCAACATCGCTCAACAGATGACTGGTGATAAGAACTGTTTTGCCTCTCTTCTTGAGCATCAGAATCAAATCTTTAACTTCCTTGCAGCCAAGCGGGTCAAGGCCGGAAGTCGGTTCATCGAGGATTAACAGCGACGGGTCGTTAATCATCGCCTGGGCCAACCCGATGCGTCTGGCCATCCCTTTGGAAAACTCGCCCACGCGGCGTCTGCGGGCATGGCTCAAGCCGACCATTTCCAGCAATTGATCGCTGCGGCTGCTGCGTTCCTCGGCGGAAAGATTGAACAGCGCGCCAAAGAAATCCAGGGTTTCAATTGCGGTAAGATACTTATACAGATATGACTCTTCAGGCAGATAACCGACCTGCCGTTTCGTCTCCACTGCGCGGGGAGATTGTCCGAATACAGAAAGGGTCCCGGCAGTAGGATAAAGCAGGCCGAGTATCATTTTAACGGTGGTCGATTTTCCCGAACCGTTCGGCCCCAGCAGTCCGACGACTTCGCCTTCATAGACTTCAAAGTCAATATCATTTACCGCTTTGGCTTTGGGACGGCTCCAGAAATCTCTGAATACTTTACTCAGACCGACTGCACTGATTATTGGTTTTTTGTTGTCAGACATAATATCTCCGCTGCAAATTAGGCTTTCGCCCGGATTAAATTAATTTTCATGATGCGAAGATTCTTCAAGTGTAAGCTCCTCGCCGGTCCTGACCAGTCTTGCGCTGTTAAAAATGATCAGCAGCGTACTCAAGGTATGCAGCACCGCCGCCCAGATCGGAGTCATCAAGCCGAAAACCGACAGGATCATTCCGCCAAATACAAACAGCATGCCGACAAACAGGTTCTGATTAATTACACCCCTTAACTTTCTGGATAAATACACCAGCATCGGAATGCGGCGCAGATCGTTAGTCATCAACGCAATGGAGGCGCTGTTTATGGCAATGTCGCTGCCAATGGCGCCCATGGCTATGCCCAGATCGCCGGCGGCGAGAGCGGGCGCATCATTGACGCCGTCCCCGACTACCGCGACTCTGGAAGTCTGTTTGATTTTTTCAACATATTCAACTTTGGATTCGGGCAGACATTCGCTCTCGAATTCGTCAATGCTCAGCGAGGCGGCTACGGCTTCAGCAACCGATTTGCGGTCGCCGGTGACCATTGCGCAATGTTTAACGCCGAGGATTTTCAGGTCGGTAATAATCTTGGCGGCATCTTTTCTCAGTTTATCTTTGAAGCCGATCCAGCCGAGGATTTTGCCGTTGCGCGCAACATAAACCACGCTCATGCCATGATCTTCCTGTTCCGCGGCTATGGAAGTGTCCAGGCCGAAGGTGCTGATCCAGGCGGCTCTGCCGACATAACATTTCTGTCCGTCAATAACAGCCTGGACGCCTTTGCCGTGAACTTCACTGAATTCGGAGATATCAGGCAATTTGACTCCGGCTTCCACTGCCAGTTTCTGCAATGCAATCGCTGTCGGGTGATTGCTGTGCTGTTCCGCGGTGGCGGCGACTTTCAACAGTTCCGCCGGGGCGAGATTATCAAACGGGTTCAATCTGGCTACCGACAGGATGCCGTCAGTCAGAGTGCCGGTTTTATCAAATACGAAAGCCCTGATCTTGGCGGCCAGTTCCAGATGGCTGACGTTCTTGATCAGAATGCCCAGACGGGCGGCCGCGGCGACTGCGGCGACTACCGCGGTCGGAGTGGCAAGCACGATCGCGCAGGGACAGGCAATAACCATCAGCGTAATGACGCGCTGCATATCCTGAGTAAACCACCAGGTCACGCCGGAAATCATCAGCACGGTCGGAGTATAATACCCGGCATAGTTGTCAATAATCCTGACAATCGGAGATTTGGAACCCTCCGCCGCCATAATCATTTCCTTTACCTTGCCCAGCGTGGTGTCTTCGCCTACTCTGGTTACCTGAATATCAACAATTCCGGTAAGGTTCTGGGTACCGGCAAAAACATCATCATTCAGGTCTTTGTCCACCGGCAGCGATTCCCCGGTGATGGATGCCTGGTTTACGGTGCTTTCGCCGACGATGATCCGTCCGTCAACCGGGAAGTTTTCGCCCGGACGCACTCTTATCACATCGCCGATTTTCAATTCAAGCGCTTCAACATCAACTTCATTGCCGTTGACGATTTTTCTGGCGGTATTGGGCGTCAGTTTAATAAGTTCTTCGATTGAACGCTGGGCGCCGCTGGCGGTGCGGGATTCGATAATAATCGTCAGCAGCAGGAAAAATGAAATACCTCCGGCAGTCTGGAAATCGCCGCCGGCGAAAGCAGCGAGAATAGCCAGCGCAACCAGTTCATTCATGTAAATCTTGCCGTAATAGATATCTTTCAGCGCGGTAACCATAATCGGCAGCGCCAGGACTACGGAGCCGATGATTGCGCTGAATTTGGCGGAAAACATCTGATCCGGCACCAGCCATTCCAGAACAAAAGAGTTAATAATAAAGAAACCGCCGATCAAGGCGATCGACAACTTGCCCATTGTCCGTTCATGGCCGGTACCCTCGGTCAAGTTGCCGCAGGTCGGACAGGTGATGCCCGGTTTATGTTTATGCTTTGCCGGGACTTGATCGTGATGGTGATCATGGTCATGATCGTGTCCGCAACCACAATGTTCATGTTCGTTATGTGCTGTGCCGGCTTCTGCCATATTTATTTTCCTTCAGTTGCTTCTGATCTTTTGTTAACATTTTCCAGCGGTTCGGGAGTGATTTTTAAACGTATCTGCTGCTGTTTTCCGGACCCTCTGGTAACGATATATTTTTCCTGGATCTTGCCCAGGACATCGGAAAGGGTGTAGTTGTAAAGCGCCATCAGCACGGTATCCGGACTCGTGGCATATTCCGCATTTATCTTTTCGAAGTAAATGTTTTCAGCTTTAACTTCGGAAACAATTTGTTTTCTATAGGTAGTCGCGTCCGCCAGAATTTCCGCTTTTTCCGCGAAAACGCTGTTTTCCAGTTTTACACGGTATTCGTTGGCGGTGTCAATCATGGTTGATTTGGCCTGGTTGGCGGCGGTAACTTCGCCGAATGCCGCTTTGGTTCTTTGCGGCGGATAGGCTTGCTGGAGAGCTACGCTGTTAATCTTTATCCCGATATCCAGGTTGACGATTGCTTTGTCAAACAATGCCTGTACCTGGTCTTTGTAAGCCTGTTTCTTTTCATACAGCACATCATCAACCGGTTTGCCGGCGGTTACTTTTAAAACTACATTTCTAAGTGTTTCGCGCAGAATAGTCTGGGGCCCGCGTGTTCCAAGAACGACTCCATCCCTGGCCGCCACCAGCACTTCGTCGTCATTGAGCGGATCTTCAGGGCAAAAACAGTTCTCATAATATTTTTTGGGATTGGCGACCTGATATTCCAGTATCCATGAAGCATGAATAATGTTGGCGTCGCCGGTCAGCAGATAACTGTCGCGGCCGGGATCCAGCGGACCGCCCATTTGCGCCTGCTGTTCGTCCAGCGCGGTTGATGACGCCTTGAAGTCAACCGTCAAAATCTGCGGATTGGTTTTAATGTGAATCAGTGAATTGACCGGATGCGGGAAAAACCAGTGCCAGTCTTCGGTATAGGTATCGACGTATTTGCCGAATCTCAACACAATGACCGCTTCCTGCGGCTTAACAATGAAATAGCCGCCGAAAGTAAAGAAGTACACCAGCATCCCGACAATAATTATCACCAGAATGAAGAACGAGACTTGTAGACTTTTTACCAGCGACCTTAAACCGGAATCATACTGACCCTGATGGTCGGCATGATAACCAGTATCCTGCTTTTTATTCGTATTGTCCATAATGTGTGATCGTTCTCTTTTGTGATTATTGCTTTTCAGTATTGACAGGCGCGGCCGGTTTCAATTTGTCGGCATTCATCTTCATTAAATCGAATGGCGCAGAGTCGGTATCCAGCACCAGCGTGGTCCTGGATTTCATAATCTTGCGCAGAGAATCAAGCTTTCTGAGAAAGGTGGCAAGTTCCGGATTTTTCTTGAAAACCGCGTAGTATTTGGCGGCATCCGCATCGCCCTGCGCCCGGATTTCCTTGGCGGCGGCTTCCGCGTCAGTCAGAACAACCTGTCTGTCGGAATCTGCCTTGATCTTGATTTCTTTCGCTTCTTTTTCGCCGGCGGCGCGGAATCCGGAAGCTACAACGTTTCGTTCCTGAATCATGCGTTCAAAAACTTTATCGCTGACGGATTTCGGAACATTGATCGTTTTGATGCCGGCGGACTTAATGAAAATTCCGTATGGCTTGGCTTTAGCATTGAGTTTGTCGCAGATTTCAGTTTCGATTTGGCCCAGGCGCATCTTTTCCGGGTTAGTGTTGATGAGCTGATTAAATTCGTATCTGCCGAAAGTTTCATCCTTGATGCTTCTCATCCAGTTATTAAGCTGATCCTCGGCATTGATCATGGTGACCATGCTTCTGAAAAATTCCTTTGCATCTTCAATGCGGTAAATAATATAGATTCCGGCAATAATGTTCTGCCCGTCTTTAGTCATGGTTTCTTCGAGTTTGCCGACATTGCCGTTAAAGCAGCAGTACCGGTTATCGAATTTGAAAATCTCCTGAACCGGATACGGCCAGCGGAAATGCAACCCCGGCCCGGCAGGCTGTTCTTCAATCTTGCCGAACGTGGTAACTACCGCGGTTTCAGTGCTGTTGATTTTAAAGGAAAAGATTGCGACCATGAAAATTGCGCCTACGATCAATCCCAGCAGCATTGTCGGCCAATGTTTGATCATCTTGGTATTATTCACTTCTGCCGTCATATTTCTTCGCCTCCATTTATTCTATTTAGATTATTTAATATACTTATTTTTTAGGCTGGTCGCTGAGCGAATTGACATCGGTGTCAATCAAGTCAAACCTGGCTTTCTGTTCAAAATTCAACTCATAAATTTCATTTGGAATTGATGAACTCATGATGTATTTCCTGGTGTCCGCGCAATCCTTTTCAAGCATATCCAGATAAGTCCTGAGCTTGAATATTTGCGGCATCGCCTGATATGCCTGAAGCTGTTTGTTGAATCTTTCGCCTTCCGCCTGGGCAACCGTGGTAATCTGATAGCGGTAAGACTTGGCCTGCGCTTCAATTTGCATTTTATCCGCCTGCGCCTGAGGGATGATCTTTTCGCTATAGCTTCTTGCTTTTAGAATTTCAGTTTCTTTTTCTTCAATTGAACCGATTACCGCTTCGAACGCCGGGGCGACCCTTTCCGTCGGCGGATGTACGTCATGCAGATTTACATACACAATATCAACGCCGAGATTCTGGTCATCGGCCGCTTTCTGTATCTGCTTTTTGAGATCTTCCGCCGCTTTCTGACGGCCGGAAGACATGATTTCCATGATCGAGACACTGGCAAAATATTTAGTTGCGATCATTTCCCCGATGTTCTGGAGAATATTGGCCGCGTCTTTGTGTTTGTAGGCAAAGTTGATCAGACCGCTTCTTCTGATCCGGTACTGGATCGGCAGGCTGATGCCAAGGAATGAAACGGATGTCGCCGGCTTCAACGCGGTGTCAACCTTTTCAGAGGCGACCAGGAATTCAGATTCCGTGGCATAATGTTTTTCAGTCCAGGTTACAACTTCCGGCCTTAATTTCTTGCCGTTCTCATCAATCATTCCGGGGCCGACCAGCACATCGTGAATTTCAGTGCATGAATAGCGGGCAATCTTACCGAAAGGATAGGGCAGCGCGAAGTAAATCCCCGGGCTGAGCAGTTCTTCGGAATCAATCTTGCCGAACTGTTCCCTTACCCCCACCTGGGAGGGGCCGACTTCGAAGATGCAGGTGAACATCCACAGGCAGATAAGCCATACTATGACCAGACGGAAAAGATATTTTTCCGCAAATTCCGAAATCCAGGTTTTGGAAACTTTAAATCCGAATTGATAATCAAGCGTGTCGGCTATATTTCTGGCTACGCCGCCGGGTTCGGTAAACAGCGCCAGCAGACGGCTCTCAAATACCGGACGGGGTTCTTCAATTGTCCGCGGGCGGTAAAATTCGGTAATGAAATTGATGATAAATTCAGCACCAAGCAACGCATAAATTACAAATACGATACGGGCCAGATATTTATCAGTCTGGGGATAGCCCCAGCCGAACATAAGCATGGAAAAGGAGGTAAGCAGCAATACTACAAAAGCCATTATCAGCCATGCTCCGGACGGGCGCAGCCAGCGGAAATCTTTGTCACGGGACTGCCCGACGGCAAATGCCCCGCCAAGAATGCAGATGCCCATGAGAATGATTGAGACGAACAGACTTTTACCGGCATTTGCCGGAACCGGACCGACAGAACGGGTATTGTAGTAATAGAAGAAAAGCCCCAGCAAAGTAAAAGTGATTACCGCGGCAAGCGCCGCCAGAAAATAAGGGGTATATTTTTTATAGTTTTCGAAAGATCTGCCGGCAGTGAAACGGACATCTTCATTGACATTGATGACCGCAATATTTTCTTTGCGCTTTTCCAGCAGTTTTTTATCTTCATCTTCCTGCGCCGCGGATGCGGCCAGAATTCCGTAAATCATTGAGCCGATTGAAAAAATCACAGCCAAAAGAAGAGGAAGGATTGACAGCGCGAACACATCGGAACCAACCCAACTGGATACTCCGCTCAGGATTAGAACCAGAATTGCCATAATGGCGCTGCCGATGCTGCCGATAATGGAAAGTTTTACTAACAGTTTGGAATTATCAATATTCTCTCTCAGGACTTTATCTGTTTCCATAGAACCTCAATAAAATTTTTACTTCAAATAGTTCCCGTATTCAGCAGGTCTCACATACAATAAAACACTTCTAGTATCAATTCAACTTTTTTATTTAAAAAACCTGTACAGAATTCACAATATTAACATAACATTAACATTTAGACTCTTTACAAACAACAAAGTTCCGTAAAAAACTGAACCAGACAACTTAAATCAAAGCAATCCGTCGGTTTCTTCAAAGCCGAATCTGATGTTCATGCACTGCAACGCCTGTCCGGAGGCGCCTTTGGTCAAGTTGTCAATCGCCCCGGTCAATATGATTTTCCCGGTATGATTGTCAAAGCTGAACCCGATTTCGCAAACATTGGTCATGGTAACATATTTGGTGTCGGAAAGGCGACCTTTCGGCAACACGCGGACAAAACGCTCTTTCGCGTATGTCTCTTTCAGAACCTGTTCGACCTTTTCCACGGTGCAGCCGGGATTGGCATACAGCAGGATCGTGGAGTTTATCCCGCGGGTGACGGGGACAAGATGAGGTATGAAATTGATTGCAACTTCGCTTTGCGGACCGATGGCGGCGGCAAGCTCCTGTTCGATTTCCGGCAGATGGCGATGTCCGGTAACTGAATAGGCCCGGAGACTTTCGTTGCATTCCGGGAAAATATAGGGCAGGTCAACTTTGCGGCCTGCGCCGGAGACCCCGCTCATGCTGGCGATAACAATGCCGTCCGGCGAGGCAAGGCCGGAGGCCAGTATCGGCGCGGTCGGCAATATGGAACTGGTGGGATAGCATCCGGGGCAGGCGATGAGGTCTGCCAGGCGGATCTTCTCGCGATAGCGTTCGGGTAATCCGTATACGGCTTTCTTGAGAAGTTCCGGGGACGGATGCTCTTCTTTGTAATATTCTTTGTATTTAGCAGTGCTTTTAAGTCTGAAATCAGCGCTGATGTCGATTACTTTCACGCCTGCTTCAAGCAGCGGGATGGCGAATTCCGTCGCCAGCCCGTGAGGCAACGCCAGAAAAGCCACATCACACTGTTCGGCAATCATCTTGACATCCGGTGCGGTAAACAGCAGCTTATTTTCAGCGTAACGCGGAAAAATTTCGCCGACGGGTTTACCGGCGTACTGGCGGGATGTAATCACCGCCAGTTCGCAACGGGGATGCCTTGACAGCAGACGAACCAGTTCTTCTCCGGAATAACCCGAAGCTCCAACCACTGCAGCACGGATTTCAGACATGACAAACTCCTGCCAAAAATCTGATTAACGCTTGGAGAAC
>CAIKZE010000115.1 GCA_903831825.1 uncultured Lentisphaeria bacterium | reverse complement strand
TTCTGGAAGGCAACTGGCTCGATGACATGGAAGGCGCATTATGGAAACGCGAAATGATCGACCGGTTCCGGATCATCAACGCCCCGGAATTCCAAAGAGTGGTCATCGGGGTGGACCCAGCCGTCACCGCCACGCCGGGTTCGGATGAGACCGGCATCGTGGTCGCCGGACGTGACCGGAAAGGCGAATACCATATTCTCAGCGACGTGTCATTGAAAGGCACTCCCCTGGAATGGGCCAGAGCCGTCGAACATGAGTATAAACGCTGGAAAGCCGACCGGGTGATCTGCGAAACCAACAACGGCGGCGACTTGGTGGCGGCGAATTTGCGCAATGTCTGCCGGGATATCAGTTGCAAGAACGTCAATGCCGCCCGCGGCAAGATCATCCGCGCCGAACCCATCGCCGCATTGTATGAGTTGGGCAAAGTCCATCATGTCGGCAGGTTCCCAAAACTGGAAGACCAGTTGTGCGGCTACAATCCGGCGCTGAACCAGTCCAGCCCCGACCGGCTGGATGCCTTGGTCTGGGCATTGTCGGAGTTAAGCGCCGGCTCCGGCGAATGCCGGGCGATAATGGCATAGCGGGCGGGCCCGGCCTGTGATGTCGGCCGCATGGGCGAAAACATGGGTCCTATGGGTCCTATAGGTCTTATGGGGCCTATGGGTTGCGGTCGGGAAAGCAGAAATGGGAAGACTGGGAAGAGTGGGAAAAGGTGTCCAGAATGTGCGGAGAGGGTGTCCAAAATGGTTTGCAGCAGCCGTCCGTTTCGGGCGGCCCCACCCAGTATTCCCAGTCTTCCCAGGACTCCCAGATTACGAAAACCGTTGTGCGGAGAGGGTGTCCAAAATGTCGGAGTTGTCCGACCTGTCCGACTTGTCCGACCAGTCCGTTTCGGGCGGCCGGTGTCTCCAGAGAATGCGGAATGCCGCGGCTGTCCAAAATGTTTGTCATGCCGGACAGCAGGTGCGGCGGAAAGCGATTCCTGCCACCAATATGGTTATTTTTGCCAAAGAACTTTTAATTCTTTAGCTGTATATTCTTTAAATAGTGCAGTTATTTATGCTAAAATGCAAACAAGGAATAATAAAATGTTGAAAAGACAAGTCGCGGTGTTTACCGGCAAAGGCGAAGTCAAAATGGTCACGCAAAAGCTGCCGGAACTTAAAGAAAATGAAGTCCGGATCAAGGTACATGCGTCTCTAATCAGTCCGGGAACTGAGATCTTCCATATACTGAAGTTTCGCACGACTCCGGATTTGAAAATGGCGGACACCGTTTTCGGCTATGCCAACGCCGGCGAAATCATCAAGGTAAAAGGCGAGGTAAAAGGTTTAAAACCAGGCATGCGGGTTGCCGCGATGGGCGGTATCGGCGCGCATCATGCCAATTATGCCAACGTTCCGGTAAACATGGTGGTTCCGATCCCTGATAACGTCTCTTACGAACAGGCGGTATATGCCTGCCTCGGCGCGACTTCCCTGCAGGCCGTCCGCCGGACCGGGCCGGAGCTGGGAGAATATGGCCTGGTGCTCGGTTTGGGCATTGTCGGCAATCTGGCCGCGCAACTGGCGCAACTCAGCGGAGCCAGGGTGATCGGCTGGGAAGGCGTTGCCTCCAGAATGAAAATCGCGAAGCAATGCGGAATCAGGCATTTCGTCAATTTTAAAACTCAGAACTCAGTTGAAGAAACCCAAAAGTTTACCGCTCCGTATGGCGCGGATTTCGCGATTTTCGCGTTCGGCGGCGAAGCCACGGCCGCGTTTGAATCCGTCAAATCCTGTATGAAAGTGTCCGCCGACACCCACATTATGGGCCGGATCGTCCTGGTCGGCGGCTGCCATATCAATGTCGGCGGCGGCGCATTTTCCGGCAATCTGGACATCCGGGCGGCCTC
The DNA here is from genome assembly GCA_903831825.1 of uncultured Lentisphaeria bacterium. Classification (GTDB taxonomy): domain Bacteria; phylum Verrucomicrobiota; class Lentisphaeria; order Victivallales; family Victivallaceae; genus CAIPAT01. The sequence continues at coordinate 6,250 of CAIKZE010000115.1, read as the reverse complement.
CAGGACTGGAGCCGGCTACAAAGACCCGGAATATGAATACGGCAGGGATTATCCGGCGGGTTTCGTGCAGTTCACCACCCAGCGCAATCTGCGGGAAATCGTTCAGTTGATCGCGGAAAAACGGCTGATCGTGGACCCGATGACCACCCATTGCCTGCCGTTGAAAGAGGTCGGAAAGGCGGCCGATCTGCTGATCGACCATCCGGACAAAGCAATGGGCATCGTGCTCAAAATGTCGCACCAGGATTAATTAAGGGTAAGCGGACGGTCGATCTGATGGAGGAAAACAATATTACGGCTTGTCCGGTAATCGCCGGGTGGTATATTATGTCGCGCAAACTGGAAAAGATGCGTCCGGCGCAGAAACCGTTCATTTACGGTAAGGGTTCTTATATTGATACAGTATCGCCGGTCTCCAAAGGCGAATTGTCAGAATACTCAAAATAAACTATGAAAGAGGTTAAAAAAATGGCTTTTAAGCTTGGGATTGCCGGGTTATGCACTTCGCATCCGGAAAACTGGGTTCCGGTCATCCGGGACATGACGGACAAAAAAATCGTGGACGTGGAAATTGTCGCGGCCTGGGATTCCGGCGAAACCCGGCCAGCCGGGTTTGCCGCCGAATTCTGCAAGAAATTCAACATTCCGCACACCGTGGAAAAGCTCGAGGACATTGTGGGAATGGTTGACGGAATCATCCTGCACACCACCAACTGGGACCGCCATATCGAACAGGCCAGGCCGTTCGTCGACGCCGGCAAGTCCGTGCTGATTGACAAACCCATTGTCGGCAATATGAAAGACGCCAATATTTTCCTGGACTGGCTGAAACAGGGCAAACGCGTCACCGGCGGTTCCAGCCTCCGCTTCAACAAGGAAGTCGGCGAATTTCTGGCGATTCCGGCGGCGGAACGCGGAACCGTGCATACGGCTTATGCCGCCATCGGCGTGGATGATTTCAATTACGGCATCCATGCCTATGCGATTGTTTCATGTCTGATGGGGCCGGGCATCCAATCCGTTCAGTATCTCGGCAGCAGCAATCAGAAACAGCTCATGCTGCAATGGAATGACGGCAGAATCGTCTTGATGACCGTCGGCAAAACCGCCTGGCTGCCGTTCAATGTGACTGTCGTCACTGACAAGAACGTCCGGCAGATCGCCGTTGACAATTCGCAGCTTTACCGCAGTCTGCTGATGGCCGTTTTGCCGTATCTTACCGGCAAAACCGATAAAGCGCCGCTCGGGATCAGCGAAATCCTGGAGCCGGAACTGGCCGCCATCGCCGCCCGCGTTTCCTGGCTGAACAACGGTCAGAAAGTCTTCCTGACCGATCTGCGCAGCGATGAACCCGGTTATGACGGCACCCAGTTTGCCCTGGAATACCGACGCACCAGAATGGGCTGAGTTCGAAACCGGGCAACGGTCTCCAGCGCTATAGAAAGAATGGCTGGCGGCCGGGGCCTTTACGGTCGAGCATGCGGCCGGACAACAGGTAATCCAACTCGGCGATAAGCCGCTGCTTGTCGCCGGGAAAACGTCCGGCCAGCGGAACCGGATTTGAGGTATGGTTGGCGCGGAAAACAGTTTTATGCAGTTCCAGGCGACTGATGATTTCCTTGAGTTCCTCGACCGCACCGTATTCGGTGATGGTCTGGTAAGTGTCGTACATCGAGCAGCCGGGGACTTCGATAAAACGCAGCGCGGACAACAGCCGGGGCTGCATGGCGTTGAGCGCCTCCGCGGTTTTCACGGCATGGCGCAGTGAATATTGCCGGCCGCCCAGTCCGAGCAGGATCATGACGGAACATTTAAGTCCGCATTCCTGGGCCAGACGGACTCCGGCAATCATATCCGGGACTTTTTCCTGCTTGTTGACCCATTCCAGGATTTCCTGGTCGCCGCTCTCCAGCCCGACGTACAGAGTGTTCAGTTTCAGGCGGCGCAGTTCCTGCAACTCTTCTGGAGTTTTCGCGATGATCGAACTGCCGTTGGCATAAATATTCACCCGCGAGAGCGCCGGGAAATGGCGGTTCAGTTCGGAGAGTATTTCCCGCAGTTCCGCGAACGGAAAAATCATCACGTCGCCGTCCGCCAGGAAAATGCGCTGCGTTTCCGGATATTTTCTTCCGGCATCGGCGATCTCCCGCAGCAATTCCTCCCGGTCGCGCATCCGGTATCTGACCGTCTTGTACATCCCGCAAAAGCGGCAGGTATTGTGCGGGCAGCCGTAAGCCGCCTGGAAAATCAGACTGTCAGCCTCCGCCGGCGGACGGAACAGCGGTTCAACGTATTTCATCTATATATTTCCCGTGTTTAATCAATAAGCCAGTCATTGCCAGTAAGACATTTTGTCCGTATAATAACTCATTCGGGATGCATCAAAATACTGAACGCTTTCACCATGCCCGTCGACAAACAGCATGGAGAAGTTATTGTGCCGGTCCCGGTCGGAAGGCGTTGTCGACTGGGTATAATTGTCCTGATCGCTGTCGGTCGGGGAAAAGTTGCTTTTACTGTCGGTCTCCTCGATGAGGACAATCCGGCTGACGGATATCTGGGATTGGGCAAAATCAGCCTCATTCCAAGCCCAGAATGTCCCATATTTCACATAAAGCTGACGACAGTTGAGCGCATATGAAAAGTCCCGTTCTTTCTCGGCAGGGCATTTGAATATCTTCTTCTGGGCGTGGGCGGTAATCCGGAGTTGGTTGGTCCACCCGGACGGATCGCCCCATTGCGGAGCTACTTCAGCTCTGGGATAGTAGCCTTTGCAGTCCATCGCATACTGAACAATCATCAGTTTGATCTGATTGAGGTTGCTGAGGCACGAACTGCCGGAAGCCGCCATTCTCGCCTTGTTCAGCGCCGGCAGCAGCATTCCGGCCAGAATGGCGATGATGGAAATCACCACGAGGAGTTCAATGAGCGTAAAATTCCGCCTTTTCACTTTTGATGGATTTATCATTATTTTTTGTCTTTAACAAACTGGCCTGGATTAAAAAAGTAAACATACCACTCCGGTTTTTCAGCCAGATTATCTTTTTTCAGCAATATATATTCGTCGGCAATCTGCTTCTTGTTCTTAATATTATACGTGGCCTTATTGATTAGCACAACATGGTCGAAGGCGGAAAGGCCCGGAATTTTATCGCCCAGCAGCACACTGACGGTCTGTCTCTCTACAGGACGCCCGCGTTTCTGGCGCTCATTGTATATCCGTTGCGGCACCCCTTTATTCTGCGCGTCATCAGCCTGCCGGATCATAGTTTCAAAGTAACCGATGCTTGCATTGTCAAAGTTTAATGTGCAAGCATTCGCCTTTTGCTTTATAGCTTCCAAATCCGGGCCTTCATAAGGCGAGCCTTTCCAGACCTGGATACCGCGCGGATAACTGTATTCCACGCCGCATACCGTATATTTGCCATGTGCATCCCTGCTCAAAGTAATCTTTTCAGTCAAAGGCGGCGTTTTTTCCTTTTTATTTAACAGCACCTCATAGATCAACAAACAGGAACTGCCGTCACCGGAGGCCCCCTCTGACTTGATCTTAAAATTACGCTTTTTAAAGTCTCCAAGCGCAATCCTGTCTTTTTTGAAATATTCAAACCAGCCGTTGGAATCAACCACCGTTTCTTTGCATATGTCGAACTTCAGATTATCGGCATCTTTCAACCACTTGTCAGCGGCGGCAATTGTCGGCTCCCTGATCGAATTATCATTCATATTGGATAGCCCGTAACGAAACGACATAACCGCCGCGGCAACAAGCAGCGCGGCCAGTAAGCCGATTTTAGCCCTCCGCCACCAAATTGAATTGAACGCCATTCCGGAAGTCTCGGGTTTACTCTTTTTCTTACTCAATCTCATGAACATTATCCATCCTTAGTTGCTCGTCAATGCTCATTAATATAAACGCTTAAATACCCTATTCAACCGGCGTCTTTTGTACGGCAGGTCAAGCATGAAAATCTGCTGAATCAAGACGGAGTTTACAAGGCAATGTGCTTCTCTCCGAAAAAAACTGCGGAAAAGATTTGAATATCATGAAATATTTTCCTGTTATGGAAGTATATTATATAGTTTATGGAAACTAATACTAGGAGTTCCACAGTTTAAATGAGTAATCAGGGCAGTATCCGGAACAAATTTAAAGTGTTCAGGATCATTATTCTATCCCTGTTGATGATCCTGACAGGAGTGCTTCTGCTGCTGTTTTTCGGGCTGATCGAAGACACCGTCACCGGCCGCGGCAAGCTGGAGGGAATCCGCGAATACCAGATCAAATCCGGTATTACCGGCAAAGTGGAATTTATCAGCAAACGGGAAGGCGACAGTATCAGGGAAGGCGAAGTCCTGCTTGGGCTGGACCCGCGGGTGCTGCTGGACAAAATAACCATGGTCAGCAACAGCATTAACGACCTGAAATCTGAAATCAATGCAAAAACCGAAAGTTTAAATATCCTCCGCCGCGACCCGCTCCCTGAATCCTACCGGCATACGGAAATAACGCTGGCGGAATACCGCACCCGGTTTGAAAAAAGCAGGAACGACCTGGAAATATACACCAAACTCTACAAACGCGAAGCCATTTCAAGGCGGGAATTCCAGAAAGTTGAACTGGAACATCTCGCCAATGAATCCAAACTTCAGCAGTTGACTGAGGATTATGAGAAGATCAAAAGCGGCATGGCCGAGAAGATAGTCAAAAAGGCGGAAAGCGAACTGGAACTGGAAAAATCGCGGCTCACCGGCAAGGAAAAAGAGCTGGAAATGATGAAGCATCAGCTTGACGATTACATCATCCGCGCCCCCGAAGACGGCGTTGTATCTTATATCCCGGCCAAACCCGGCATCTATGTTGAAGCCGGAGAAATGATCGCCAAAGTATCGGCCACCCAGAGCAAGAAATTTGTCGCGCTGATTGATGAAAAACTGGTTTATAAGGTCAAGGAAGGCCAGCAGGCCAGAATTATCAGCAGTCAATACAGCTATTTCGATTACGGTTATTTCTACGGCAGGGTCATTGAGATCGGACAGTTGCCGGAAAAAATCAACGGCGCCAACTTTTACCCGGTCAAAGTGGTGCTGACTGTGGAACCGCAGAAACTGCGACTCGGCTCCACCGCCGAAATCATGATTATCACCGGACGGGAAAGAATCATCTACTCGCTGCTCGGATGGAGACGATAACTTATTCCCGGCAAAATGGCTGGCAATTAGTGAATTATGAGAATTATGGGATATTGCCCGAATCCCGGAAAAACCAACCCGACAACCGCCCGCTTCCCGAGAGTTTAGAGACCTCTTCTGTTCAACGTTTTTCCGTTTTATAACCATTCCGGACACCTTCCTAGCTTATTTTGGACACTTGTACTGCACGACGCTTTTAACAATCCGGGAATTCTGAGAACCCTGGGAATCCTGGGATTCTGAAGATTCTGGACACCCCTCCCCTTCCCGCGACCGCGGGAAACAACCGTCCATTTTGGACACGCCTCACGTAGGGCTGTTTCGCGTCTGATTCTATCAGGCTGGTTAAGACGCTCCTTAATAAAATACAATTTTGGCATTTTGGACATCCTGGACACCGGTTGAGCAGGAACCAATCGGAGATTGTCCAACATCTCCGAGGATTTAGAGACCCTCTGAGCACAATATTTTGCATAATCCAACAACCCCGCAGGGGTTGATTCCGACACCCGGTTGAGATTTTCGTTAACTGACAGCATTTTTGCATCCTGTTTTATTCTGTCTATTTTGGACACATGACTCCGAGTGTTTGGAGTCCCATTGGCCATAGCTGTTTTCCATTTTTCACTATTCATATCCTTTAGCGACTCCGAGCTTTAGAGACATCTCCAGTATGGCGTTTTTGCCCAAAACGCCTCATCCCAGCCAGTTTCGGCAAAACTGGCATACCTTTTCTCTTTTCAACATTTCCGAGACGATGGAGACCTTTTGAGCATATCCCATATCATTATTCCCATCGGCATTTGCCGGTAGCATCGCGCATTCCCGAGTGTTTAGAGACCAGTTGGGCGGAACCGTTTTTAACCACAGAGAGAAAAATCCAGTTATTTAACAGGGATAGACAGGATGGACAGGATTTTTATTATAATTCATTTCTATCCTGTTCATTCCTGTTAACTTTCTGGGCTTTTATATAATTTATCCTGTCTATCCTGTCTATCCCTGTTAACACTGTTTCCATTCCCATTTTTAAATTTATAAGTTTTGTCTTCTTTTT
>CAIKZE010000114.1 GCA_903831825.1 uncultured Lentisphaeria bacterium | reverse complement strand
CGCAAAGCGGTTGCGATCTTTTGACTTTGGATTCGCACTCTTCGAGGCCTTCGATACCCCGGTATCGGCAGCCTCTCAGAATACGAACCAATTCTCAAAATCTTCGCAATCTATTTTAAATTTTCAACCTTATAGAGTATAATGATAATTCTCGGCATAGACCCTGCCATCAGATGCACCGGCTACGGCGTCATTGACATGACTTCCGCCGACAAGGCTTCCATCGTTGATTGCGGGGTCATCCGGAACAGTCCGAAATTGACCCATTGCGAATGCCTGCTCCGCCTGGCGGGCGGCATTCGCGAACTGGTTTCCACATTCAAACCCCAGGTGGCCTCCATCGAACAGCCATTCTACGGTAAGAACGTCAATACCTTGATTATCCTGGGCATGGCTCGCGGGGCAATACTGACCGTACTCGCCGAAAATGGCATCCCGGTCTATGCCTACTCGCCCAAAAACGCCAAACGCGCCGCTGTCGGCAACGGTTCGGCGTCAAAAGAACAAGTCGCCGCAATGATGGCGGCGTCATTCAGACTGAATGTTACCGATATTCCGCTGGATTCGACTGACGCTCTTTCGCTGGCGCTGTGCCACGGACAGGTCGCAGTTCGTCCCGAACTATCCATGCTGCTCCCGAAACCGTTGTAATTTCCGGCAAAATTAACTTTACACAAACGTTGGGTATCAGGAGACGGACTTTAAAAAAATGTCGGATGCGCTATATTTAATGTTCATGTGGAACATCATAACTTATTTGGGAAATACGGATTGAGCATAAAAAGTAAAATATTGTTATCCATGCTGTTGCTGGCGGGGATTGGCTTCGGCATAATTTCTGCCTATTGCCTGATAAGTCTGGAGGACCTGGGGCGTTATGCCGAAGTGTCGGCGGACAAGCTTTCAGACAAAGCCATTGGCGACAGTAAGACCGCGCTGCTCCGGTTGTCCCACCGCAATCTGGAAACTATTGCCGAGGGACAGGCGATGATAACCGATCAGCGGCTGCGCAAACTGCCCGGCGAATTGCAGATGCTTAACCTGATTTTCCAGAAACAGCACAGCCAGCAGCAACTGCTCAACCCGGATCTGCTGAGCAATCTGTCCAGCAGCCTGCCGGAAAAAAATATCTATAAATGCGCATTTTCGCTGACTTCCGGCGGCAAAAGTCTTTATGAAAATCCGCTGCTGCTGGTTTTCAGCAGCCTGTTTGATTACATGAAAATTATTTATTCCGGCAGCGGTACTGTCGAGGCAATCTATATTGCCGGAACAGACGGTACGATTGTCACCTATCCGTGGATGAGCATTCCGTTGAATTTTGACCCGCGGGAAAGACCGTGGTACAAAAAAGCGGTAAATTCAAACAAGGTGGAATGGAGCGAACCTTATTTTTCCGCGCTGACCGGCAATCTGCTGGTTACTTGCGCATCTGCCATCAAGGATGATAAAGGTAATGTTCTGGCAGTTTCCGCCATTGACGTCAACGTCGAGTTACTGGTAAAAACTTTTCCGAGTACCAGATTTAAAGATACGGTAAGCACCTTTATTCTCGACCGGGATGGCTTTGTGATCGGCAGCCGGGAAATGAGCCACAAAGGCAACTGGAAAATGGCGGTAGCGCGTGAAAATCTGCTGAACAGTCCGGAGCCGGGATTGCGTGAAGCGGCGAAGAGAATGATTGCCGGAGAACCCGGCATCATCAACATTAATTCCAGGAAGCAGCAGAAAATTATAGCGTTTGCTCCGGTTCCAAGCACGGGGTGGAGCGTCGGAATCAGTGTGCCGGAAGCGGACATCATCAGCGCCGCCAATGAAGCGGCATATCTGATCCGCAATGAACTGGCCGTTGAGAACAATTTTCTGCGCAATGACTTGAGAGGAAAAGTGCGCGGATTCATGATTATCGGTATATTTTTTCTGATTTTACTCGTACTCATCGGGCTCTGGATTTCTGAGCATCTCACCAAACCGTTGCGGATGCTGATTAAAGCGACCAGGGATATCGGCTTCGGCGATTTCGACTGCCGGATACCGGTGAAAGGCAAAGATGAAATTGCTGAACTTGCCGGGAACTTCAATGCCATGGTTTACGAACTCAAAACATATATGAAAAATATGGAGCATTCGGTCGCGGCGCAGGAAAGAGTTGAAAACGAACTGGACCTGGCGGCCAAAATACAAGCATCAATGCTCCCGGAAAAGTTTTCAAAACGTTATAACCGGAAAGATATTGACTTGGCGGCTACCATGCTGCCGTCGAGAAAAGTCGGTGGCGACTTTTACGATTTCACCATGCTTAATGACCACCTGCTTTATTTCAGCATCGGCGATATTTCCGACAAGGGAATTCCGGCGGCGATATTCATGACTCAGACCAAAACCCTGATGCGGGGTAAAGCGGTGGAAAACTATTGTCCGGTGGAGATTCTGAAACTGGTAAATAATGAACTGAGCGGCAGTAATGAAAGCTGCATGTTCGCCAATGTATTCTGCGGCGTCGCCAATATGCGGAAGCAGGAATTAACCTGCTGCAATGCCGCCTATAACCGGCCGCTGATCGCGTATGGCGATGAAGATTTCAGCCTGGCGGAAAAAGAGACCGGCAGTACGCCGATAGGTCCGTTCCGTCCTGAAGAAGCTCATTATGCCGGCCATTCACTGAAGCTTCAGAACCTCAGGCTTTTCCTGTATTCAAACGCGGTGATTGAAACGGAAAACCAGCAAGGGGAACATTTCGGAACTGAACGTCTGCGCCTCAGCTTGAATAAGCATAAAGAGTTGAGCAGCGAGGAAATTATAAACGTCATCAAGGATGAATTAAATGCTTTTTCCGCCGCCAATTTACCGCCTGACGATATTACCATGCTGCTGATAAAGTTCGAAGAATGAACATGGCGTCGTTGGATATGAGAAGTTACTGAAAGAAAATAAGGTGCGGCAACAAAAGAAAGGGGTATTACACTTTCTTGAAGATGCCGATATATTGATTGCGGAAATAAGGTATGATGTAAGACCGCCGGATGAAAAACATTTTTAACCGTCCGGAAAAAGTTTGCTTTCGCCTGGCATCATCTTTATTGTCAATCATATAATGCCTGACTTCTTCAAAACCGCCCTCGGCCATCAGGGTTTTTATTTCAGAGGCATCATATACCCGCATGTGCGCCCGCCATTCTGATTTCAGATAAATATGGGATTCCGGCAGGCTGGGAAAAATGCTTTTGCCGCAGAACAGGCGGCAGATGTTGCCGAAATAAGATATGTTCGGCGTGGTCAGCAGCAACTTTCCGCCAGGCTTTAAAATCCTGGCGGTTTGAGCAATGAAATTTATAGGCGAATACAGATGTTCGAACATTTCTCCGGCGATGATCAGATCGACTGAATTTACCGGTAACGGAATTTCGGCGGGAAAACTATTGGTTGCAAAGAGCGGATTTTCAGGATCAATGTCCACTTCCAGCAGAGAATCATAAATTTTATTATCGGACATTGCTTGTCTGAAATCATCCCGCAAAGCCAACCCGATACCGGTAAGCTCTATTGCGTCGCCAAAATATTTTCGCATCAACAGGCCCAGTCCGCCAGGGAAGCATCCGAAATCTGCAATTACCGTTTTATGGTTGCGATCCGGCGAAATTATCCGGCAGATGTCACCCATGACCCGGAAGTAGCGTTCCTGCTGGATGTCGATATATCTGGTGCCAGGCAGCCAGGTTTCATCCTGCATGATGAAATATTCCGGCCAGTCAATGGATGCCAAAAGTTTGTTGTATTCCTTGCGACTGATTACCTTCACAATCTTCCTGTAATGTATTGGTTTGCGGAAAATATAAACTGCCAAAGCGGTTTATTTCAACCCTTCTTTTGCCAGACGGCGATAATTTCGCCAAAATAGAGTTTGTGTCCCGGATCTTTTGGGGTTGTCATCGTCGAGAAGCCTTTTTTGCAAACTATGATGAGTTTGGCCTCGGCGTAGGCGATTCCCGGGGTTGTTGGGATGCCGGTGAGGCCGGCCTCTTTGGTTTTGTCAATGTCGCGCCCGGACTTCGTGCCGAAAAGCTTCAGCGCCGGGCGGTATTTCTCGTCGAAGAAAGACAGTGTGAAGTATTCTTCCTGCTCCAGGAATTTGTAGGTGTGGCGGTCGTTGCGGACTAAGATGAAGGCCGCCGGCTTGCCCCAATTGCCGATGCCGCCCCAGCCTGCGGTCATGCCGTTGAACTTCTGTTCGGTGCCGGCCGTGATGAGCATCCAGTCGGAACTGATCATCTTGATGATATTTCCCTGTATTTCGTCCGGGGATATTTTTTTGAAATTAGCCGTCAGGTCATAGGGTGGTGTTGTCGGGGCGATAGCGCTGTCGGCAAAGCTGTTAAAAGCCGATACTAATACAATCGCAGAGGCCAGAAGAACTGAAACATTCTTTCCGTAATTCATAATTTCACCTTTCATTTAGTTATTTGAGTTAAAGAACTCATATCCGGACGGAGTTTATTTACAACTGTTTCATGCGCGATGCGGCGGATGACGATGGCATCATCCATACTCACTTCAGGGGGGCAGAATTTGTTTTCGCGAGAATCGGCGCCGAGAAGTGTTTCGCGCCAGACCAGGGCGGCAAGCAGGCATCCGGCCTGGTTGGCATGATGGTCATATCCCAATTTCTGTTCGCCGATATTTTTGTCTTTAAGCCAGAACCAGCCAATGCAGAGGGTATGTTTTTGGTCGGGCAGATTTGGATAGGTCATTTTTTGAGGATCAAAATTAGGATCTGGTTGAAACTTCCATATCTGGCGGAGGTTTTGAAAGGCATCGCCGGCGGGAATTATCCGGAGATTGCCGAGTTCCTCGGCGATTTCGCGATAGGCGGCGTCAAGGTCGCGGTACATTTCCAACTGGGTTTTCTTTTTGAGCTTCATACGGGCATTGTCGATGCGGTCGGCCCATACTTCATGGACAACAATTTCGGCCTTAGGGCAATATTTTTTGATGTAGTCGCAGAGATCTTTAGCATGGGGGCGATAACTTGTAATGTCGTCGCTGAGGTGGCTGACCTGCTGTATCGTCACCACATCCCAGGGTTGAGCGGTCAGCATGTCTTTCAGACTGACTTTCTGCTTATTGCAGGTATAGGGTTTGCCGTCCGGGTCGGCGGGATTTTGTTCATGGAGCCGGGCGAGGGTGATGTGTTTTTCAAAAGAACAGCCGCCAATGTAGGCTTGATCAACGATCAGTTTATGGAGAGAATCGTTTTCGTTCAGCTTTTCGCGGTAGGCGTTGGCATTTCCGGAGAAACTGTTGCCAATGGCCAGCACTTTCAGCTCGGTTTTAGGCACATAAGTTTGAGCGACGACCTTGAAAGATACCGCAGTGAACGCGAGAATGAGTATTCCGAATTCGATGCTTGTCAGATTAGTCATCATAATTCCTTATGAAATTTTTATTCTTGTAATTGTTCAGTCCAATTAAATTAAGTTCTTTTTAGTCTTTTGCAAAAAAAAAAGCGATTTCTGCTAATAACTTTATCTTTTTAACATGTCCGGCTACCCGCGGCATTCAGGCGGTTTGCTTCCAGTGTTTTTTGGCGACGAAGTAGATGAGCGGAATCAGCAGCAGGAACGGGACGGCGGTGATAATGAATACCCAGCGCACATCCAGCGATACCGCCACCACGCCGCTGAGAATGGAACCGATCACCCAGCCGCCGGAACGGGCGCTGGCAGCCCAGCCGAAAACGCCGCCGCGTTTGGCGTCAGGCGTGGTTTTGGCCAGCCATACCTGCAGCAGCGGATCGAGCCCGCCGGCAAAGAACATGTTGCCGAAGCGGCAGACCCCCAGAACAAGCAGGCTGCCGGTCAGGCCTTGCGGCAGCATCAACAGTCCGGCGAACAGCGAGCAGATGATGGCGACCCGCTGCGGCGACATGCGGTCCGCCAGCCAGCCGAGCGCCGCGCCGGAGAATATGCCGGCCACCGCCGACAAGCCTGCGATCATGCCGGTGGCGGCTACTGCGCCTTCATGTCCGTTGATTTTTTCCACCAGCATCGGCATGAATGGGGCATCAAATTGTCTGGCGACAGCCACGATCAACAGCAGCGCCAGTACCGGCCAGGCCATGGCGAAAAGACTGCGTTCCGGTTCAATATCATTTTCGAGCGCGGCGCAATTCTCTTCCGGCGGCTGGAATTTTTCTTCCACTAAAAAGTATACGATTACCGCCGCCAGCAATTGCAGAAAGCCGCATGTCATGAACAGCGCGGTAAAACCGAATTTATCGGCGATAATCCCGCCGCAGAAAGCGCCGATCACTGCTCCGGAGTACATGGCGGACATGATGGTGCCGATGGCAAAACCGCGTTTTTCCATCGGGGTGTTGCCGGAAATGAGGGTTTGAGCAGCAGTGATGGTGCCGGCGAACGCCCCCGCCGCAAAACGGAGCGCCAGCAGCCAGACAATGCCCGGGGCGAATGCCATCAGCGGCAGGATGACGGCGGAGCCGACATTGGCGCGGAGCATCATCAGCCGCCTGCCGTACTTATCCGCGAGCATTCCCCACAATGGCGAGAACAGACAGAAACTGATATTGCCGATGGTCGCGAACGCGGCGACATAGAATTTCTGCATCTGATGATCGGTCACCCCGAGTTTTTCGATGTAAAACGGGATGAACGGCAGTACCGAGTTGAATCCGGCCAGCGACAGAAACTGCGCCATCCAGACCCAGAACAAATTTTTTTGCCAATTCATGATTTCAACCGTATAAACTCCGTCAGATTAATCGCTGACGTTGTATTTTTCCTTGAGATGTTTTTTCATGTTTTTGAAGGAGCAGGACGAAGATCGGGGGTAGAACGGCATTCCGCCGGTTTTCCGCATGAGTTCGCCGTATTTATAATTAAATGTGCCGCGGGCGGTGATGAATTGTCCCCAGAAGCCGTAGTGCCACAGGACATCGGTATTTTCCGGGCTTAGATTGTCCTGCCACTCCTGCGGGAAAAGTTCCAGCCATCGCGGCAGTGAATTCAGCCACGTGCCGGTGCCGAGCAGGGTTGATCCGTATTTTTTTGCGGTTTGCCGCATCAGTTCCAGAAAGCATCGCGGCATATATTGCGGATCGGTAAAAAACGACTCCGGCTGAAGCGCGTTGGCAATGTGAAAAGAGGCGGTTTCATGTTTCAACCCGTCATTGTATTCGTTATAGCGGAGGCAGCCGCACTGGTATCCGGCAATCCTGCTTTCATCCTTGTAATCTTTTTCCAGCCGTTCATCAATGGAATTTTTGAATACAGCGAATGCGGCTTCCTCAAACTTTGCCGCATTGTCTTTATACTGTTCATAAACGTGTTCCAGGCGATGTTCCAGTTCCAGCCATTCCGGGCACTCGAAATTTAATGTTGTCGGATTGAGCAGTCCGGTATTGATTGACGTTTTGCGATAAATATCAACCCGGTTGCGCAGTGTTGCGGACAGTGTTTCGTCCGGGTGCTTGCGCAGCCAGTTTCTCAGGAAAAAGAGTTTTAACTTTACCGTCTGGTAAAGATATTCGCGATGTTCATCAAGTGTTTTTAAATTTGCCATGATTTAAAGCCTCAAGTTTAACCGTATATTTCATTATTTAATTGTTCAAAAAAAAGATGCATGAATTTTGAGCGATCATGAGCAATGCGTCTGCCCGTTTCCGTCAGCATTTTCTCTTCCACATGCCGCAGTTTCACCAGGTATTCGCGGTACGCGGAATCTTCGCGGCTGTAGGCGGCGGAATTGACCGCTTCCTGTTCAGTGTTGTGCAGCCGGGCGTTTTCCCGTCCGGCGAAATGAAACGCGCGCCCGATGCCGACCGCGCCGATGGAATCCAGTTTGTCGGCATCGTAAATGATTTTCTCTTCCAGCGTTTCCGGCTGAAACCGTCCGCGGTAGCGGTGCTTCAGCACACAGCCGCTGACTTTTTGTATAATGACTTCATCGAATCCGGCATTTTTCAAAATGGCGGCGGCTTCTTCAGCGCCTTGTTCGGCATGGCAGAGCGTTCCTTTTGACGTCATTTCTTCGGGACGGGCAATGTCGTGGAGGATTGCCGCCAGTTTTACCGTCCTGGCATCGGCATTTTTTTCTTCTTTCAGCAGCATTTCGGCGTTGCGGAATACCCGCATGGTATGATCGAAGTCATGACAGCCGGGAGCAGTTTCCAGGTGAGCCTTTACCAAAGCGGCGACCTCTTCAAATTTCCGGGCGAAAGTTATGTCATCCATGATTTCAGTCCAGCCATTTCTCTACGTTGCCGAGTTCGAAGCGTTCCAACATTCCCAGCAGTGTTTCCGGATTGTCCGCAACCTGGAATATTGCCCGGTGTTCCGGTTTGACGAAATGTTCTTTTACGGCGTTGTCCAGGAATTCGAGCAGCCCGTTGTAGTAGCCTTTGATGTTCAGCAGTCCGCACGGTTTGGTGTGGAGACCGAGTTGCCGCCAGGCTGCGGCCTCAAGTATTTCCTCGAAAGTGCCGAGTCCGCCGGGGAGGGCGATCATCGCGTCGGCCATTTCAATCATCATGGCTTTTCTGGTATGCATGGAATCGACTATGCGGATTTCGGTCAGGCCGGAATGCGCGACTTTACGGCTGAGATGTTCGGGGATGATCCCGATGACTCTGCCGCCGTGTTTCAGCGCCGTGTCCGCCAGCTTGCCCATGACGCCAACCGAGGCTCCGCCGTAAATCAACTCAATGCCTTTGTCCGCGAGGAGTCGGCCCAGTCTGGCCGCCCCGTCGAGATATTCGGGCGATGCTCCTTTGCTGGAGCCGCAGTAAACGCATATACTTTTTATTATCATGATAATCCTGAAAAAGCTGCTCTTTTAAGGTAAAATTAACTTTAAAAAAATTGTATAAAGCACACTCAAGGTTAATTTACTTGTTATTACTGTTTTAACAAGAAATTTTTCAGGAGTTTTCAGCGATGATTAAGAAAAGTAATAAAGCAATGAACATCAGCAAATTCGATAAGAATATGGAAATAAAAAAAGCCGATGAGAACGGTTTGGTGTGGCACATGCCGTATGAAAAACCGTTAAAACTGGCCGGGTTTTACTGGTTTGATCATGATCAGGTTTACCGTCGTTTTCCGGTAAAGCCGCAGTTCCCGTTATCGGAAGGTGTGGAAGGTCTTTCGTGGTGTACCGCGGGAGGGCAGATTAAGTTCCGCACCGACAGCGGCAAAATCAGCCTGAAAGTCAAGTTGCGCGACGCCGGCGCCATGGACCATATGGCGCAGACCGGCATGAGCGGGTTCGATCTATATGTCGGCAAACCGGGCAAAGAAACTTTTTATTCAGTTACCCGCTTCCCGTGCGGCGCAACTGAATTTACTTATGAGCTTTTTAACAGCGAGGTCCGTAAACTGCGTAATTTCACGATAAACTTTCCGCTGTATAAAGGCGTGAATGAAGTGATGATCGGCTTGCAGGATGAAGCTAAGATTGAAGCGCCGCCGGCATACCGGGAGAAAAATCCGGTAGTGGTTTACGGCACCTCCATTACCCAGGGCGGTTGCGCGTCGCGTCCCGGTTCGTGCTGGACGAATATTCTGAGCCGCCGCTTGAATACGCCGTTCATCAATCTTGGTTTTTCCGGCAGCGGCCGGGGCGAGCCGGAGGTAGCCGGCAATATTGCGCTGATCGAAAAGCCGGCAATGCTGGTGCTGGATTATGAAGCCAATGGCACAGCTTATGGTTGTATTTTTGAAAAAACGCTGCCTGAATTTATTTCGATTCTTCGCGCCGCGCATAAGAAGACGCCGATTCTGGTGATTTCCAAAACCCGCTATGGACAGGAAGCTCTGGACGTTGAGCCGGACAATAAAAGTCATCGGAAAAATTACCGCGAACAGTGTAAAGACTTCCAGCAGAAACTGGTTAAAAAATTGCAGAAGGCCGGCGATAAGAACATCTATTTTCTGGACGGTTCTGAATTACTCGGCAAAGATTACTGGGAATGCACGGTTGATAACTGCCACCCGACCGATTTCGGGTTTTTCCGCATGGCCGACGGTATCGAACCGGCAATCAGAAAAATCATTTTCAAGAAAAAATGATTTATTGAGGGGAATGCAATAATGAAGATAAAGGTCGGCGGCAAATCTTTTGAGGCCGGACGGGTGTTCTGCATCGGCAGGAATTACGCGGCGCACGCGAAAGAACTGAAGAACGATATTCCGGTGGAACCGGTTATTTTCTGCAAACCGCCGACATCGCTGGTATCGCATTTACAGAAAGAAATACCATTTCCGGCGTTCGGCGGGGAATTGCACCACGAAGTTGAAATCGTCGCGCTTATCGGCAAAGCAGGCAAGCCGGAATCTGAAACTGACGCACTGAATTATATTGCGGGGCTTACTGCCGGGCTGGACTTGACGATGCGCGACGTGCAGGATGATTTGCGGAAAAAGGGCCTGCCCTGGGAAAAGTCCAAGGCGTTTGATTTCAGCGCCCCGGTCGGCGAATTTATCTCTTTTGCGCCGGAACAGAAACTTGACGATTTGCGTTTTTCCTGCGCGGTAAATGGCGTTCTCCGGCAGTCCGGGAATACACGGGATATGCTTTTTTCGATTCCGCGTCTGATAATGGAAATCTCCAGATACTGGAAACTGCTGCCGGGAGATTTAATTTTCACCGGCACCCCGGAAGGCGTCGGCCCGCTTTTACGCGGCGATTGTGTTGAAGTTAGCCTGGCCGGGCATAAGTGGATTTGGACAATACAAAATTAAAATGACTCTTTATAAAAAAATCAAAACACTGAAGGAAGTGATGTTCTGCCATACCAGAACGAAACAAAAGTAGAACCCCATCCAACATTGTCCGCCGACAGATTTATATAATCGGTCCTGGTATTGAGACTGCGGCAATGTCCGTCAATAAATGACATATTTACCCCGCCATTATGACGGAGTACTAAATTGGAAGAGCCTGAAGGCGATACTCCATATAAAGTTGCAGCTTTGCCATCCAGCGTAAGAACACAAGATGCCGGCTTTTGAATGTTTGTCGTTTTTATTAAATACCAGTTCTTGGTAGTTGGATGCTGCGTGTTTGCCATGTGTACATTTTTGCTGTATCCATAATAAGTTCCATATGTGTCTACGCCGCTGACCTCAGACGGGCAACCATAAACTTTTATTGCCCCGTTGCCCGCGGCGGTTGTGTAATACCCGCCTCTTACAGTGAAATACGGGGCCAGGTCAATATAAAGAGAGCCGGCGGTGACATCGTCGTTGTCTAATAAATAATCGTTCCAATCACTGGTATACAAGTTAAAAGCAAACGCCAGTTGTTTTTGATTGGAAAGGCAATTGTTGCTTTTAGCTTTTTCCCGAGCCGCATTCAGCGCCGGAAGCAACATCGAAGCCAATATTGCTATGATCGCCACGGTCACAAGCAATTCAATCAATGTGAAATAATGGCGCACAACAGGCAGCGCCGGCAATTTCACCGATAGCGGTTTTTTATTCCCTGGCCATGTAATACAGCAGTTGCATTTTTCAGAATTCACATTCATCATCCCCTCTTCGTTTGGTCTGGAAACAGTTCAAAAATAACCTTGTCAAGTTATTTTTTACAACGTCTTAATTTTAGTTGGCGCATTTCCTGTTGTTTGCCGGATTATCCGTTCCAAAGGCTTATATTGCTGCGACAATACATTTTTTGCCTGACTGATATTTATTTTGTTTTCAACATATTTTCTATGCTCATAAACGATGATTGTCGAACCGGTTCGATTATATAATACATCTAAACACTTATAAAAGCAACACTTTTCTCAAAAAAATTGAAAGAAATGTTAATGTGCCCAAAGCTTTTTTAGGAGTCATGTTACACGTCCGAAGTTTACGCGGTGATTGTGTTGAAGTTATCCTGGCCGGGCATACGTGGATTTGGACAATGCAGAATTAATAAACTCCCCATGCATTTGATGGATTTCGAAAGAATTTGTAAGAAATTGATAGAAAATACTTGCATTTTGTGCTGTTTTCGTGTAAAATCATTTTATTGTTTTAAAATTAAAGTCAGGAGATTGAATAAATTGACGGAACTTAATACTTATTATATTACTCTGATTGTGGTTGGTGTTTTAACCTGGCTGGTATTTATTCTGGGTGTGGCTAAGTTTTCAAAATACTATGTTCAATTTATTGTGTTCCGCAAAGATTTGGACATTAATCTTACCGGTTTGGGCTCAAGCGTGAAAAAGCTCCAGAATTCCATTTCTGAAATGATTCTTGAGCAGCGCCGCACCAATAAATTGATGCTTGAACTGATTGATAATAGTAAGCCCGATGTTGATGAGAACAGCAACAGCAATGAGAGTGATGAGAGCGGTGATTTTAAAATTGAATATCAGGTGCCTGAAGCTCAGAATTCTGAATCTCAATTTATCTTTCATGGCGGAGAAAGTCAGCAGCCTCAGAATCCTGAATCTCAGTTTATCTTTCACGGCGACGAAAATCAGCATCAATAAGATTTTACCGGATGACGGCAGGAGTGAGCCTCTTTACTAAGGGGGAATTGGCTTTAAGCTAAAAAGAACAAAAATGCAGTGAATGAATTATCGGAAAATATGAAAAAAGCAGCCTCTTTTTTAACTCCCGGGTCAGACTCTAACCCCAAAATACAAAAACAAGCTAAAAACAACTCTTAACTTAACGCCATTCCAGGCTGCCCCGCTCGAATGAGTTTTTTACCCTGCGGGGTTCTGGCTCTACCGCAACCTTATCTCGTGAAGCTTCTGTTTGAACTCGCTTGGAGTCGTTCCGGTTATTTTTTTAAATTGTTTAGCAAAATAGTTACTGTCACAGAACCCGCACATGAATGAAATTTCACTAATTGTATGGGATGTCCGTTCCAGCATAGTCATTGCATTTTTGATGCGTACTTGAATCAGATAGCCAATTGGAGTAGTTGCAAGAGTTTCATTGAAAAGGCGATTAACATTGCTTATCGACATGCTTCCTTTGCGCGCAATGTCCGCAAGGGTAAGCTGTTTATAATAATTGGCATCAATAAGGTCGATCATTGAGCTTAACCGTAGCGAGTTTTGTGATTTTTTTTCTCCTGAATTACTGTAACAACGGCTAAGGTGTCCAATCAGTTGCATAAAATACGATTTTGCCATAAAACGATAACCTGGACGTTTAGTTATTAGTTCAATGTTCAGGGGGGTAATGATATTATTAACAATAGACATTTGTTCATTATTCAGACTGAGATGGTTTTTTTCATGAGATTTCAGCTCGGGATGAAAAAGCGCGGAATAACCGGGAGTGTCGTTGATATCAAGATCGGAGATGTTCAGCAATTCCGGAAGAAACAGAATATTTTCAATTTGCAGATTATAAGAATCGCTATAGGTATGCGCCACGAATGGTTTAATTACAAATACATCGCCCAAAAATATTGGTTCTCTTACATTGTCTATAACGTGTATGCCGCTACCCTCCTGCACAATGACCAGTTCGTAAAAATCATGGCAATGATTCCCCGACGCTTTTTGGGCAAAATGGGGAAAAACTCTGAGAGGAAATTGCAAGTCATCAAAATATTCGTTTCTTGAAAATAGAGTCGCGTCCATAATAGTGATTCTTTAATTAACTGTTTTGGTAAAAAAATACTGCAATTCTGTAAAATAATCAAGGTGCTGTTTCTTTTTGGGACTATATTATTAAGTAGAAAGTTAATAATTGGCGAAACTTTAAACAAAAAACAGGAACAGTTATGAAAAATAATAGAGATTAATGAACAGATACGATTATAAAGCGATTAATTGAAAAAGGTGTCGGGAAAAATATCTTTCATAATTAGTAACCGTCAAAACAAAAAAACAATTACAAGGAGAATTAAAATGAACGGCAAGTGGAAAAATTTTACACTCATTGAACTCCTCGTTGTGATCGCGATCATAGCGATATTGGCTTCCATGCTGCTGCCGGCCTTGAATAAAGCAAGACAATCTGCTTATGCGGCAAATTGTATCAGCAATTTAAAACAACTCGGCGGTGCGTTCAGTTGTTATCAAAACGATTTTTCAGATTACTTTGTTCCGGTGTGTGAGGCTCCGCCTTCAGGCGTCAGCGGTAGTTATGTGTACTGGAATTGGCTGTTATTAAACGCCAAATACGTAAATGGAAAAATATTTATGTGTCCTTCCGCGGAGAAACTGATAACATCGTCATGGGGAATTACTAAAATTCAATCATGGCGCACGGCTGATTCAGCAGCGACGCTGGCCGCTAACGTTCCTTACCCTTACCCGTGTTACGGATACAATTATTATTACCTTGGCGGAGCAGGCGGGATTCCGCTGGCTTGGCCGGCAGCTAAAGCGAGCCAGGTGAAAAAGCCGTCAGAAACAATTGTTTTAGCCGATGCGTATGACAACAACAATATGGCCATTGGTCGCTATATAGGATGTTATGAAGTATATCAAGCAACAACAGGCTTATTGTCTCCCGTTCACGGCAATCAAAACACCATCAATGTCCTGTGGGCGGACGGCAGCGTTAATGGGAATAAAATATATACGGCAGACCCTTTCAACTCAAAGCCGTTTACCCGGTGTACGGTATCGGGAGATATTGATAATCACTTTGATACTCAGTAGAACCCGGCCTGTTAAAATAGATTTTTAACTAAAAAGTCAGGGTTCATCAAGGGCAATTGGACACGTATATTGCTGTTCATTACTGTTGAAAATCCTTATTCCGGTAGTTGGCTTGCTTCTGTTTAACTGGTTAGGCAAAGCTGAATTATTGGAAATGCTTAGTAAACATAAAGAGGGAATTAATGAAGAAGCGGTTAGTGATTAAACGGTTAATTGCGTTTTGTAAAAATTCCGGGATATTCAAGACGATATTTTTAGGACTTTTTTTTATCTGCGTCGGCATATCCGCGGAAGATGGAGTGGACAAGATGAACATTCAAGGGGAGAGTATGGTTCTGGCCAGGACGGAGCCGGGTAACCTCTGCTTCGACCAGGTGGAGAAAGGCAGCCTGACCTTGCGAAGCACCTTTGTCGCCGGAGAGCGCGGGATTGCCTACGCCGAAGGCCGCGACTATGTAGTTGATTATGCCAAGGGCTCCATAGCACGCACCGCGGATTCGCGGATACCTGACTATTCGACACATCCGTGCTACGGAAAAAAGGATTTCAAGCACGAAGGCATCAGCAGTGCAAACCAAAAATGGTTT
>CAIKZE010000113.1 GCA_903831825.1 uncultured Lentisphaeria bacterium | reverse complement strand
GGCAATGCTCGTTCATTTAAATGAAGCGAAGTTCACATATCCGGGAACAGAGTTGCAGATGGTCTACGAAATGCTAATGCCAATGTCGCCCAGCGGCTGAAAACCCAACAACACCTTTTTCCACGGATCAGGAAGTCTGAAGTTGCGAATTTCGCACATTGCCCAGCCACCACGCGGCCATATTCCGGAGCCGCTGCGTTTTGATCCGGAAAAAACCGGAAGGGCGGATAAGTTCTTCAAGTTCGGCAACCAGCAGTTCCACCACCACCCGCGGGTCCAGCGCGCCGGCAGACTTCATCAGCGCTATCGCCTTTTCAACATTGTTCCAACTGGTGTTCTGCGTCAGCACCGCTCCGGTACAGATTTCCCAAGGGGAATCGCCCGGCCACCAGCGCTGTTTGCCGAAACGGGCAAAAAGTATGTCAAATCCTTTGGCGATGCGCTTATTCATTTGCTTTGCGAACCAGCGCTTCTAGTTCTTTAAAGGATTTTACGGTGTAATCAGCCTCGCGGTCATAATCGCCGCCATGGGCATTTTTATAATAACAGGAAACCGCTCCGGCGGCATTCGCGGCTTGAATGTCGTGAATATAATCGCCCACCATCAAGCATTCCTCCGGCGCCATGTTCCATTTCTCCAGGATATGGAGTACCGGTTCCGGCGACGGTTTCATATGCGGAAATTCACGGGTGAGAATAATATCAAAAGCGACCGTCAATTTTGTTTTCAGCAGTTTCTCCACGCTTTTCATGGTGTTCCTGGTAATTATTCCCAGACGGATGCGGCCGGCGGCGAAACGGGAAAGCACTTCCAGCGCATCCGGCTGCAACTGATTATTTTTGCAGGCCTCGTGCTCGTATTTCTCGATCAGTTTCCAGCCCTGAGCGCGCCGGGGTTCCGGCCATGATTCGATTACTTCGGCAATATCGCCTTCAGTAATTCCGAGGTCGCTCCGGATGCGGTTGAAGTCCAGCAGCGGAACTGTCAAAGTTCCGTCCATATCGAAAATTATTCCTTTATAACGCATCTTCATATCCTGAAATAACCATGGGTTACGGTTTTACGGTTTTCTTATCCGGCATTTTCATCATGCGGTTTCGCATGATGATGTCGTTTACTTTCTGGAAATTGTTAAATGTATCTTCGGAATCCCGCGTCATGATTTTTTCGCGCAATTTTTTCAGCGCCGGTTCATCTTTGGGCGCACTGTAAATTGCCAGCAGTTCGTAACTGCCGTTCCCGCCGGCCGACTTGAACAATTCCTCATAATCGCGCTCGAAGAAAAACGCCGAATTTTGTTTCTTTTTTGCATACGCAGCTAAACTTGTTTCCATCAGGCTCATATCGGCAAGAGTTCCGCGCGCATAATTAAGCAGATTTTCATCTTTCTCCTCCGCGACAATCTGCTCGAACACCGACTTCATTTTCGCCGCATCCGGGATGGTACGCTCCAATGCGCTCAAGATCGAGCCTCGAACTCTCATATCCTGTTCCCGCCGGTACTGGTCTTGCAGCGCCTGCGCGGCTTCCGGCGCGATCAGCCATTTACCCAGCACATTGACGACGTTGATGCGGACATTGATGTCGCGGTCGCTGACTTTAGACACCAGGAAAGGAACCGCTTTATCCCCCATTTTGCAGAAAATGAAAATAATCGGACGGAAAAATTGCTTCGGGTCCTGCTGGAGCAGTTCTGTTGTTGCCGGCAGAACCGCCTCGCACTGCATTTGCGCCAGCAGATTTATGATATTGCACCGCATGTCCTTATCCGTTGTCGCATCAAGCACGGACATCAGGAAATCCCCGGCCGGTTTGCCGCCAATCAGCGCCAGGGTGCGCAGGCAGTTGCCTTGCACCAATTCAGACTTGCTTTGCCGGTACATTTCGATTACCGGAGCGACCGCAACCGGGTCTTTGATTATGCCTAGCGCCCAGATGTAAGCCGCAAGTTGTTTTTCCGCGGCATTCGGGGTTTTGAGTTTTGCAATAATCAGCGATGCAGTGCCTTTCGGGCTTTTCTCAAGCTGTTCCTCGATTGATTTTATAAAATTAATCGAGTCCTTTTCTTTAGATAAAGCGAATTTGTCCAGCTTCGTCAGTACCGAGGCAGCGTCCTGTGCCGAGACCGGGACAATAAACAAGGTCATGACAACAGCAAAAAGTCCAGACCGGCAAACCATCTTATCCCATAACATAATGCCAACTTCTCCATAAAAAAATCCCGGATTGTTGTCGAGTTTCCGATCAACCTCACCGGGATGCACTAAACTAATTTTATTTGGGTTATTTCACAAATTGTGAAACAAACGACACCGGCAGTTTGCTCTTTACCTTTGCCTGCTGCCAGTAATTCACATACTGGGCCGCAGTGATATACACTGAAGCGGCAAGGCAGATTACAGAAACCAGAGCAAGCACAAAATACAACATGGAAGGCTGTCCCGCGGCGCTGGTTGCGGCGGCGGCGGCGGCGGCGGCGGCGCTGCCGTCAATTTTTTCCATATCAGTCTGGACTCGCGGCGGGCCTTGTGGTTCTTCACCCGCTTCCCGCTTTCTAAGTTGGAGACCGCCTTTCTTTTCTTCGCCTGCTTCTTCTTCCTCGCCGGCTGCCTCCATGGCCGCTTCTTCAACTACCGGCGGTTCCTCTTCGGCCTCAGGTTCCGGCGGCTTGACCGTCGGCGCCTTGCCGGGCAGAGACAATCCGGACTTCTGCTCAGAAGCCGCCGGAGCAGGCACCGGAGTAAGCGCGGGCTTCTTCAAAGTAAGTCCCGAAGGCGCAGCGAGATTAACAGTCGGCGACGACGGAGCTACAACCGCAGGCGTCGGCAGCTTAGTAGTCGGAGTTGACGGCGCGATGCCGACAGGCGCAGGAGTCGGGGCCTTAGGCGCCAAATTCAGAGTCGGCGACGACGGTGCAATGCCGGCAGCGAGCGTCCCGTTAGTAGATAAAGGAGAAATCTTGATTGTGTCTTTCGACGTGCCGGCAGCAGGTTTAACCGCCGTGGCCGCCGGTTCTTCAGGAGGGACAATTCCGCCTCCGGTTGACGGACGCAGTTTAATCGTCTGTTTCGATCCAGGCACAACGGTTTTAGCTTGAGCGACAGTCGGCAACGGGGAAGAGGCTTCATGCGCAGGAGCAGCCGTCTGAGTATGTGCTTTCTGAAGTTTTACAGTGTCATCGCTTGTCTCTTTAACCATCGGCTCGGCATCCGGCGGCGGTACGGCCGCCACTGCCGGTGCGGGAACAGGTTGAAGCACAGTCGGGTTGGCTACAGTTTTTTCCTGGTCGATTGCCGCAGATGCAGGCGCTGCGCCGCCGACCGGCATCGGCTGCAGTTTTACAGTCTTCCTTGTTGCGGTGTCTTCAAGAATATTTTTCAAGCTGCCGGTATCAGTGCTGACCGGCGCACCCTGTCCCGGAACAGGCATCACTACCGGTTTAAGCTCAATAGTCGCCGCCATATTTTCCGGCGGCGCGGCAGGAGCGGCAGGAGCGGGAGCAGGAACCGGTTTAAGTTCAACAGTTGCCGCCAGATTTACCGGCGGAGTGCCTGGTTTAGGCAATACAACCGGAGCAGGCGCCCCGGCAGGTTTGCCGAGCGGAGTAAGTTTAGAAATCGGCCCTCCGGCAGTAAGCGGAGTAAGCTTAATCGTCTTTTTAGTTTTAGTGTCATCCATTCTTTCCATATTGCCGGTGTCGGTATCGCGCCCTGCAAGCACATCACTGAGCGGAGCTGATTCAGTGCTTACAGCAGGGACAACCGGAGCGGGAGGCGTTTTAAGCACAACGGTTTGACGCGTACGCGTATCGTCCGCGGGACTCACAGGATGCGGCAGCGTGGTTATGGGAATCGACTCGGTATCAACCTCCGGAGATGGAGGTGCTTTAAGCGTAACAGTCTGGCGCGTACGCGTATCATCCGCGGGACTGACAGGACGCGGCAGCGTGGTTATGGGAATCGACTCGGTATCAATCGCCGTTGCGGGAGGCGTTTTAAGCGTAACAGTCTGACGCGTACGCGTATCGTCCGCGGGGCTCACAGGATATGGCAGCGTGGTTATAGGGATCGACTCGGTATTAATCACCGGCGATGGAGGTGTTTTAAGCACAACGGTCTGGCGCGTCCGCGTATCGTCCGCGGGACTCACGGGATGCGGCAGAGTAGTTATAGGAATTGACTCGGTATTGACCGACGGGGCAGCAACAGTACCAAGTTTCATAACAGGCACGGGGCCGGCGCCGGCAGAGATTGGAGAAAGCTTTACGGTTTTTCTGGTCTTGGTATCATCCATCCGGTCAAGATTGCCGGTATCGGTATCACGGCTGGACAATACATCTTTCAGCCGGGTGGATTCAGTAGAAACATCTGCGGGAGCCGGGGGGGTGACACGCAAAACAGAAGGCGTTGCACTAAGGCTTATAACCGGAACCGGCGCAGTGCCGGTGGCCGGCTTGATTTTTACTGTTTTTCTAGTCTTAGTGTCATCCATCTTGTCAAGACTGCCGGTATCGGTATCGCGTCCGCTCAACGGATCTTTCAACGTCAAAGCGTCTTGCGTCACTTCCGATGGATCAACATTCGCCTGCCCCGGAACATTTAAGACTATCTTTTTTTCATTATCAGCCATTTCAGTCCCTTTCTAAAAAAGTACACCCGCCTGTCTTCAATTAAATTAATATAAACATCATTAAATTCAAATCAAAAATATCCATGATTTTGATAACAGTTTCCTCAGGCGGTCTCGTCAACCGTTCTTTTTGCTGTTATAATAGTCTTGAACCTTCTTGCCGACATCAAGATAATTGACATCCGCCTGATAAATTTCCTTATAGTTTTCCAGGGCTTTTTCCGGATTTCCCGCCGACTCATAAGTTTTGGCGAGGTAATACAAGGCCTCTTTCTTGGCCTTGTCCATCACCAGCATTTCCGCAAGCGCGGCGGACAACTGTTCTATCGCCATATCGTAATGATCTTTAACCAGGAAACAGCGGCCCAGATAGACCATGCAGGTGACCTTGCGCTGAAGATTTTTGCGGGCATACTGGAATTGTTCGATTGCATTGTCAATAAAGTTGCCGTTAAAGTAGAGTATCGCCAAGTCAAAACGCAGTTGATTATCATTCGGATAAGTATTGACCCGCTCAGTCGCGCGTTCGAGCTGATAGTTAAATCTGTTCTTTTTAAGTTCTTCGACTTTATCGGAATTTGCCGGATCGGCGGACAATGCGTTGATTTCAACATCCATTTTAGCCAGGTGGGATTTTTCAATACTTTTATCCACCGCCGGATCCATGGCGCCGATTCCCTTGGCAACACGGGTATATTGCTCAACCGCGTCATCATACCGGCCGCAGGCATGATACAATTCGCCAAGTTTTTTCCGGATGTCAACAGACTCTTCTTTTTCCAGGTCTTTTTCCAATTTGGCGATGACTGTTTTCATCTGGTCAATATCATGAAGAGTTCCTTCAAGCAATTCAGCGACCATGCCCTCTTCCTTGTCCTTGACCTTATCCTGGGTTTTGCCTTCTTTCTGCCAGTCGCCCTTCTGCATGCTGGCCAGCGCCACCGCGGAACGCATTTCAGCCTGAACTCCAAGATCTTTCGGATGTCTTGAGGCGATTTCCTGAACTATTTTCAATGCACTCATCGCGTCACCACATTTTCTGTGAAAATCAGCCAGCTTGCGCAGATTGGTTTCGTTGTGCGGCTTTAACTCGCGAAGAATAGATAATGCTTCAACGCCAATAAACGGAGCGCCGGCCTTAAGTGAAGCGTCAGCCAGCAAATTAAGCACCAGCGGGTTATAGAGATTTTTAGCCAGCACATCTTCGCACATTGTCATCGCGTCAAGCGGCTTCTGGGACATGGCAGACTTGATTTTAGCCGCTTGAAAGGATGATGTAAGATTGATAAACCTTCCGCTGAGACCGCCGATTTTGTTAGACTTCAGCCGCTCAAATTCACGCAATTTTTCCCTGGCCGGCATCAGGCTGGGACTCTTCTTGATCAGATCTTTCAGCAACTCAATCGCATAATCTAAATTGCTTTTTCTGCCTGATTCAACCGCACGATTAAACATTTCCCGCATGCCGGTTTGCACATCCTGAAGATTCTTCTTGTCCATTACCTTATCCTCAAAGCTTTAACTTTTTTAGCGCGATAATTTCCATTAAAATAAAACGGATTAAAATATACGATAAAAAAACTCTTTTCAAGCCAGTTTCCGCTATTCATAGCAATAAAATGGCATTCTTCTTAATTAAGGCTGACTTCTTTCAATAAAAGCGCTTTAATTTTTATTTTTCAGAATTATTGTCAAAGGTGCTTGACTTATTTTATTTACCGGTTTATAATTTACTATTATATCATTTGCGGTTTATAAATTTTATATTATAGAATTTCAATTGGAAAGGATCAAAATGAAAACTATCAAATGCGGTGTTATCGGTTGCGGAGTAATTGCGCCTTCACATATCGAAAGCTTTAAGTTCCTGGGAAATGTGGAAGTGAAATGGGCTTGTGACCTGGTACTCACCAAGGCTAAAAACATGGCGGAACAATATGGTATCCCACAAACAACTACTGATTATCATGAAGTCCTGCATGATCCGGAAGTAGACTGCATTGCGGTCTGCACCGATCACGGCAGCCACGCTCAAATTGTAGTTGACGCGCTGGATCACAAAAAGCACGTTATCTGTGAGAAGTCACTTGGACGCAGCCAGGAATGCCTGAAAAAAATGATCGCGGCCCACAAGCGCAATCCTGAACTCGCTTTCGGCGGTATTTTCCAGCATCGCCATGAAGCGGTCAATCAAGTATTGAAACAGTTAATTGACGAGGGTGCTTTCGGCAAGATTCTTACCGTCAATATGAACAGCAACTGTCTCCGCACCAATGAATATTATCTCGGCGACGCCTGGCGCGGCACCTGGGCGCATGAAGGCGGCGCGGTATTGATTAATCAGGCAATTCATTATATCGACCTGGTCAACTGGCTGTTCGGCGGCATCGAAGAACTTTCCGCGCGCTGCGAAAATATGACCCATCAGGGAATTATTGAAACGGAAGATACTGCCGCATTTGCCGTCAAATTCAAACGCGGCGCGCTCGGCGCCGTTACCACCACCGCCTCCAGCGCCGCCAACTGGCGGCATTCATTTTCAATCAGCGGCACCGAAGGTTATCTGGAATATTTAAACCTGAAAGTCACTTATCTTGAATTCAACGACAAAGCCAGGCAGCAGGAAATCGAAAAACGCTTCGCCGCATGCGGCATTGACTCCGCGCTTCAGGCGGGAAAAGTCTATTACGGCGGCGGGCATCCTGCTCAAATCAAGGATTTTGTACAGGCGATCCGCGAGAAACGCCAGCCGTTCGTGACCGGCGAGTCAGCGGCGGAAACCGTCAAAGTGGTTCTGGCCTGTTATGAATCCAGCAAAACCGGTCAATGGGTAAAACCGTAATCATTACGGCTTGCCGCTGCTTTATTTTTCCATATTTGACGCTATATTGCCTGATTCATTAAAATACAAAAGTTTCAGGTAATACCAGATGAACACGGAAGATACAATCAGCGCAATCTGCACCGGCCTCGGCGGCGCGATCTCAATTATCAGAATTTCCGGACCTGAGTCGCTCCGCGTCGCCGGCCAAATCTGGCACGGCAGGGCCGCTCTCGGACACGCCAACGCCAGAAAAATGCTGCTGGGTAAAATATCCCCAAAAAATAATCTTGACGGGGAACCGGCGCTGGCAGTCTATATGCCCGGCCCGAACAGCTATACCGGCGACAATATCGTGGAACTGCACTGTCACGGCGGAACTCTGGCCGTGCGCCGCGCTTTCGACGCCGTCGTCGCCGCCGGGGCCAGACTGGCCGAACCGGGTGAATTTACTTTCCGCGCCTTTGTCAACGGGAAAATGGATTTGACGCAGGCGGAAGCCGTTGCCGACCTGATTTACGCTCACAGCGATATGGCGCTGCATCTGGCGGAAAGACAGATTGCCGGGGCGTTGAAAAATCAGATCAACCAGCGCCGCGCCTCCCTGATTGATATTCTGTCCGAATGTGAATCCAGAATGGATTTCACGGAGGAAAACCTCGACTGGACCGATGCCGATATCTTCATTGAAAAAATCTACGCCATCTGCCGCGACATCGACAAACTGAAAGCCTCCGGCAAAGAAGGCGTAATCCTGCGCAACGGCATCAGGGTGGTCCTGGCCGGCAAGCCGAACGTCGGCAAATCCAGCCTGCTGAATCTGCTGCTCGGTTATGAGCGCGCCATCGTCACCCAACTGCCCGGCACCACCCGCGACACCCTGGAGGAGACCGCCAATATCCGTAACATTCCAGTCCGCCTGACCGATACCGCGGGCATCCGCGAAGCTACCGACCTGATTGAGGGCCTCGGTATTGACCGCAGCCGCAAAACCATCAAGGAATCCCAACTGGTGTTCTGGATGCTTGACGCCGCCTCGGCAAGTATCAGCGAAGACATCAAGGAAATGGAAAAACACGTGGCTGACCATCGCAATGTTATCGCGATATGGAATAAACTCGACCTGGCAGGCAATTCCCCCCTGCCCGACCTGAAATATCCGTCCGCCAGAATTTCCGTCACCGTCCGTACCGGCATTAACGAACTCATGGATCTTTTCGAACAGGCCGTATGGGGGTTCCCGCACACCGAAGAACCGGAAATTGCCGTAAGTTCGCGTCACGCCGCATTGCTTGACGAAACCCTGGCCGCGCTTCCGGAAGCCGCTGCCATGCTGAAATCGTCAGATTGGGAACTGGCGGCCGTTCACCTCCGCGCCGCCATCGCCGCGCTGGGCTCCATCACCGGTGAAAACGTCTCCCCTGATATCCTCGAAAACATCTTCAGCCGTTTCTGCATCGGCAAGTAAGTTTACAGATTAAGCCTGCACTTGCTTATGCCTGAAACAACAGGTTACATGGTCATTTACCATTCCAGTCGCCTGCATGTGCGCATAACAGGTGGTTGAGCCTAAAAACTTAAACCCCCGCGTTTTCAAGTCTTTGCTCAACTTGTCCGATTCGGGAGATCCCGCGGGCAATTCCTTTAGTTCTTTCCATGAATTTACAATCGGACATCCGCCGGTGAAACTCCAAATGTACTTGTCAAAGCTGCCGAATTCTTTCCGCACTTCCAGAAAACGCCGGGCATTGTTGATTGCCGACTCTATCTTTTTCCGGTTTCTTATAATTCCCGGATTCTGCAACAGTTCCTCGACTTTCTTCGAATCATACAAAGCAATTTTTTCAGGATCAAACCCGTCGAACGCCTGCCGGTAATTCTCTCTTTTTCGCAGAATGGTAATCCAGCTTAATCCCGCCTGCGCGCTTTCCAGCAGCAGAAATTCGAAAATCTTCCGGTCATCATGAACCGGCGTCCCCCACTCGTTATCATGATAATCTATATAAAGCTGGTCCGTGCCCGGCCATCCGCACCTTTTTTTCATATTTTCACCTATTCTTTCTCCTGTTCCTGCCGCTTGTTTAAGGCCTTGTTGATACCTTTGCTGATATTTCTGGCCATATCACTGCCGGCGCCTTTGCCGATGCCGTCAACGGTGCTTTCCTCATCGCCGCCCGGCATACCGCTTTTCAAGGTTTCTTCCGGGGAATATTTCGCCAGCGTGATTGCTATTTTTTGATTAGAGGAAACCAGCCCGACTGAATTATCAACCCGCGACCAGTAAATACTGATACTCTGATTAGCCCAGTTGCATATATTTTCAGTCCAGGCCAAACGCCCGGTTCCGTGGGTAACCGCTTTAAATTCCGTTTTTTCGGGTACTCCAACCTCGGTGCGCAATCTTCCCAGAAAGCGCGATACGACGGTGCCGTTCGGATTAATCGCAATGTCCGGCAAGGAATAATGGCCGAAAACCGCTTGAATAATTCCGGATTTATCAGCAATCATCATAATTTCTTCATCAATCATGCCTCTGGAGTCTTTGGCCGCTTTCGCATTAGTGAAACAATACATTGCGCAGTCAGGATATTGCGCCGGAGCCGGCAGCTCTTTGAATTCAAAATTCAATTTGCCGAGAAAAGTGTTCATTACCGGAAACAACCCCAGCGGCGCTTTAGCGGATATGCCGAACGGTTTGGCCGTATAATAATGATAGACCGTAAAACCAACCAGCAATATGATGGACAGCATCACCAGTTTTTTAATCAAAATACCATACTTGAACCAAAATCCCGGCTCGTCATCATCTTTAATCTTCTTTTTTGCTGCAGTCTTTCCCCCGGTCTTGAAGTTAAACCCGCAGGAAGTGCAAATAACATTGTCGTTTGAAGATAGTTCACGGCAGGCGGGACACACCTGAAAATCGCCTTCAGGCGGAGCCGCCGGCAAGGTGAATTTAGCGCCGCAGTCACAGGCAACCTGTTTGCCGCTGAAACTGTTATGCACATCATAATTCTTTTTGCATCCGGGACATTCAATTTTAAAAATCATGACAATATCCTTCTTATCTTTAAACAATCTGTAAAATAACTTGTCAATGCATAAAAAATTTCGACACGATAAGCATCCCCGACAGTATCAGTATAGTCGGAGCGGCGGCCAGCCAGACAAAAGCCTCCATCTGCCGTCCCTGCATTTCAACCAGGCCATTGCGCAAATCCATGATGGATCCGGTTCCCAGAAAGACAGCCCCCTGCACATAAATCATCATTCCCGCCACTGCCACCATAAACGCTGAAATGAACGCCCCCATCAGCAATACCGTCAACGCCAGGATTTCCACCGCCACAAACAAGATAAAAAAGATGATAAACGCAATCAGCGTCAGCGGACGGAACAATCCGGGATAACATTCGGAGATAAAACGCAGCACATGAAGCCACCACGGCACAATGTCCCCCGACTTGATTATTTTGGTGTTCAAAAGCTGTCCGGAATCAAAATCGTACCCGCAATTCACGCATATTTTATGGGATCGTTCCACCCCTGCCCGGCAATTCGGGCAGATTTTAGGAATATAATCCGCCACCGGCGCTTTGAAATGAGCTCCGCAATCCGGGCAGGCCACCATATCGCCGGCATGTTCGTCGGCAATCATCAAGTCTGCATGGCAGTGCGGACAATTCGTATTCATAAAACCTCCTGCAGGATAAATTAATCTGCCGTTTTGTCCGATGCAAATAAAACTCCGGAAATGAAGATAAAAGAATCACGGCGAATAAAATAATTCCAAATTCAATATTTTTGAATTTTTCTTGAAAAATTATCATGGAAACTTAAATTGATACATGGTTTATTGGATATTTACGAATATAATATAAACTGTTAAGAGAAATTTGCGTTATTACCCATTCAAACAAAATAGTACAGCGAGGCAGGATGTGAAGAGAAGCATCAACACCGCGGTAAAGATGATCGTCCAGCCCAATGTCTGGCCGCTATCACTATTTACTTTCATCTTTCTGATTTCTTTTGCCTTGCTGCAACTGCACGGCGCGAATCCCCCGGCTGAACCCGTCAATAAACAGAACAGAACAATATCAGGTTTAAACATGAAGATGGTTTATGTCGAGCCGGGAACTTTCACAATGGGCAGCCCCGGTGAAGCAGACCAGGATGAAGACGAGACGCCCCATAAAGTAACTATAAGCAGCGGTTACTGGATTTGCATTTATGAAGTAAAACAGCGGGAATACCGGGCTGTCATAAACGAAAATCCGAGCAGTTTCAAAGGCGATAATCTTCCGGTTGAATCCGTCAACTGGTATGATGCAGTCAATTTCTGCGAAAAACTGAATGAACGAGAAGCCGCCAGCCTTCCGCCGGGCTATGTCTACCGTCTTCCGACTGAAGCTGAATGGGAATATGCCGCCAGAGGCGGCAAAAAAAGCCGCGGGTTCAAATACAGCGGCGGCGATGATCTTGCCGCTGTTGGTTGGTATGTTGGAAACTCAGGCAACGTCACCCACGAACCCGGAACAAAATTGCCGAATGAACTGGGCATTTACGACATGAGCGGAAATGTGGCGGAATGGTGTCATGACTGGTATGAGAAATACGGCAGCGCCGGACAGCAGGATCCTTCGGGAGCGGAAGAGAATAATTCGTACCGAGTAATTCGCGGGGGCGCATGGGACGGCAATCCCAGAGGCTGCCGCCCGGCAGACCGTGATTTTTATCTGCCCGGCAGTCCGAACATAGACATCGGCTTTCGCGTGGTTCTTGCGCCGCGGATCAGCAAAAATGTTCGTCATTCCGCAAATTAGAAGCAATAGGAGATCATTAATTTTTATAATATCGTTGTAAAGAACTCAACCTGTTTTTCGTTTCTTCAGGGAAATTTTAAAAATGCATCATTCCTCAAAAATGTTTTTTGAAAGAATATATGAATGCAGAAATATGCGTTTCATATTTGCCAGTCTGATTGGTTTTGCCTTGTTTTTTATTGTCTCGTGCGGCAGGGAAAAACCGATTCAGGCGCCGCCGCCCGTAGTTGAGGTTGTGCAGGTTGTCCGTAAGGATGTGCAGGCGCCGAAAGAGTGGGTCGGGATTACTTACGGGATGGTTGACGCAGTCATCAGGGCGCAGGTAACCGGCTACCTTATCAGTCAAAATTACAAAGACGGGGATTTGGTCAAGAAAGACCAGGTACTGTTTGAGATTGATCCGCGCCCGTTCCAGGCGGTGGTAAACCAGGCAAAGGCGGAACTGGCGCGGACGGAGGCGCTGTACATGAACGCCAAGGTAATTTTTGACCGGCTCCGGCCCCTTGCCGCCCAGAACGTGGTGAGCAAAAGCGACCTGGACAATGCCATCGGTCTTGAAAGGTCTACCAAAAGCGCCGTCATCTCGGCAAAAGCGACGCTTGCGCGAACGGAACTGGATCTGAGTTTCACGAAAATCGTATCCCCGGTTGACGGGGTTGCCGGCTTTGCCCTGAACCAGGTTGGCGATCTGGTCGGCCCCTCGCAGTCCGGCCAGTTGACGACCGTCTCGGAAATCAACCCGATCAAGATCTACATCAATCTCAGCGAACAGAATTATTTCTACTACGCCAAACGCTACCGTAACATAGACGAAGCAAACAAAAACGAGGAAAAGCTGGAAAGCGAATTAATCCTGAGCAACGGAGAAATATATCCTTACAAAGGCAAATTTTATGCGATCGACCGGCAGGTCGATCTGAAAACCGGAACTGTGCAATTGGCATTGGAATTCCCCAATCCCGATAATCTGCTTCGCCCCGGCATGTTCGTCAGGGCCCGCATCACGGAAATAATCACGGGAGCAATTGTCATCCCGCAGGAAGCGGTAAGTGAACTTCAAGGCAGTTCGCAGGCGGCAGTGGTCAAAGCTGACAACCGGGTGGAAATCCGGGCTGTCAAGGCCGAGGAACGCGTTGACAATCTCCGGGTGATCAGCGAAGGCTTAAACCCCGGAGAACTGGTAATCGTGGAGGGGATACAGAAAGTGAAGCAGGGGACGCTCGTCACTCCGAAACCATTTATTGACAAATCTCCGCCTCCGGAAAAGATCCAGCCGCAAACCGAATCCGGGCCGTCATCCGGAAGGAGGTAAGCTCAATGTACCGTTTCTTCATAAACCGTCCCATCGTTGCCATGGTAATTGCGATCATCATCACCATCATCGGTTTGATCACGATGTTCAGACTGCCGGTGACACAGTATCCTGACATAGTTCCCCCGGAGGTGGCAATACAGACCACTTATGTCGGGGGGGACGCGATATCAATCGAACAGGCGATCTCCACTCCGCTCGAACAGCAGATCAGCGGCGTGGACGATATGAACTACATGTATTCGCTAAATTCCAACAACGGTTTGATGCGCATGTTTATTAACTTCGACGTAAAAACCGACCCGAACGTCGATCTGATGCTGACCTATCTGCGGGTGGCTCAAGCTCAATTCCAGCTTCCGCTGGCGGTGCAAAACTACGGAGTAACCGTTTTTAAATCCCGCTCCGCTCCTCTTATCTTTTTTGCGCTGCATTCGCCCAAAGGAACTTACGATGCCTCATTTCTGGCAAACTATGCCTATATCCATTTATACGATTCGCTCAGCCAGTCGAAGGGGATTGCCAGCGTAGTAATCTATGGCGCAGGCCAATATGCAATCCGCTGCTGGGTGCGCCCTGACGTATTGGCCAAGCTTTCCATTACAGTTCCGGAAATTGTGGACGCTCTCCAGAAACAAAATACCGTGAACCCGGCGGGACAAATGGGCGGCGAACCCATTGCTCCAGGCCAGAAGTTCACCTATACGATCCAAGCTCAGGGGAGGCTTGTAAGCCCCGATGAGTTTGGACAGATTGTGCTGCGGGCCAATCCTGACGGCTCA
This sequence comes from uncultured Lentisphaeria bacterium, assembly GCA_903831825.1. Lineage (GTDB taxonomy): Bacteria > Verrucomicrobiota > Lentisphaeria > Victivallales > Victivallaceae > CAIPAT01. The sequence goes on along the minus strand of CAIKZE010000113.1, from coordinate 9,148 downwards.
CTTGTTCGGCTCAAGGATGTTGCGCGCATTGAATTAGGGGTGCAGGACTACAACATAGAGGGACGATTCAACGGCAAACCGTCGGCAATCCTTGCACTTCTCCAGCTTCCGGGAACCAACGATCTGGAAACTGCCGAAGGCGTCAGAAAAGTGATGGCCCGCCTGAAAGAGTTCTTTCCTCCAGACCTGGATTACACGGTTGCGCTGGATACTACCCTCCCGGTCACGGAAGGGATAAAAGAAATTGCCAAAACTTTTGCCATTGCCATCTTTCTGGTGGCGGTGGTAGTATTCATCTTTATTCAGGGATGGCGGGCCACGCTCATTCCTATCGTGGTAGTGCCGGTTTCACTCCTCGGCACTTTCATCTTCTTTCCGTTTCTGGGTTTTTCAGTAAACTCGGTGGCGCTCATGGGCATGGTGGTGGCAATCGGACTGGTGGTGGACGATGCCATGATTGTGGTTGAAGCGGTGCAGCGCCACATCGAAGAGGGCATGTCCCCGAAGGAATCGTCCATGAAAGCGATGGAGGAGGTTTCCGGCCCGGTCATCGCTATTGCCATCATCCTGGCATCTGTTTTCTTCCCCACCGTGTTTCTTCCCGGCATTACCGGCCGTCTCTACCAGCAGTTTGCCGTCACCATCGGAATATCCGTGATTATTTCCGCCTTCAACGCACTGACGCTCTCTCCCGCGCTTTGTGCGATCCTGCTTCGCCCAAAGCAGGAACAACACGGACCGATGGGCCGGTTTTACGGCTGGTTCAACCGGGTATTCGCGCGCAGTTCCGAAGCTTATGTCAGCATGTCCGGGGTTATCATCCGGAAAGCGGCAATCGGATTTATAATTTTAGCCGTTATAACCGCGGGCATGATTTTCCTGGGGAAGAAAATACCGCAGAGCTTTCTGCCCGAGGAAGACCAGGGATATCTGTATGCCGTAATTCAACTGCCTGACGGAGCCTCACTTCAGCGCACCGTGGCAGCGAGTCGCATGGCGGAGCAGATTATTTTGAAAACCCCCGGCGTCAAGTCCTGCATCGGAGTCAGCGGGTTCAGTCTTTTGAGCTATGTGCGTGATACCTACAGCGGATTTTTTTTCATCACGCTGAAACCGTGGTCGGAAAGAGGAAGTCCTGAACTGAAGGCCCCCGCTATCATAAGCCGGCTCAATCGCGAGCTTAATAAGCTGCCGCAATGCCAGACAATCTGTTTCTCCCCGCCGGCCATCCAGGGTGTCGGGACTGCCGGAGGAGTGACATTTATTCTCGAAGACCAGAACGACAAGGGCATGGCATTTCTGTCGGAAAATACTGAAAAATTCATTGCCGCGGCACGAAAACGCCCGGAACTTAAATATGTGAGTACCACGCTGCTGCCCAAAGTGCCGCAGTATTTTGTCAAAGTGGACCGCGCCAAGGTGATGACCCGTGGACTGGATATCGGCGAGGTGTATACCACACTCCAGACATTCATGGGAGGGCTTTTTGTAAACTACTTCAACCGTTTCGGGAGACAGTGGCAGGTATATGTGGAGGCGGAAGGGGACTACCGTAAAGACGTAAAACTGCTGGATCAGTTTTATGTGAGAAACTCTTTCGGCAACCCGGTGCCGCTTTCGGCGATCACGCAGATTGAACAGCGCACAGGGCCGGAATTCACCATGCGTTACAATCTATTCCGCTCAAGCCAGATCAATGCGATTGCCGCGCCCGGCTACAATTCCGCCCAGGCGATGAAAGCCATGGAAGAGGTTTTCACCGAAACCATGCCGCCGGGAATGGGATACAATTACATTGGCATGTCCTTTCAGGAAAAACTTGCCCAGAAAGGGGTGTCTCCAGCAGCAATTTACGCCCTTTCATTGCTGTTCGTTTTTCTGATTTTGGCAGCACTGTACGAGAGCTGGTCGCTGCCGTTCAGCGTATTGCTCGGCACGCCAATTGCAATAGCCGGCGCATTTGCGGCGCTTATGGCCTTGAGAATGGATTTTAACATCTATGCACAAATCGGGCTCACCGTGATTATCGGGCTTTCAATAAAAAATGCCATCCTGATTGTCGCGTTCGCCAAAAATGAATATGAGCAGGGAAGGCCTTTGACAGAGGCCGCGCTTTCCGGGGCAAGACTCAGGTTGCGGCCGATATTGATGACCTCTTTTGCATTTATCCTCGGCTGCATCCCGCTGGCGCTGGCCAGCGGCTCCGGCTCCATCGCCAGACAGGTGATGGGTACCGGCGTCATCGGCGGAATGCTTGCAGCCACTTGTATTGCCATTTTCTTTATTCCGATGATGTTCTGCGTCATCTGGAAAATTAGCCGAGGCAAAAAGCAGCGACATGAATCTGCCATTGATAAGCAGTAACATGCCGCAGCTCTTTTCAAACGAGTCTAATGCTTAATCTTGATCAAGCCCTTGACGATGCTCGAACCCGCGGGAACGGTCAACTCAAAGCTGGTTCCACCGAATTCCGGGGTTCCGGACGGGGATGAGATTCTGGTTGTCACCGGCGCATCGGTCGGATTGTGGATTTCCAAAAACGGGTTGCGGGTTGCGTCGATGCCGTCTTTGACCAGCGTTAATTTCAACGATTTGTTATCGGCGACAAACACATTGCCAATCCAGATATCATTCTTTTTATCAATCGGTTCCTGGAGATAGGCAGTATCTTTCAGCGTCGCAATAAATCTGAACCATTGCCGGTTTGAGCTGTAGATCGCGGCGCAGCCGTTGTCTTCAATGCCTTCGATCTTTATCGGCAGGTCAATGCCGATATCCGGTTGCGGCCCGGCAGAGAACACCGCTTCATTGCCGGTCGCCTGAATGGTCAGAAAATAAGTGGAATCAAGCAGTTTGCCGGTCTTGACTTCCAGCGGATAACCGGGGCCTTTGCCGTCCAGATTAAAAGCCCGTGACAATGTCGCCATTTTTTTGCCGTCATTACCCTGATCATCAACAATATTGGCGGCAATGTAAGCATATTTGAGAACTGTTCCGGCTTTGATTGCCTGTCCGTTTTTGCCGATGCCGACATATAATCTGCCGGGAACAGCAGCTTGATAGCTCATTTCATAACCATGAGGAACCAGGACGCCGATATAGCCGATCGGATTATTTACGACCGCAATATAACCGCCGCCGCCGATCTGCCCGGCTTTGCTGAGAGTTTTGTCTTTGGTCTCTGTTTTGACCGCATTTTTTTCACCATCCTTGACGATCAAGGTGTTGCCCCAGCCTTTTTCCGGATTAAACGGCATGGTGATAAAACCTAGTGGAATCGGCATATTGCCTTTTAGAACCACATCTTTCTTGAATTTAAAATAGCCTTCATGCCACATGTAATCGCCTTTGTAGTTCCGGATACTTTCAGCCAGCCGGCGGAAATTCCAGGCAATATAATGGTCCATCCGGTCCATCGGCGAAATCATGCGGTCGCAACGTTCAAAATATTCATTGTCCGACACTTTCCGGCAAATGGATGCAAATGAAGGACCGGGCCGGTCTTTGTTATCAAACTTTTCCATCAGGGTGTCCATTTTCATATCCACGATCTGAATATTCTGACTGGACAACTGAACATCCATGCGTTTGCCCAGAATTATGGGTTCAGCAGGAGACGGATAGTCACCAACGTCTTTCAGTTTGACCGAATCACAAGTCTGTGCCGCTGGCTCCGGACAGTCCGGACCGCCGCGATCCCAGCCTTGAATGCTGAACAGTTCGGCATTCCTGAAATCTTTATTGAAAGGCAGGGATTGATTGCGGTCCGGGTGCCAGTACATACCCAGCGAACCAAGAATGTTCAAATTGTCGCCGCAACGGGCAAGTCCTTGTTTGTAACAGAAAATCAACACGGAGTTGGAATATGATTTTGCGCCGTTGGCATCAGTTACTTCCACGACCACCCAGTGCTGTTTATCATTCACCAATTCAAAAGATTGAGAGAACGTTTTGGTTCCGGCTGCCGGCAGAAAGCGGCGCAGAACATCATTATTGGAGGGGTCAAGCAATTTCACTTCCCTGATCCCTGCCTCGCTATAGGCATCAATCTGTGCCTTTATTCGCTGAGCGCCGCGGGTAAACTGCCAGTTATCTGACATCTGACCGTTGTGCATCCGCAGGACTACCGGCACATAACCGCCATAAGTGACAAACGCAGTAACGGTTGAGGCTTCATAAAATGATGATGACGCACGGGCGTTCAGAATTTTTAAAACATTGGCCAGGTTCTGTTCCGCGGAACCGGTTCCGATTCCGGACAGCGCGGTATGCCGGGCAATGGCGACATTTGCCGGAGTTTTAATCCGGGTGTAGGGCATGGGCATCAGGCGGCGCAGGTCACGCAGGGACAACAGCATTTCACGAGTGTTGTCCGCAATTAATTTGTCGCCGTCATAGGCATACGGGAAAATATTGTAAAACCACCACATATTTTCTATAAAAGCTCCAGCAGCGCTCAATTTTTTGTAATCAATTACGGCAGACGGAGAATAACCGCAAATCTCACTATATTCGCCAAAATGATTGACTATTTTTTTGGTGTCATCCCATCTCTGATAAATGTAATTCTGTTTCTTGAAAGATCCGGCCGGCCAGACAACCTTTTCGCCCCAGAATGCCCATCTGATTCCGGAACCGTCAGTGAATTCCACGCCGGGACAGGCATAAAAAGTTTTATCTGAATATTTTTCGCAGTCAGCTTTTAATGCGTCAAATTTTTGCGGAGTCAGCAATTCCAGCGGGTCGGTGAACACGATATAGGCAAGTCCGGCGGCTTTAGCCGCCTTAACGTAGTCCGCCACAGATCCGGACCCGTCAGTATAAGAGGTGTGCGCGCCAAGGATTCCGGTGGCAGGCTTTTTCCACCACCCGGCGTCCAACCGGGGAAAATCTCTACTGTCCCAACTGCATGATTCAGGGAATTGCACCGGTTTGTATTCCGGCATCTGCGCGGTTCCGAACGCCGGATTGCTGATATTACTGTCTCCCAGCCATTTAGCCAGGCTGGCGATCAACTGCATGCCGTCGCTCTTTTTCCCTGATTTAGGATCGCCGGCGCTTTCGACAATATGCGACCAGAATTCATTGCCGTAATTCTGTCCGGTAAAAACCAGATCCAGCGGCAGGCAGGCTACCCGTCCCTTACCTAAATTCCGTACTGCAACGATTGGCGGAGATTCTTTATAAGTGCCGACTTTGTCAGACGTCGCGATAAGCACATTGGTTGTCGGATCGGTTAGAAAGCTCTTCGCTGACTTCTCCCCGCTGACGATAGTTTCCCATTCCGGCCCATATTTCATTGCCGGAGTTCCGGCTGCCGGATAATAGCTGTTCAGCGGCAGCCACAAACCGCTGACGTTCGCCGCCGCCGGATGCTTTTTTATATTTGCGGTGAAGAAAAATTCTTTAAAGTACGCCGGTTTCAGCTCGTTCTGCGTCTGATTCTCAAGGTCAAAAATACCTTCATGAAGAATCTCAACATTAAACGGCTTCAGTATCACGTTCCAATACTTTTCATCCTGGTCATTGGCGTATCTGACCGATTGCGGCAACAGCAGCAGACTGCCTCCCTGTTCAACATATTGCTTTAAAGTTTGTCCCAGCGCTTCCGCCTGTTTCGCGATTGCAGGGGTTAACAGATGCACTCCTTCGCAGCGGCCGCGCAGCAATATTACATTGTATTTCTTCAAATTTGCAATAGAAGAAAGCCCCCTGGAGTCTATCAGTACCGATTTGACGCCATGCTCCATCAGGCAAGCAGCAGCCTTGCTGCTCTTAACATATTCAACGTTGTATTTGTCGCCGTCATTCGTGGCAATCCCCATCAGCGTCGGTTTATCCATGCTGTTTGCGATATTGCATAACAGCACGATTGAGGCAATTCCACCCGACAAAAATTTCCATAATCTTGACATTGAACCTTATCCTTTCTTATTCTTTAATTTAATATAATATAAGACAATTCCTCTAATATTCAAAAACCACAGTTTTAAAGTACAGCAGCGCGGGGACAGTCACGTTCACGCCGTCGTTATCATTCTTTAATTCAAGCGGCAGCGCCTGCACTTTCGGCTCAGCATCAGGGGTAAGGGATTCAGCCATCACCAGCCAGGCTTTGACCGGTTTCCGCCCGTTGCGGCCGGCGCAGACTACTTCAGCCGGTCCAGTCGGCGGACGCACTTTCGAATCGGGATTTTCAGCCACGTCAAGAATTAGCGGGGAATTTACCAGATGGACAATATCCTGAGCCTTCCCGTCAAGACTTTTGTTGGTAAACACGAACCTTTTCCACCAGACTGTTTCCGGAGCTTTGACTTGGATGTTGGTTTGATTTTCCGGCTGGACCCGCAGATCCCATCCGGAATAGATGTTGTTGTAACGAAACGCCAGCAGTGAAAAATTACCGTACAGTGCCGAATTATTCTTGGCGTAGCCGCCTACTCCCAGCCAAACGTGTCCGCCGGAAAGCAGATGGTAAATGCTTTCCTGGAGCCAGTCAATATCATTGTTGGCTTCCGCATTCCCCCGCGCAAACGGCCATGGATTATAAATGCCGCCCAACTGGCGAACTTTGTTCCCCCATTCAACCATCCGTTTGGCATAGGTGTCCCAAGTATGAAAGGGCGATGTTTTTCTATTGCAACTTATGGCAGACTCATCCAGCAACCAGCCGCGGCCGCGGCACTTTTCCGCCAGCGTCAGGGGGGTGTCGGCATTCTCCACAGGCGAAGCGTGATTGTAACCATAAGTGAATTCAGGCAGTTTTTGTGCTACTATGTCTTTTACCGCACGGATGGATTCGGCGGTAAGCCGGTCTGCATCCGCCGTTGTCGCGGCAATTTGCGTCCCGTTCATTCGATAATAGTCAGTTTTTACTGTCATGTTCCAAACATCCCAGCGCACACCTTTAAATCCCATCTCGGTTCCCAGCACAATAATCTGATTGGCAATCCAGCGGCGGACCTCCGGATTGGTGGCGTCGGGAATCGCCCATAACATAATGTCTTTCTTTGCGCTACTTTTAAATTCCGGACTGTTCCTGTTTGCATAGTTGTTCAGCATTGACATGTCGTAATAATCGATTTCCCCTTCCCGTGTATAAACAAACCAGTCAGGATGCTGCTGCAACAATTGATAGCCGGCGACGCCAACCGCGCGTCCCAAAATATAGGAAACGGGACAAATCCCGGCGTCATTGAGCAACGCTATCTGATCTTTAATTTTTTTCAGGCTAAGCCACAAATTCCCGCAATGCCGGAGATAATGATCCTCCGGCGCGATGAACTGCGCAAGATCGCACCAGCTCCACGCAAAAAATTCTTTTCGGGCTTCACACCCCTGACGCATTTTTTCAACCAGCTCACGGCTCTGCGAATAATCATAAAAAATGCTGTTCTTATTGTGACTGCGGCCTGTTTCCAAGTCTTTAACGCCGAAACTCAGATTGCGGGGATCGCTCTCAATTCCGAAGTCTTTCTCAAAGCGATTAAGTTCAACGCCATTTTTGTCCAGCAGGCAGGCTTCAACCCAACAGCCGCCTTGGGCTTTGCCGGCATCCCAGGCAAGCTCAATGGTTTTTGAACTGTTGCCGTCGCATTTGAACTCTGCCGTCTTCACTTTGGCGCCATCGTCCAGACCGCAGTGTTGGAGCATGCCGATGCTGCCTTCAAAGGCCTGGGAGGTTGGATTGACTACAGTCACCTGCATGACAATCGGCGTCATGGGCGCATAGATGGTTTTGCTTTTCCAGACATAACTTATATAGGGACGGATGGAGTCTGCCGATTCAAGCGTTGCCCGTTTCAAATACACCACCGGTTTTCGGGTGCCGTGATCGGGCCATTCGGCGACAAGACGGAGATGGTATTTTGCCGGTTTGGCCGAAAGTTGAATGGGAATGGGCAATTCGCGAAAGCCGTTTTTGTTAATGCGGGCGCCGCAGACAATACCGTCAGCATGGAATGACTCATCAGTGGCTTCGTTGGTCATGATCAGACTGAACATCAAATCATTGTCAATTTGACGCAGCGATTCACCTTCCAGCCAAAGGCGCAACGTTGATAATCCGCAAGCTTCAATTCCGGACGCCGAGCCGATCTTCTGCTTTTTTTCTTCCGCATCATAACTCAATCGCAAGACCTTGCCTGATTCCAAGGGCACAACTGCCGCGCGTGAACTGGATTTACCGGATTTATCCGGATTGTATTCCCATACTACCTGCGCCGCATGTGCGCCAACGCCCGCCAGCAAAAGCGCTGCGGCAACACAGCATTGCCGCATTTTGAGACCTGAATTCATTTTTACTTACTTTATAATGTTATTGAATGTTGGATTAATTTATGCGTGCTTCTGTAATCACCAGTATTTTCCCCAGAAATTATCGGCTGTTACTTTGTAATAAATGACTGCTCTGGCCCCGTTCTCCACATGTCCGTCACAATAAAGAACGTTTATGGTGGTACTATGACGAAAATCTAATTTTTGAGTAGCATAACTACTGACATAATATGGATCCCCCGATTTGTAATCAGTTCCATCCCAGGAATCCATCAGCAAGCTGTTCTGACCGGCAGACCAGCCTGCTTTCAGGGCTATTTGAGTTCTTCTTAAATAATGATATGCGGGAGGAGTAGGATTGGTTATATCCGCATTTATGCCATAACTGATGCCTTGAGCGTTCAAATTGCCAACTTGCGGGTCCCGCTTATCCTCGGGGCACCAGAAGATATGTTTTCTTGCATCACTGACTCGGCCAACACTCGCGCCTCTGGCCTGCGCGTAAGTACACGACGTATAGTGGTTGGCGCATAATACATTATACCATTCCCCCCCGCCGGTTGCAGTATAATACATCGGATACCAGTCCTGATTGTCGCCGGCATAGGATTCAAGGATGGTGCCAAGCTGCTTTAAGTTATTAATACAATGGGCCTTACGCGCAGTCATCATGGCTTTGTTCAGCGCCGGCAGCAGCATCGCGGCAAGAATTGCGATGATGGCGACGACGATGAGCAGTTCGATTAAAGTAAAACCTCTAATCATCAACGAGTTGCAACTTATCGGTTCTACCTCATCGACCAAACCGTGCGTGCGGTTTTCCCTCACACGGCTTTCCCCCTGTTCTTCTTCGTTTGGCATTCGCTTAGTT
>CAIKZE010000112.1 GCA_903831825.1 uncultured Lentisphaeria bacterium | reverse complement strand
TCAAGGCGACTAAGGCTGAGTTAAAAAAACTAGCCGTGATCCACAACGATACGCTTGGAAAGTGGAACTACACCATCATGCCAAGAGCAGAGGGAGCCGGGCAGTAGAAAATGTGATTTTGTTTTTGTGTCGATCCTTAGCTACTTGCGTCCCGTCCATTCGATAGTAGTCCGTTTTCACGCTCATGTTCCAAACATCCCAGCGCACGCCTTTAAATCCCATCTCGGTTCCCAGCGTGATAATCTGATTGGCTATCCAGCGGCGGACATCAGGATTAGTGGCATCGAGAGTCGCACCTAGAATACCACCCCCTTTATCATTTTTAAATCCAAAACTGTTTCTGCTTGCATACTTGTTCAGTATAGCCATGTCGTAAACGGCAATTTCTCCTTCACGGCTATAAACAAACCAGTCAGGATGCTGTTGCAGCAGCCGATAGCCGGCGATGCCGCACGCATTCCCCAGAATATAGGAGATGGGATAAACCCCGGCGTCATTGAGCAGCGCCACCTGATCTTTGTATTTTTTCAGGCTCATCCAAAATCTCTGGTTATAATCAAGATAAGGATCCTCCGGCGGGATGAACTGCGCCAGATCGCACCAGCCCCACCAGAAAAATTCGTGTCGGCCTTGACACCCCTGACGTATTTTTTCAACAGCGTCACGGCTTTGCGAATAACTGGCAATCGAACCAAAGGCAAAAGCTCCATTGCCCTGCCGGCGGCCGATTTCCAAGTCTTTAACGCTGAAGTTCAGACTGCGGGGATCGCTTTCCACCCCGAAATCTTTCTCAAAGCGATTAAGTTCCGCGCCGTTTTTATCCAACAGGCAGGCATCAACCCAACAGCCGCCTTTGGCTTTGCCGGCATCCCAGATAAGCTCAATGGTTTTGGAACTGTTGCCGTCGCATTTGACCTCTACTGTCTTTACTTTGGAGCTGTCGTCCAAACCGCTGTGTTGAAGCATACTGATGCTGCCTTCAAAGACTTGGGAGGTCGGATTGACCACGGTAACTTTCATAATAATCGGCGTCATGGGCGTATAGATGGTTTTGCTTTTCCAGACGTAGCTGATATAGGGATGGGTGATATCAGCCGATTCAAGCGCGGCGCGTTTCAAGTACACCACCGGTTTGCGGGCGCCGTGATCGGGCCATTCGGCGATCAGGCTGAGCCGGTATTTGGCCGGTTTATCCGCAAGCTGGATGGGAATGGGCAGTTCGCGAAAGCCATTCTTGTTAATGCGGGCGCCGCAGACAATGCCGTCCGCCTGAAATGACTCATTGGTGGCTTCATTGGTCATTACCAGACTGAACATCAGATCATTATCAATCTGGCGCAGCGATTCGCCTTCCAGCCAGAGACGTAAAGTTGACGGCCCGCAGGCTTCAATCCCGGCGGCCGAACCGATCGGCTGAGTTTTTTCTTTCGCGTCATAGCTCAGTTTCAGAACATTGCCTGATTCCATCGGCACAAGCACTGCGTTTGGCTTGGATTTTCCGGGTTTCTCCGTTGCAATATTGCGTTCCCAAACTACCTGCGCGGCATGGGCGCCAATGCTCGACAGAAGAAGCGCTGCTGCAATACCGCATAACCGAATTTTGAAACCTGAGCTCATTTTCATTCCATTATATTTTAAATTAATTTATGTGTGCTTGAATTACCAGTATTTTCCCCAGAAATTATCGGCAATTACTTTGTAATAAATGACTGCCTGGGTTCCGTTTTCCACATGCCCGTCGCAATAAAGTACATTTATGGTCGTATTGTGACGAAAATCTAAGTATTGAGGGCTGTAACCACTAACAGCATATGGATCCCCCGCTGCATAATTAATTTCCCAGGTATCCATCAGCAAGCTATTCTGACTCACAGACCATCCTGGTTTCTGGGCTATTTGAGTTCTTCGCAAATAATGATATGCGGGAGGAGCAGGATTAGTTATAGTGCTATTTATGCCATAACTGATGCCTTGACCGCCCAAATTGCCTGGTCCGGGATCTCGTTTGTCATCGGGACACCAGAAAATATGTTTTCTTGCATCATTTCCTCTGCCTGCGCTCGCGCCCCTGGCCTGCGAGTAAGTACACGGCACATAGTGGTTGTCACATAATACCTTATACCATTCCCCCCCGCCGGTGGCAGTATAGTAGGTCGGATACCAGTCCTGATTGTCGCCGGCATACGATTCCAAGGCGAGGCCAAGCTGTTTTAAATTATTAATACAATGGGCTTTACGCGCAGTCATCCTGGCTTTGTTCAACGCCGGCAGCAGCATCGCGGCAAGGATGGCGATGATGGCTACGGTAATGAGCAGTTCGATTAAAGTAAAACCTCTAATCATCAACGAGTTGCAACTTATCGGTTCTACCTCATCGACCAAACCGTGCGTGCGGTTTTCCCTCACACGGCTTTCCCCCTGTTCTTCTTCGTTTGGCATTCGCTTAGTT
>CAIKZE010000111.1 GCA_903831825.1 uncultured Lentisphaeria bacterium | reverse complement strand
ATTAAGGAGATCTGCCTGATCCGCCAGTCTACGTCAGAAAATAAACATATGGTGCCGTCAATGCACACGGTATCCATTTCCAAGCTCAAGTACCAGCCCCGGACTCCGCCGGAACCAATCCCGGAGCCAACCCCGGCCAGTGTCAATATAAACAGCAACACCGGGAAATTAAAAACCCGCCGGGACTATCTATTCTGGGGCATGGTTGCCGTCTTTCCGCTTCCGTTTATTATTCTGCTCGCATCGGTTTGGTTTCATCCATCAAATAAAGAGCCGAATGAAACTGCTTTCCTTGAAGACAGGCTTGAACTGCTGGAAAAAAAGCTTGCCATCCCCGATATGCCACCTGCCGCGCTGGCGGTGGAGGCCTCAAGGCTGCTGGCAATATTTCCTGAGCAGCGCACGCCTAAACAGGAGGAGCTCTTCGTGAAGCTGAAAAATCATATTAGCAGTTTTGATTCAGCTAAAAAAACAGTAGAGATGGAAGAAAAGTCCGATTATGTGAAAAGTCTTGAAGGGCAATTGAAAGAACTGGTTGCCGCCAAAGCCGAACATGATAATAAACTGGCTGAGGAAATTAAACAGGCAGAATCCAAAAATAAAACTTTTGAAAGCACGATTGCCGACCTGACCGGCAAACTTAAAGTGCAGGACGACAAAATCAATCAGCAGAAGTTAAATTTTACAGCAGAGCTTGCCAGGCAGCGGATTGCGCACGAGAAGTACTGGAAAGCCGATCTCTTGAATGATTTATATGCACAGCTGAAAGAAGAGGACTACGCCAGGGCGGAAGCGCGCCTGGTTTACAAACGTTCGCTGCTGGGCAAAGAATATAACGCCTGGTTCAATTCATATATCGAATTGGTCAAGCATCTGCATGAGCTCGATGATTATTTTGATGCCGGGAATTCCCATATTGTCGGTAAAAATATTGAAGGGCATAGAATTACCATGCTCAATGACGGCAATATTTATTTTGAGGAAAAAGAGGGGGTGGTCAAATCATGTAAATGGTATGATTTACCGCCGCAGGGGATTTATGATCTGCTGCAAAAAGCCAAGCCGGAACTGGCCGGCAAGCGGAAGGTGCTTGACGCTGATATCGCCTGGCTTAAAGGCAATACCTTCAGCCCGGCGGTCATTGAAGGCCGTCCGTGTGTCAAAGAATTATGCATGGCATTCATCGACAGCCAGATAGAATCCATTCTCGGCATTGCCGCTTATGACAGGAACCAGGCGGCTGTTGCTGCCGGCAGTTTGCTGAATATGCTTAAAAACACTGAATTTGCGTGTGCGGTCAAGACGCGGCTGGGAACGCTTATCAGTCAAAAGGGATTATGAGCGATGCCGGGTGGAACGATTTTAACGGTGAATGTTCTTTTTAAAGATATAATGACCAATAGAGGATGGTAAAAATGGCAAATAAGAATGTTACGACGGCCAGAGTAAAAAATGTTATGAATCAAATGCCGAAGAGTATTATGGAGAAGCCGGAGAGCAAAGTCCGCAATACGGTCAGATCAACGCTGTCTTCCATGAAAAGCATCCTCGGCCAGCTGAAACATGGGAATATGAATAAACTGCGACAGGAGAAACGGCGCAGAAAAATTATTGCCATCACGATTCTGTCAATCTTGGCTGCCGCTATTGCAATCACGTTGAAAATTATCTTTCGTTAATGGCGGGTTCAAGCGGTTGAAAAATTTTACGCACCGGAGCATTGAGATAACATGAACCAGCCGAAGAACAAAGTCGCGAGCCGCCGGACCTGGCCGGCTTGGCTGTTGTTTAAACTGCTAAACCGCCGTTCAACAGCGGAGGTTCTGGAAAAGAGCGAATTGTTCACGAGCAGCCGGGACGGCATCGT
>CAIKZE010000110.1 GCA_903831825.1 uncultured Lentisphaeria bacterium | reverse complement strand
TTACTCATTCATGGTTCAATCGTTTCAGGAAAGTCCTGGTGCGGTTTGAGAAAAAGTCAGCCAATTATGAGGCGCTACTTCATTTGACAGCATCCATGATAATATATAGAAAACTGGGAGTTATTTACGGATAAGCTCTAAATCATAATTGGGTAAGTGCAGAGTAAAAAATGTCAAAACATTATATATTGCGGGAAAAGCTGCGGGAAGAACTGGAAAGCGGCGCTTATCCTGTAGGGACGCAGCTTCCGCCGGCAAAGGTTGCGGCACCCCGCTATGGCGTCAGTAAAAACTGTTACTTAAAAGCAGTGAGACTATTGTCTAACGAAGGTTTTGTTTCCGCCGGAGTAGGCCGCGGCACTTTTTCGCTGGTAAATGGTACACATACTAACGACTCAGATGAAGAAGAGCAAGTTTACAATGATTTAAATCTTAAGATTACCAATAATATTTTCAAATATGGAACATGGCTGGGTTCTACACAACGTACAGCCATATTGCTGGGGTGCAAGCCGGAGGTAGTTAATAAATGTCTGCCAAGGTTAGAAGCGGAAGGTAAAATAAAAAAGAAACATGCCGATAATTACATAGTATGCTACCGCAGGCGAAAAACAGGAGCGGAGAAAAAATTAATTTTATTGATTGACGACGATCATAGTGCTCCATATCTGCTTTCCGGCATTAATTCTGTATTAACTGAAACAGAAAACACAACCATCTTAAGAACAAAGAATAATTTCGATATAGTCCGTAAAGCGATTAATGAAGAACATTTTGATGTTATTTTCTTTTGTGGTAGCCTCGGAGAAATTTTGGATAAAATCGGTTGCGGCAGTTTAAACCAAACTGCATTTTACTCGCTTGGGCCAGCCGGAAATCTTGCGGATACGGTTACAGGCGGGGAAGTTGTTTCCGACTGGTTTCATGGTGGATACATCGGAATCAGGCATTTGATAGAAACTGGAAGAAGGAATATCCGCGTTGTGGTTTTTGGCGCAGAGGAAAAGAAAAACAAGGATCCATTTAATTTTGAGGAAGGGTGCTTAGCCGCTAAAGATGATGCCCTGACTGACGTTAAAGTAACGTTTTTTGTGGAGAGTCAGGAGATGCGCTATATGGATGCGATAGAAGATGATTTTTATAAAAACCATTATGATGCGATTTTTTGCATATCTGATTCCGAGCTCATAAAAATTGCAGAATGGCTTGCTGACAGAAAAATTTCAATTCCCGGCAATATTGGATTGCTCGGATACCACGACACCCCATGGTGTGAGGAGTTTAATCCCAATCTCAGTTCCATTGCCACCAGGATGGAAGAAATCGGCAGGATTGCGGCGGAATTGTATCTGAATAATTCCGCTGAAACAGTAATCGTAAAACCTAAACTTATGGCGCGCGGGTCAACGGTTGCGGCAATCCAGGCAAAGCAATGACTAATTTAAAGAAATAACAGTAAGATGTAGAAAACCAACAAACTAAAAAGTAAAAAAGAGAATAAAAGATGGGAAACCGGAAACAAAACAAATTCACACTCATCGAATTGCTCATTTCTGAAAAATTGCTTTACATATTACAGCGTTGGCGGCGCGAATGGTGATTATAATTATCTGATTAATGGACAACCTTTTGGCGTTACTGCAATCTACCCCCAAAATTCGTAAAGTGCTAGCCATAAACAAACCAAGCTCAAGATGCTGGGCTATGGTCATGGGAAATTATGGTAAGGGTAAAATCGCGGTATTTCTTGGTTCTACATTGGGTTCCGGAGGAACTGGAGTCCTTCCTTTTTGGGAATGGAAAGAATGGTCGGCGTATTTGTCGGGTATAATAAAAAAACTTTCAATACAAAAGAAAGATTAGGAAATTGAATAATGAATTCTAAAGAACGAGTTTTAACGGCATTTGCAAGGCAAGTGCCAGACCGCGTGCCAGTCGGATATATAGGATTCAATGCGGCTATTGGAAGCAAGCTAAAGCAACATTTTGGCACAGAAGATTTGAACAGCGCGTTGGGCTCAGATTTTCGCCGTATCGGCGCACCATACAAAGGACTGCGGCTGCATGAGGAAATCGAGGGAATGAATATTAGCAGCGAATGGGGTATTCGCACCAGATGGATTGAACACGAATCCGGGGGATATGGGGAAGTATGCGAATGTCCGCTTAAAGATGCATTACTTGAACAAGTCAATAAGTGGCCGATGCCGAATCCGGATGACTATGACTATTCAGTAATAACGCCCTTTTGCAAAAAGATGGAGGATTACTGTGTTGTATGCGGTTGTCCCAGTTGGCCGGACGTAATCAACGGCACCAGCTCTCTCCGCACAATGGAACAAGTCCTCATTGATCTCATTTCTGATGAAGAGGCCGGATTGCGACTTATCGAGCGTCGGTGCGACATTCTGCTTGGAATTGCGGAGCGCACCCTGGAATCCGCCAAAGGCGGGATCGACTTATTGTGGCTGGGAGAGGATCTTGGCAGCCAGCGCGGCCCGCTTATCAGTTTAGAACTGTTTCGCAGACACATTCGACCCCAAATCCCAAAATTTGTCGATTTAGCCGCGTCATTTAATATTCCGGCGATGATTCATTCCTGCGGCTCCAGCAGTTGGGCTTTTGACGATTTCATTCAAATGGGAATAAAAGTGGTAGATACCCTCCAACCGGAGGCCGTCGACATGTCTCCTTCATCGCTCAAGGAGCGTTACGGCGGGAAACTCGTTTTTCACGGGTGTATTTCCACTGCCGGCGTACTTGCCTATGGAACCCCGGATGATGTTACCCGTAATGTCCAGGAAACGTTGGAGATAATGAAGCCCGGGGGCGGTTACGTGTTAGCTCCGACTCACTCGATACAGGATAATACTTCCGTTGAAAATGTGATTGCCATGTTTGAAGCCGCTAAAAAATATGGAGCGTACTAGATTTTGAAGCGTATTAAACTTATGTTGGTAAGATCGTTAATTTTGAACATAAACAAGGAAATCTGATGAAATCTGAAATAATCGTTGCGGCGTTATGGAAAAATCCGCCGGTTGATTATCGTCCGCTCCCTTTCTGGAGTTGGAATGAAAAACAGGAACCGGATGAATTAAAACTCCAGATTCAGGAGATGAAGGAACAGGGCTTCGGCGGGTTCTTCATGCATGCCCGGATCGGCTTGAAGACTCAATATCTCGGTGACGAGTGGTTCGAGCATGTGCGTCTGTGTACGGAAGAGGCGAAACGCCTGGGAATGCAGGCATGGATTTATGACGAGGACCGCTGGCCGAGCGGATTCGCCGGCGGACAAATCGACAACGTCAAGCTGGATTATGCCGCAAGCGGCTTGATCTGCCGTACTGACAAAAAGAGCCGGACTTTCGAAGTCATCCGGAGTCCGCGGAATATCACGACTAACAACGCTCATGATCCGGACAACTTGAATCCCAAGGTCGTGGCTGAGTTCATCAAACTAACCCATGATAAATATCACGATGCCATCGGCGGACATTTCGGCAAGACGGTGCCGGGAACTTTTACTGATGAGCCGAGCTATGTGATGTGGGGACATAGTGAAAAGTACAAATGTGTTCCGTGGACCGGAAAAATGAAGGATCTTTTCAGGAAAAAGCGCGGATACGAGTTAAAACCGCATCTGGCGGAACTGTTTTTCGACGAGGGTGATTTCCGCCGTGTCCGCATTGATTTCTATCGGACCGTCACCGGGCTTTTTTCCACGAATTTTGCAAAGCAGATCTATGACTGGAGCGAGCAGCACGGAATTGTTTCGACTGGCCATATGATGATGGAGGATAGTCTGCTTTCACAGGTGCGGGCTATCGGTGCCGCAATGCCGCATTATGAGTATTTCCATATTCCCGGCATTGATCACCTTGGTAACACGATGCCGGACGCTCCGCTGCTGCAGAAGCAATGTGTCAGCGTGGCTCGTCAGCTTGGCCGCCGCCGTGTCCTGTCTGAAATCTTTGGCGGCGCGGGATGGGAGACTCCGGTTTGGAAGCTTAAAGCGGCCGGAGATTATGACTATGCACTCGGAGTTAACTTACTGAATCAGCATCTGGCCTACTATTCGATCCGCGGCCGGCGCAAGCGCGACTATCCAAGCTCATGCTCCTACCACATTCCGGGGTATGAACTTTATCGTCCGTTCAATGACTATTTCTCCAGATTGAGTTACGCTTTGTCCCAAGGTCGGAATGTGTGCAAAATTCTCGTTCTGCATCCGATTTCAAGCGCATGGTCATTATATTCTCCTCTGAATACAAAACCTGTGGAGGATTTGGATCGCGAATTTGCGGAACTCTGCCGTAATCTTCTCCGCGTACAGCGCGATTATGATTTCGGTGATGAGATGCTGATGGAGAAATACGCAAAAATCAAAGACGGCCGTTTCATTATCGGGGAAGCCGCCTACGATGCCGTTGTGATTCCTCCGTCGGAAAACTGGAGTTCCAACACATTGAAGCTATTGCGTGACTTCGCCGCGCAGGGCGGCAGAATTATCGCCGTCGGGCGCAGTCCGCGTTTTATCGCTGGCCGTTCATCCAGTGAATTAAAGACTTTTATTGCAGGTACCGAGGTTACCCGGATCGAAAAGCCAACTTTGCCAGCGCTTAGGAAATCACTCGCATCCGTGAGCAGCGATGTAAAGGTGACTAAAGCCGACGGCAAGCTGGTCGAAGAGCTGATTTATCAACATCGTACAGATGGCGGCAAAGAGTTGTATTTCCTGACTTTCGGGCGTATGGAGAAATCATTCCAGGCGACTATTTCGCTGGAGGGCGAAGGCGCGGTCGAATGTCTTGACGCAAATAAAGCTTCAATTGCGATGATCCCTGCCACTTCAAAAGACGGGCGAACCACGTTCGAGATGGATGTCCCGGAGAGAGGCTCTTTGCTTTTGATGCTTGATCGGAGCCGGCCAGCCGGGAAACGTCAAATAGTTCCGAAAAAGATTGAGGTAAAGACGCTTGACGGGGAATGGAAGGTTGAGCGGTTGGATCCCAATGTCCTGCTGATTGAACGCTGCCGGGTGAAATGCTACCAGTCTCCATGGTCAGCTCCGATGGGGATTGCCGGAGGAGGAGGACTGGTGAGCCTGCCGAATGCACATGATTTGCTGGAAATGTCCTTTGACAATAAATACTTGTGGCGCGACTGGCCGATTTATCTGCGTTTTGAATTCAAGGCTGATCTGTCTTCAGGGAAGAAGCCGCCGATGACGCTGGTAATCGAGGATCCCGCCGCGATGACGGATTTCAAGGCGAACGGCATGGATTTAACTGTTTCAGAACATGAGTATTGGCTGGACCGGCAATTCAGAAAAGTGGATTTGAACGGAGCGGTGCATTCCGGCTTGAACCGGATTGATTGCCGGATAAATTGGGTGCGTCCGACAATTCCCGGAACATTGCGGTTTACTCCGGATGGAACGGAACTTGAGAACGTTTATTTAATCGGGGATTTCAATGTCTTCTGCAAGGGAACAGCCGCAGGCATTCTTCCGGCGGAACCATTGCCGACTGATCCGTCTATGGATCTGTCACGCCATGGCTTGCCGTTTTACTCAGGAATCGTCCGCTATGAAAAGAAACTGACAATTCCGGAGATACAGAAAGGAAGGCGGTATATCCTGAAGTTTCCGAAACCTGACGGTGAGGGAATCCGCCTTGCCGTGAACGGCAAACACGTGTGCCATCTGTGGTGCGAGCCCTTTGAAGCCGATTGCACGGAGTTTCTGCATCAGGGAGTCAACGTTGTCCAGGCCGATCTTTTTTCCACCCTGGGCAATCTTCTCGGACATCTGCATCACACGATACCATGGTCGGACCCGGCCCATTTCAAATCCGCATATCAGTTGCGGCCCCTTGGACTTGGGGGAATCCCTGAATTGATCGTGCGTTGATTGATTTGGCATCGCCAAAAAGAATCTCCTCCCGTCCGTAATGCTCTGCGGACGGGCCGGAGATTTGAAAAAAATGAACTTGGACATTGGATATTCTCGTTATTGGATATTCAGTTCAAACCATCACAAATCCATTCTGGACAGCCAACACGCTCAATTTGGACACCCCTTATGCAGGGCTGTTTTGCCCGTATTTCCCGCGACTGGTTAAGCCAAGCCTTAATAAGTTACATTTTTGTCTTTTTGGACACATTGGACCCATGTCGAGCAGGAGTCCATCGAAGCTTGTCCAACAACTCCGAGTTTTTGGAGCCCCATTGAGCACAACATTTTTCAATGTTTAATAAGATTTTCAAACAACTTTTCGACAACCGGTTAAGGTTTTCGTTAACTAACTATTTTTGTGATTTCCGAGGATTAGAGACCTGTTGAGCAGGGATGTTGTCGTTTTTCCGGCATTCTCTTCTGCATTGCCATTCCCATTATTCTCATTACTCTCATTATTCCCATTTGTCTGTCGTGACAAACATTTTGGACAAGACCGTCCGAGACGGACGGCGCTACAACGAAACCCATTTTGGACACCGTTTCCCCATATTCTGGACACACCCGTCCGAGACGGACGGCGCTACAACGAAACCCATTTTGGACACCGTTTCCCTATATTTTGGACACACCCGTC
>CAIKZE010000109.1 GCA_903831825.1 uncultured Lentisphaeria bacterium | reverse complement strand
GTATTTATTTGAAAAAGTCTTTGAACTGGGGAAAAACAGGAAGTTCATAAATCGCAATAAATTGACAAACATCATCGATAAGAATCGAGAGGCGATAAAAGCGCAGTCAACTATTGGCACTTTAGAATATAATATTGGTGAATACGACACTGTTATGCTGAAAGAACCGAAAAAAACAGGCCCCTTTATTGCCGCAATTGATAAGTGGGCGGATTCTACCCGAAATGCAAAACTCCATACTCATACCATTGCTACTATTAATGAGCTGGAGAAAATCAAGGACGCAACAAAAGCAGTGCTTTTGCTCATTATAGAGGAATTAAAAGTAAGTGGTACGGATCACCTCTACTTTGCAGGAACGAAAGAGTGAGATCGGTAGACTGATTAGTTCACGTTATTAGCTCCACCTGTTTTTCTGAAGGGAACCGAAGGTTCACGCCGAGGATACCATCGGTTTTTAATTGGATACCACTCCGTTACAGGGCGGTATCCGCGACGGGGGTTTGCTTGCACATATTGGGAAAGAAATAATAAAGGCCCCGAATTGCATGAGATTGTAATTGGTCGCGAAAAAGCTAAAATGTGAACAAGCCGGGCTCGAGTAGGCAATTCCAAATGACAACCTATTCAGGGGGTATTGATATGCCGAAAGACGTAATTTCTTTTTACCAAATAGCAAAAGAACTGGCCGAAGAAGATAAAGTGGCTGTAGAAGGCAGCGATACCAAGAAGTCAAAAGTTATTTTTATCCCGTTGGTTGTGAACGGAAAGATTCAAGACAAGGATCAATTCGACCTTTATAGAAAAAAACGGCAAGAGTACCTTATCGAGATTTTACAAAAAGCAGACCTTTTCGATACCTTCAAGCCGGAGCAGGATAAAAAATTTCAAATACCCGTCTCTCAGAAAGAATCAATTAAATTTCTGCTACGGCATTATACCTCTCCGGTATCAAGGAAGATTAGAAAAAATAAGATTGATCGAATAACGACTGCCGAAGTAAAAATAACGGTAGCAAACCTGCAAGACTTTATCAATAAAAATATGTCGGTGCCTCTGCGGGATAAAGAGACCGCAACCGCCTATGCACTCAGTGAACTGCAATCACGAACTGCCTTTGACGAGGTTGAAACAGGATTACTGAAACTCATGGAGGATGACCTGAGCAATGTGAAGTCGAAACCTGTCAGCCTCGTTGACCGGGGAACCCAAATACATAGGAAGGGTAAAGCCTTAGACAAAAAACTGCGTATTGCCAATGATTCTGATGCCGCCTACCTGATGTATGTGTATTACAAAATGTTGCAGCAACAGTCAATGCTTTGGAATGAAATAGTGGACGAGATAGTTGAAATTCGCAGCGAAGAAATTATTGAGATGCTAACGCTGGGCGATAAAACTGATAGTCACGCGCACGATTGTGAAGAAGCAGTCGACGAAGCTTCTTCTGACAGTCGTAAATATCGCGATATCAGAGAGGTACTGGAGGATGCCCAGATGCGGATAATTGAACGGCGGTTGGAAAAATCCCGATGGAACAGCGTTGAGCCGTCACCTGAACAAAAAATAGCTATCGAAAATTTTCTGAGCAGCAAGAAATAGTTTTAAGAAATTGGTGACTATTCAGCATTAAAAAAGTGACGAAAAATAAAGCTGGACTCGTTTTTTGAAACATGCTATTATATTCTTATGAATACACGAACGTTTTTTAGACCCAACATAACCGAAGTGGAAATCGCATTCATCAACGATTTGATCGCCAGGAACCCTTCCTGGCTTCGGAGCAAGTTGTCAAAAGAGCTCTGTCTCATTTGGAACTGGTGTGACCATAACGGCAATCCCAAAGATATCTCCTGCCGGGACTTGTTACGGCAGTTAGATGCAAAAGCGCAAATCTGTTTGCCAAAAGCCAAATTTATATCCAGAAAACCCGGCTATCGCGATCACGTACAGCTTCAGTTACATGACACTTCTGAAATCACCTCCGGCATTAAAGCTATTTTACCTGTGCGTATTGAAATCGTGGAACCGCGCACCGTGCAGGCAGATGAATTCAAATCCCTCATTGATCAGTACCACTATCTCGGCTTTGACATGACTGTGGGAGAAAACATCAAATACATGGTTTATTCACACCAAGGCCAATTGTTAGCCTGCCTGCTGTTTGGTTCTTCCGCCTGGGCCTGCGCGCCACGGGATGCTTTCATTGGTTGGAACGCCGCCTCCCGCAAGACGAATCTCATGCATACCACAAACAACACCAGATTTCTGATCCTGCCCTGGGTACGAATACCGCACCTTGCCAGCCATATCATCGGTCGCGTCTGTCGTCGTATCAGGGCGGATTGGCAAAAGAAATACGGACACCCTGTTTACTTATTGGAAACCTTTGTCGAACAGAATCGGTTCAAGGGAACTTGTTACAAGGCCGCCAATTGGATCTATGTCGGCGAAACTACCGGTCGAAGCCGCAATGATCGGTATAAAACTCTCCAGGTGCCGATCAAGGATATTTATTTATACCCCTTGTCTACCGGCTTCATGGAGGTGCTTTGCCATGGAACTATCGACTGAAATCAAAGCATTGCTTGCGCTATGTCCGAAAGTGATTGTCGATTTTGTGAACGAGATAGTCGCGGAAAAAGAATTTCTGACGGCGGAAATTGTCAGGTTGCGGGCTATACTCAATCAGAACTGCACCAACAGTAGCGTACCGCCGTCCAAAAGCAATTTTATCAAACCCAAAAGTCTTCGCGTCGCAACCGGTCGCAAACCTGGCGGACAACCCGGTCACGAAGGCAGTACCCTGCGCATGTCGGAAACTCCAGATGTTATCGTGGAACACAAGGCAGCTGTTTGCGAGCATTGCGCGGCGATTATTCCCAGTGACGCCACGGAATCCCGTCATGTTTCCAGGCAGGTTGTGGATATTGAAATCCGTCGTGTTATCACGGAGCATCGCGCTGCAGTGACGATCTGTCCGGACTGCGGCAAAGAAACTACGGCGCCGTTTCCCTCAAAGGTGGATCATTATCTCCAGTACGGACCTTTTTTCAGCACGTTGCTCCTCTATTTGAACCAAGGGAACTTTGTCCCGTTCGACCGCCTGGCCAAATTCTGCAAGGATATGCTGCAGATTCCCGTCAGTCCTGGTACCATAGTCAATATCGTGCAAAAATCAGCCCAGGATTTAGCTGCATCCATGGAGTTTATCAAGGAACAGCTACTACTATCAGCCGTCCTGCATTGCGATGAAACCGGAACTCGGATTTGCGGAAAAAACTTTTGGCGCCATTCCGCCGGCAATCCCTGGTTTACATTTTTGCAAACCCACATCAAACGCGGCAATGAAGCCACTGATGAGATCGGCATTCTCCCCTTATTCACAGGTACTGCGGTGCATGACTTTTGGAAGTCGTATTTTTCTTACGTACAGTGTAGTCACGCCATGTGTAATGCTCATATACTGCGGGAGCTCAACGGAGTGGAGGAAAACTTCAA
Organism: uncultured Lentisphaeria bacterium; assembly: GCA_903831825.1. Classification (GTDB taxonomy): domain Bacteria; phylum Verrucomicrobiota; class Lentisphaeria; order Victivallales; family Victivallaceae; genus CAIPAT01. The sequence goes on along the minus strand of CAIKZE010000109.1, from coordinate 744 downwards.
GCGGATCTGGCCGAAGCACATGAAAGAGGTGTTGCTGGATGCCAAAAAAATGACGGAAAGAGCAGAAGTAAAACCGACGCCGGAGGAGATCGCCGGCATAGAGCTCCGATATGACGAAGCGCTGGCGCAAGGTTATAGCGAAAATCCCGTTCCGGAAACGCCGACGACTGTTCTGAAAAAGCGCGGTCCCGTAGCTCAAACCAAAGAACTCAATTTGCTGAAACGAATGACAGTTTACAAGAATTCCATCCTGTTGTTCCTCAGTTTATTGGAGGTTCCCTTTACTAATAATTCGGCCGAGCAAGACATTCGCATGAGCAAGATTCAACAAAAGGTTTCAGGGGGGTTCCGCTCAATAGAAGGTTGTGATGCTTTTGATACCTACCGTAGTTATATTGCTACCGCCATTAAACATGAGATATCTGTGTTTGACGCCACTTTTGCGCTGACCTCCGGGCACCCTCTCTTTACCGGCGCTCCGTAATTTCCCAACTCATTTCATATTCAGTTTTGCAGGTTGTCACTTTTGTTCGCAACCTCTTTTTTGGTATGCCTTTTTTTAGATATCAGGATGCTGAATAGTCACCCAAATTTTATAATTCTCTATGAACATTCATATTCCTTCCATGTTTTTCCCTTTATTAGTATTTATTTATGTGTCTATCCGGTTAACCCAGAATTTTTTTTCTTCTTGGACCTTGTGAACAATTTTATGCGTCAGTTATTACGCAAAAATGCCCTGAG
>CAIKZE010000108.1 GCA_903831825.1 uncultured Lentisphaeria bacterium | reverse complement strand
GGGGGCGTGCCATCGCTCGTCTGTAATTGTAAATAATTTTTCCATAAAGTTAATCCAATCCTTAATTTCCAGAAAAAGGCTGCTATTCCTCCATTTTCCATTTTCAATTAATCCATAGTTCCCCATTTTTAAATTTTAAATCAAAGTCTACACATATAGCAGTTTTGTCAACAGGCAGGATGAAATCAATCTCAATTGATGCGGTAAAACGCATTTTTGAAAGTCATGATTTTGGCGGTAAAAATTTGATTTGCCGCAAAGTAACACTTAGAATACTTTACATCTGTTGATTTATTGCTTTTATCGCTTAAATTAGAAGTCGTTCGTATGAAGCAAAAATTAAACGATATGTTGTTAAAAAACAGTAATACAATTATGAAAAATAATTTATGAGTACATTTTTACATCCAGGGCATTTCGTAGATATTGAAATTCCTGTATTTAGAGGACAACCTTTATTAGTAGCCAGGAACGATGTTGAGTATGAATTCTATCTAAACTGGCTTGCGGACCACCTCTATCAGGACAAGCCGACTGAACAAGATGAAACTCCAGCAACGCTGAAGAACAGGGAATTTCAAGCAAGATGTCTAGGCGATTCCGTATTTTACCATCTGCTTTATTGCATAGAGCCTTATGAATGGTATATGAGCAATGGCACCGACTACAATACCGCATTTAAAGATATGGAAAGTCAGCACGCCGAACTATATAAAAACGAAATTTCAAAATATCCGGACGACATAGACTCTTTAGACACATGGATCAACCCCGAAATATGGGAAAACGCGCTTAGAGAGTATCAAGAGCAGAAAGATATCAAAGCTATCCATGCAGACTTGGGTTATCGAGGAGAATTATCGCAAATGCTGGACGGAATTAATAAACATGAAGCAAGATATTCAATCCTGAATAACTTCTATCGGAGCTTTAATGAAGAAGCATCAAAATGAATTAACTATCAGGAGATAAAGATTCGAAATAACTGAAAAGTACAATTAAAATTTTATAGAAGTCATTTTTTGACTTTCGACACGTTTTGCTCAGTAAAACCGCCAGTTTTATAAACGAAGAAACGATGTTGAAAGTTCGCTCCTTTTGGGCGTTCTTTCACATTCTTCGTTTGGGTTCCTGGCGGTACCCGCTGAGTGAGTGTGTCTGAGCGCCCTTTCTTTTTGTAGTGAAAAAAAGGGTAATGAAAAGTATAGATATTCACCAGAAAGAGGCAGGTAACAGATGGATTTTTTGAGAGCAGGCATTGAAAAGAAGCTTATTAGTTTTGATGAAAACAATAAATACATCAACTACACAAATCAAAAAATCAGAAAGAATTTTGATAATCCGGAAGGAAAAGTTCAAGCCGATACATTTCTGCGCCTTGTCCTTCAATACGGCTATCCTGAAAAGCGGATACGCCAGTTTGTTCCTGTGCAAATGGGTTCAGAAACTAAAGAAGCCGATATCATTATATACTCCGATGATGAACACAAGTCGCCATTTATTGTTGTCGAGTGTAAGAAGGCAGAAGTTACAGAGCAGGAATTCCAAAGGGCGGTCGAACAAGGATTTAGTTATGCGGTTCCCGAAGGCGCGCGCTATACTTGGATTACCTCTGGCCTGAAAAATGAATATTTTGAAGTCACAAAGGAAAAACCCAAAGCCCGTGTATCAATTCCCGACATTCCGCAATTCGGGGTTAAAGAACTTCCGAAATATAAATATGTCAAAGGCGGCGGTTTATCTAAAGCAGGTCAAAAATTCTTTGAGCTTGAAATTGTCTCCGAGGATGATTTAACACGCCGTTTTCAACAAGCGCATCAAGCTCTTTGGGGCGGTGGTGAATTAAACCCGTCTGAAGCTTTTGACGAACTGGACAAACTCATTTTTTGTAAAATATGGGATGAGAGGAACAGAAAACGCGGAGAACCATATCATTTTCAAGTAATTCCGGAGAAACCTGCTGACGATTCAGACGCCGCAAAGCAAAAGGCCGTTGAAGCCACAAACAGTAATCTGCTTTCACGGCTCCGGGAACTTTACGAAGAGGGCAGAAAAAAAGACCCGGAAGTTTTCAGAGACGACATTAGACTAAATGTTTTAAAAGCTCGTGCGGTTGTCGGATATCTTGAAGGCATTAACCTCACGGCAACCGACCTTGACAGCAAAGGACGTGCTTTTGAAACTTTCATGGGATCGTTTTTTCGTGGTGATTTTGGACAATACTTTACTCCGCGCCCTATCGTTAAATTTATTGTGGATGTTTTACCAATTACTCATGAGTCAAAAGTTCTGGATACATCTTGCGGAAGCGGCGGTTTTCTCCTTCACGCTTTGGATAAAGTACGAACTCAGGCAAGTGATTATCATAATTCTAAAACCGAGGCGGCACAACATTTTAAGCACTGGCATGATTTTGCCCAGCATAATCTTTTCGGCATAGAAATCAACGAACAGATTGCCCGTACTGCAAAAATGAACATGATTATTCACGATGACGGACATACTAATGTAATCTCTTCCGATGGGCTAATCCATCCGAATGATATTCAGAAGAAAACAGGGAATAAAGGCTTTGCTCTGGAAGCATTTGATTTCATCATTACCAATCCGCCTTTTGGCTCTGTCGTAAAACAAACCGAAAAAGCATATTTGCACCAATACAATTTAGGCAATAAAACCACTGATTGGCTGAATCCCAAAAGTTTTGCTTCGCCGCGCCCCAACCAGGACACTGAGATCTTGTTTATGGAACAAGCTCATCGTTTCCTTTGCGTCGGCGGATACTTGGCTATTGTTATTCCCGATGGAATCCTCACTAATTCCAGTTTACAGTATGTCAGAGATTGTTTGGAAGAATTGTATAGGATCGTTGCCGTAATCTCTATGCCGCAAACGGCATTTGCCGCAAATGGCGCAGGCGTGAAAAGCTCTGTATTGTTCCTGCGTAAATATACAACCGATGAAACACGGGCCATACAGAAAGCTAAACAAAGCTTAAAAGATTCATTACTCAAACAGTACGACTTTGAAAAGAAATTGGAATCTTTTGAAAAGGTTAAGAAGGTTGCCGGCAGAAATTTGGAAAATCTTCCGGAATATAGAGACTTTTCAGCAAAGGAACGTAAAGAAAATCCGAACTATCAAGCGCAAGTAAAATCTATAAATGAAAATTATTCAAAACAGGTTGAAGAACTCAAGGATAAATTAACCGGAGCGTTTCAAGAAAAAAGAAAGACTATTTCTCCTGATTACGATATTTTCATGGCTATTGCTGAGGATATTGGCTATGACGCAACCGGAAGACCAACAAAGGTCAATGAATTAGACGAAATCAGTGTTTTGCTCCGCGAGTTTATAGGAGCAATTGAGGCGAGTCGAAAATGAATACTTTCACAACACGTTTTTATGATATTGAAGGTCGATGGGACCCGCAGTTTTATAATCCTTCTTTACATTTTTCTAATAACGCTATTTACCCCAAAACAAGATTAGGTAAAATTATTGAATCAGTAATTCATCCTCCGGAATATGAACGAGTCTACTCTGATAGTGGAATCCAGTTACTTAGAGCACAAAATGTTCGACCAACAGGCATTGAATTAAACTCAAATCAAGTATTTTTCTCAAAAGGCTTCTTAGAAAGTAAAAAATATATTACGCCTGAAATAGGAGACGTACTTATAGTTCGTTCGGGGGTGAATGCGGGAGATACCGCAACAATTGAAGAGAAAATACCGTTTGTGATACTTGGCGCCGACAATTTAGTGCTAAAATGCACAACTCAAGTTATTCCTAAATTTATTCAAGCATTTTTTTTCACTGATTTTGGCCGTCGAGAGATGAATCGGCATCTAACCGGTGCGACCAATAAGCATATTAACGCCGATAATGTCTGCCTAATAAAGGTGCTTCTTCCGCCTAAAGAAATTCAATCCAAAATTGTAAATTTGTTTGAAAATGCGCTTAAAAGGAAAAGTAAACGTGAAATTGAGGCAAAAGAACTTCTTGCTTCAATTGACTATTTGCTTCTCTCTGAACTTGGAATTTCTTTGCCAAAAGAAAATGATAATCAATTAATCAAAAGAATTTTTATTCGCAAGTTTTCGGTGGTCTCCGGTGGAAGGTTTGACCCATCGGCATATAAATCAAAGATTTCCAACATTCAAAAGTCTATTAAAAAGTCGAAATATGCTGTTAAAAAACTGAAGGATTTGGTTTTTCCTGCTGGTCAAATTGTAACATCAATAAATGAAAGTGATCTATATGTAGGCTTAGAAAATGTGGATGGTTTAAATGCTGAAGTAGTGCCTAGTTCAGAAAAAGAAACCATAAGTACTGCTCTAAAATTTAAAGAAGGGCATATTTTGTTTCCTAAACTTCGGCCATACTTGAATAAGACAACAATTACTAATTTTAATGGACTGTGTTCCACTGAATTTCATGTTTTTAAGGCAAAAAACATAAATCCTGAATATCTTTGCAGTTTTCTGCGTAGTAAGGCAACAGTAAAAATAACTTCTGCTCTAATGACGGGTAATACTCTGCCCAGAATACAAATGTCAGACATTATGAACTTAGAAGTTCCGATTCCAGATGCAGAAAAACAATATGGAATAGTTCAGAAAATATTAGAGATAAAAACAAAAGCAAAGCAATTGATTGAACAAGCAAGAGAAGAATTAGAGTGTACAAAAAAAGAAATTGAAACTATGTTGCTTGGTTCATAAAGTTAGGGAAATATTCCTGTCGCCGTTCTGTACTCTGCGTGGGATAATAACGAAACTGTAATAACTTTTTCATTCAAAAAAGCCACGTTTGGTTTACTTCAACCGCAACTCCTCAAAACCTAAGTAGTGCATCTTGTAGCCTTCACCCAATTTTGTGCCGCCAACGGCAACGTATTCCAGCGGGTACTTGCCAAATAAGGTTACAGGAATGGAACTTGTGCGCACTTCAGTATTAAATGATTCCTCATCATCAAAATAGCCATGTATGACCTTGATGAAATGATTTTTATTATTGATGCGGCAGATAAGGTCGGGATCATTTCCTACAGGATTTTCCCATTTAGTGATTTCTGACGCCTTGGAGGTATATTCTAGTCCACCTTCCGCGATAGCGGATAAATTTAGCTCCGGTTCTCCAGTGCCAAATAATTTTTGAGTGATGCTGTCGGCGTCTTCTTCCGGCGAGCGGGCAGATTCTTTTTTTATTTCGCCTAAATCCTTACGCAGAATGCCTTGCAGCCACAAGACGCCTTGGACGGTATCTCCAACTTTTGGGGTGTAATCCTCCAATTTATGCGCGCCGATATAGATTGGGAGTTTTATTCCTTTATAGCGTTCTTCATTAAACTTGATAATAACTTCGAAGCAGTCGTTCCCCCAAAACTTAAATGTATTAACCGATTCAATTTTTCCAATGAATTCAATGTCATCAACTACATCAGAAAATATTTGCCGGCAAAGATTGTTGGTGTCTTCAGTCATATGAACCGGAACTGAGTCTATGACGTCAGATTTTCCTTCCTTGCGCAATCTTGCTTTGTGTTCTTCCAATAACGGTCCGGCATCAATATTGAATGTAACTGGCTCAAATTTGTTCATTTCGTAACAGAATCCGGCAAGTTCAACCGAATAATTATGGTCAGCCTTAATCAATTTTCTATCTCGATAATAATCTGGTATAAAAAAAGATATTTTCTGCTCATCGTTCAATTCAACTTCCGCAGTCGCTTCCAGTCCATTCATCCATTCCCGCACTGCGAGAACTTCAAACTCAACCAGCGTCCCGGTTCTTAGCTTTGGAAATGCGGTACATATTTCCATCTGCTTTGCATCCAGCATTCGACCGAGTACGATCATTGATTCCACAGGCGCTGTTTCTTCTCCTTCCTGGCGATAAATTATGCCTGCCGATGCGTTGAATTTACAAAATCCCATCTCGGGAAGCGGGAATTCAGGCACTGTACCATCTGCAACTCCTTTTTTGATCATTGCGGGAAGAAGCATCATTAACTTTGAAGCATCAGGCAATAATGCCCCCCAGTGTGATCCATGGGAAAGTCCCGCGACATATTCAACCGGTGCGCGCCCGTCAAATCCAGCCTCCAGCGGAGACTTGGGATAACTCATAAGTTGTGCGGTAAAATATTTTTCTCTTATTTCCGGAGAATCAGTTTTCAATCGCCACAGAGATTGCCAGGCTAAAGGGTAGAAGGCTTCATCTTCCTCATCATTTTGTGCTGTCTCCGCAACTTTCTCCGGGTGCATTTTTTTCAAAGCCATTGTGTAGTATTTTTCAGCCTCTGCAAAATCATTTTTTGCTTCGTAAACCATACCTATGCTGCAAAGGACGTCCGCTTGGAAACGAGCCTTAATATCTTCAGCCGCGATATTCATAAGCAGTTCCGTGACAGACAGCAATTCATCAAAACGCCTGTTCCGTAAAAGTGACGGGATGATCATTTTCCCTTCAATCCAGATATTCTTGGAATACATTTTATTCTGTTTGTCTAAATTCCGGGCATTTACAAAGCAGTAAAATGCACCCTGAAAATCTTTGAGGAGTTCCAGGGTACAGCCAATGTCGATCCAATAGTCGCCGCTCCTGGAATCTGTTTTTTCCAATGCCATTTTAGTCATAATCGCCGCGGCTTTACGGCAACCCGCATCTATTGTATATAATGCGGCTTCAGCCAGGACATCACCATATTGACAAAAATCGCCAAAACGCAACATCCCATTTATAACTCTGATTGCAGTTTCTTTACTATTTTTCTGGAAGCTGTCAATTGCTCCCGCCCAAAGCAGAAACTTACGATAATTCTCTTCCAGGTCTTCCGGAATAGTTGTGCTGCTAAAATTACTTACTACTAGTTCCAGTTCTTCTTGAACCGTGCCGGGTGCGGATTCCACAAAAGCATTGTCCAGTTCATCTTTAATCATCTTAAGACACTCATGCGGGACTAAAGATAATGCGGTCTTAATCTGTCGGGGATTATTCTCAGGAGAAAATTGAAAGGCGTCAATGACTCTTAAATATCCGGTATTTCTGCAAGCAATCCTGAAGACAAGAAAATTATCGCCGGACTCAATTGTTTTTTCAAGCCAGACAGTGCTTTGTTCATCATAATCAATTTCTTTCCATAAATTGTTTTTGGTTAACGATTCAAGGTCAAGACCTGTGCCGCAATATGCCATATTCAGATCAAAAATATCGTCATGTTCCTCAATAATAAGAGAAAGTTTTCTGATAACAGCCTCGATATTCTCCTCAATAATAGTCATAGGGGTTTTCTCCGAATATGATACTTGATATAAGGGATGGGAAAGAAAATCAGATTTGAACGATTTTGTATGCCGTATTTTTTCATGAATGCCGTCCTGTTGCTCCTGATTTAATATATCACATCAAAAGGATATTCAACCATTAATTAGCTGTTAATATATAATATTTTTAAGTGTGAATATTGTGGGGAAATGCCTTGCGATACGCAATTAAACCGATTACAACCCAAGCTGCCGCCCTGCGCAATGGCGGATTGCGCCTTGACATTTTCCTTGCCCGCCTTATTTTATGATTCATGTTTTAAAGAGGAGGAGAATCATATCGGTTATGGCGGCAAGCAAATTAAAAATATCCCTGGCGGCGAACTATGATCCGGAACTTATTCCGGAGATTGCCAAATATCCGGTGGATGAGGTCTATGGGAAGTTTCCCGCCGACGGCATCAGCGGCGGCAGGCCGCGCTATATGGCTACCCCCGTTTCGCCAAGCGCGCTGCGGAATTATGTCCGGCTCCTCGACTCGCATGGCATCGCGTTCAATTATCTGATCAACGGTTCATGCATGGGCAACCGCGAATGGACCGGAAGCTGGCAGAGAAAAATAATGTCTCTGCTCGGCAGAATACAGGATATGGGTATTCGGCGGCTTACGGTATCGACGCCTTTTCTGCTGGAACTGGTGAAGAAAAGATTTCCTGAATTCAGGGTCAGGGTCGGGATTTATGCGCAGGTTGATACGCCGTCGCGCGCGAAATTCTGGGAGGACTTGGGCGCTGACTCCATCACGCTGGAGAGTTTCTCCATCAACCGGGATTTTCGACGTCTGGAGTCAATCCGCAAGGCGGTCAAATGCGACCTGCAATTGATCGCCAACCACGCCTGTCTGCCCAACTGCCCGATGCAGAGTTATCATCAGAACGGTTTTGCTCATGCCTCGGATAACTCCGGGGGGTTGTTTATAGATTACTGTTTTCTGCGCTGTTCCCGGAAACGGCTGGAGGATACTTCACTTTACATCAAGGCCGGTTGGATACGTCCTGAAGACCTTCACGCTTATGAGGAACTGGGCTATACGACATTCAAACTTCTGGAACGCGGCATTCCGTCTTCCGAACTCCTGAAAAGAGTGAAGGCCTACAGCGAGAGGCAATCGCCGGAAAATCTCGCGGAACTGATTCTTTCCTGCGGGTTTAGTGAACCTCAGAAGAAGGAACGTTGCTGGGCGTTGCGGAATTTTTTCAGGCCGTGGCAGGCGAATCCGTTAAAACTTAAAAAACTGCTGGATCTGGCGCGTCATCAGGGGATGAGTTTTCCCAAGCCGGAAAGCGATATTAAGATTGATTCGCGGCAGATACCCGCAGACTTTATTGACGGCTTCCGGAAACGCGACTGCATGATGCTGGACTGCAAAGAATGCGGCTACTGCGAGAAGATAGCCCGCGATGCGGTGTCGGTTTCGCCGTCTTTCCGGGAAGAATCCCTGAAGCGTTTTGCCGACATCGAAAATTCGCTGGCAACAGGAGGGCTCTGGGGTGTTTGAAAAAAGATCAGCGCAGCATGAGTTTCTGGACAGTCCGGACTGCGATCCCGCGCTTGCCGCGGAAAGCTACCGCTTCATGGAGAAAGTGAACCGCTTTTTCGGCGGAGCCCGGAACGTCCGCCGCTTTATTGAAAAAGCGGCGGCGGCGCATAAATCAGCTTCTCCAATCCGCATTCTGGACATCGGTTCCGGAAGCTGCGATATTCCGATTGCGGTCAGCCGGTGGGCGCGCGGCCGGGGCATTCCCGTTAAGTTCACCTGTCTTGAGATTTTTGACAGCGCGGTGAAAATAGCTCGCGCGAAAATCGCGGAATCCGGGGAGACTTCCATCGAATTACTTCAGGAGGATGTTTTCACGCATTGCCCGTCCGAGCCGTATGATTACGCCGTGGCGTCGATGTGTTTTCATCATTTCGAAGACGAAAAGATACTTGAACTTATGCGGCGGCTCCGGACTTTTGTAAAACGCGGCGTTTTGATTAACGATCTGCATCGGTCGTTTCTGACCTGGCTCGGCGCCGTTCCCATGACGGCGTTCTCGCATGAGGGCGTGAAACACGACAGCAGGCTGTCCATCCGGCGCGGATTTAAGATCCGTGAGTTGCGCGAACTGCTGATGCGGCTCGACGATGTTTCCGTTTCAGTAAAACCGACCTGGCTGTTCCGCGTTTGCGCGACAGTCAGATTTGAAAAAGGACAAAAATTGTGAATATTGAAATCCGCGGGCTGGGTACTGCAAACCCGGCGTTGTATATGACTCAGCAGGAGTTCCTGGATTACTTCATTGAAAAATTCACCCTTTCCGCCGAAGAAAAGGATTTATATGAACGCATCCTTACCAGCAACAGGATAAAGGGGCGTTATCTGGGAATGGGAACAAGCGATGAGATGATTAACGTTGATCCCGAGTTTCTGCTTTCGCGATTCCTTAAATACGGACTGTCAACCGCCGCGTCCGCCGCCCGCAAGGCAATGGACGAGGCCGCTGTCCGCCCTGAGGATATTGCAGGCCTCGTGGTTAACACCTGCACCGGCTATCTGTGTCCGGGACTTTCTTCATATCTCGCGGAAGAGCTCGGGTTGGGAAAATCAACCCATGTGATGGACCTGATGGGAATGGGCTGCGGCGGCGCGGTGCCGAATCTGGAATGCGCCGCCGGAATGATTGCGCGAAAGGGCAGGGGGCCGGTACTGAGCGTTGCCGTGGAAATCTGTTCGGCGACATTTTTTCCCAGCCATGAACCTGAACTGATCGTCAGCAACTGTATTTTCGGGGATGGGGCCGCGGCGGCAATCATTGATTCGACGGATAAAAAGAGTCCGGGCAAAGCGGTCAGGCTGCTTGATTTCGAATCCGGTATTTTTCCGGAATACCGGGAGGAATTGCGCTACCGGAACGACGGCGGGCTGCTGCGTAATTTTCTGAGTCAGCGGGTTCCGGTTATCGGTGCGCGCACGGTTGCCGAAGTGACTGCGCGCCTGCTTGCCCGGAATGGTCTTGTCCAAAATGATATTGACTGGTGGGCGGTCCATCCCGGCGGGACTCTGGTTCTGGCGCAGGTGGCAAAGAAAATGGGACTCGACGAAAAGGCGCTGCGTTTCTCCTACGATATTTTTGAAAATTACGGCAATATGTCGTCGCCGTCGGTGCTGTTTGTCCTGAAAAACATTCTGGAAAAAGGCCGCCCGGAACCGGGGCAGAAAGGTTTGCTGCTTTCTTTCGGCGCCGGCTTCACCGCATTCGGGGCGCTGGTTGAATTTTGAGTCCTGGTCAGGACAGCGTTTCCCGGTGTTTTTTAATATATTTGTCTTCCCAGTCAATATTGAAATGCAACCACTCGCGTCCGGTTTTCAGACAGTGTATCCAGGCGCCAAGCAGCATGTCAACTACAGAAAAGACTAAAATCCGCGACGGCGGCAACTTATGCAGCCATTTCTGGAATGCTTCGACGTCTTTTACTTGAATCCCCGTATTATGGTAACGGTCGAAAAGCTCTTTGAACCGGACCAGATATTCTGTCCATAGCACAAGTTCCTTGCGGAATTTATCGCGAGTTGACAGTTTAAGGAGTTCCTGGGCCAGGGCATGAGTTTTCCGATATTGCGCCACTGACGTCCGGCTGAACAGGGCATAAGGGTAGGGTATATGGCAGTTCCCGGCGCTGAGCACCAGTTTTTTCATGGCGGCATAGAATCGTCCGGCAAGTTTCCAGTCTTCGCCGAAAATACCTTTTAATGCAGACTGTACGGCATGTTTTTTGTCAGCGCCATAGGCGGCTTTCGCCATCATATAATAGTTGAGCCCGTAAGCTGTCCAGTGAGGCAGATGGAACTGAGTGAGGATGCCATCGACGCCTTTTTCTCCATACCAGACGATTTCATCGAAAATATCCTCATGATGAACCATCGGCAGCGAAATATAAAGATTGACCCCCATGTAATATTCGTAGATATTGACTTTACCGCCCGCTTTGGCTTTGAGCCATTTTTCCAGATCTGCGGCATAATGCGAGTTTGTGCTGCAACTTTTATCATTGATTTGGTGATTGATACAGCGCCAGTAAGGAGCAAAATGCACTGCCATATTTTTTTCCAGCTTGAAGCCTTTTGACGGTGCGCAATAGTTGATATATGCACAGAATGTCACATTGATTTCTGGAAGTTGCTTCCTTAGCTGCGAAACCACGTCTCTGACCATATCGTTATAAATCTTGTCGGCCTTATAAACGTGTTCTGAAACACTGTAAAATCCGCCCATTGCTTTTTTGTCGTAAAAACTTGAGCATTTTTCGCATTCGCACCAGCCGAAACCGTCATTCGGAATCAGGGAAATGGTTTTTATCTCCGGATGTTTTTGGCAGTATGACGCCATATTTTTAACGATTTCCGCACGCAGTTCCGGATTGGTAGTACAAAGCTGTTCGCTCAGCAGCAAGGCGGATTTATCCGTGGTCGGGCTGATTCTTTTGCCGTTTATGATCGCGAAAAAATCGGGATGCTGTCGATAGTATTTTTCCGGCGGGATCCAGTAATTGAAATTATGATGTCCGCTTTCGATTTCAATGCCGCGCACCTGGTAAAAGTCTTTCATTGCTTCCGGCATTTCATCATAGTATTTCATCCAGGTCATTACGTAATTCAGTTTGTTTTTTGCCATCCAGTCGCCGACCGGGTAACTGTCATCGGAAAACGGAAATTCCTGGATAAATCCCCGGTTGGCAAGAAGAGGACGCCGGTTGGCTAGAAGTGTGCCTTCTTTCAATTCAACTCTGGCGCTTTTCTTATCAACGCGGTCAACGCCGGGTTCGAAAAAACAGAAACCCAGGAATTCTTCCGCAAATTCATATACCGCATAAAGAACTTCGACGGCGGCAGCCGCCCTGAATGTTAAATTGCCGGGTCCGGCAATTACCGAAAATCCTACGGCGCTTGGCTTTAACTCAAATTTGATTGCTATATTCGACCGCTTACGGTTTGAGGCAGGGCTCCCGAAACGTTTAATAAAAAGAGACTTCAGTTCATCAAATGCGAGTTTTAACGTTCTGTCATTCAATTTTTCACTTTGCAGCAGGACATTCTTATTTAATATCATTTCAGGCAACCTTTTATCATTTCAGTTTATTTTAAGCAATTGAGGATTTAATAGACCAGCATGAAAATAAACTTGCAAGCGATTACAATTAGAAACTGTTATAAAAGAACCGGCGAACCGACGTTCTTGCCGGAACTTTGTTTCCCAATTTCGTTTTATTGTGATTGACAAACAGGAGAATATTATTAACTTGTAATGAAGATCAGATTGACAATATCAGAAATACCAGGAGGAACAACATGTTCAAGGCAATCGCTTTTAACGGCAGTCCGCGCAAGAACGGCAATACGCATTTAATGTTGAGCAAAATGCTGGAGCCGATTGCCGCCGCCGGGATCGAAACCGAATTGATTCAGGTTGGCGGAAAAATGATCCACGGCTGTATGGCCTGCGGCAAATGCGCGGAAAATAAAAACAATCAATGCGTGATCCCCAATGACACGGTCAACGAATGGATTGCAAAAATGATGGAAGCGGATGCAATCATCTTCGGTTCGCCGTCCTATTTTTCGGGAGTCACTCCGGAACTGAAAGCGCTGATTGACCGGTCCGGTTATGTTGCGATTGCCAACGGCAGAAAATTCAAGCATAAAATCGGCGCGGCCGTTGCGGTTCACCGGCGCGGCGGCGCGGTAAATGTCTTCGATTCGATCAATCACATGTTTCTGATGTCGCAGATGATTGTGCCGGGTTCGCTTTACTGGAATTTCGGCGTCGGCCGTGAAATCGGCGAAGTTGCCGGCGATCAGGAAGCCATGAACAATATGCAAGACCTCGGCGAAACCATCGCCTGGCTGATAACCGCGCTCCGAAAAACTCCCAAAATATAAAGTAAATATGAAGATAGACAGATTTGACGTAAAAAATGGTTCTCTTGTCAAGCTGATTGGCGGGAATCTGGATTATCCATTTTGGGATATAGACTCAAAATATGCTCAGAAAGTTTTAATTAACCATGACGGGCAGGAAACATCTTTAACCAATTCCGCAAATAATGACTGGAAGGTTGAACTTTGCCACGAAAACATTGGCGAAGCGATAGATCTGAAAATCACCATAACCAGACTGCGTGATGCCGGAAATCAGAGAATCCGTTTGGTAACCGGAATTGACTCGCTGATGATGCAATATCCTGATTACCTGGAGAAGTTGACCCCGAATGCGGCAATGGTTGAAGACGGATTTTTCTGGAGTAATTTTGCCTCGCCTTCCGGGAAAAAACTGGCGCTGTGCTGCGATAATACCGTAGCCGGATGGATGGTCTGGTATGATTTGAACAAATATGACTGCATGAATCGCGGCGATTATCGTTCCGGCAGCCACCAGATGGGAACTATGGTTATAGACCTGTTTAACCAACTGGATAATCTGCCGCCGCGCACCATGAAATTTCAAAAAGCATGGGAAAAAGGCGAACCCCGCACTTGGAATTTTTATTTCATTCCGTATCAAAATGAAAAAATACGGAATCTCGCAATTGCCAGATTTACGCAGGCGCCTTTTATTGATCTGGCGCGTTCCGGCGATTTTGAAGGCGGAACTGCCTATGGCACAATCTATTCGCCGGCCGGCGCTGAGTTGACCTGCAAATACGCTGACGATAAATTTGCGATCACTCCAATTGAAACTATCGATGATGTATTGATAAGTGAAATTGAATTTCAAATTCCCGACCCGAACCGGCATGGCGTTGAAATCGGATTTGAATTAACGGCCAATGGTCGCAAATGCACCGGAAGCGTTGCCGCAATCCTGCCGTTTGAACGCTATATAATGTCAAGCGCGGGCTTTGCCAATCGCAAACCGCCGCGCGGGACTAATACCATGGAGGCGGCCATGCCTGCATACGGCTGGATAGCCGCCGAGAAAATCAATCCGGCCCCGACGCGCCGGAATTCGCTTTACCGCTTTTTTGAAGAGGAATATTTTGCCTGTTCGTTTTCCGCGGAGGGAATCCCGCTGGCGTATCCTGACCGGATTCAGAATCAGGCGTTTGCGCTTGATCTCTGCCGTGAAATGTATTACCTGGACCTGAATAATATCTGGTTGAAGCGCGGAGAAACCCTGGTCCGCGATCTGCTGGCAAGACAGGGATTTGACGGCGGATTATATGCGCATAATGGCAGACAGCACTACTCAAGCGTGATTTATCCGCTGCGCTCAATGCATGAATTCGCGCAAGTGCTGGAGCATGATAATCAACTGAAAAATGAGATAGAACTTTGCGTTGAACGCGGAATGGAAGACCTCTTCCGCCGTCAGGAGGACATCGGAACAGAAGGAGCGCCATGCTACGAAGACGGCGCTATCGCCTGTACCAGTCAGCAGCTGGCTTACTGGGCATTTATCCGGCAGAAGAGCGAATATGCCCGGGCGGCCGAAAAGATTATTGCCGGTCATGAATGCCTGGAATGGTTTAGTCCAAACAGCAGGACCAACGGAGCAACCGTCCGCTTCTGGGAAACTTTCTGGGCGATCGGCTGGCATAACACGCTGAATACTCCGCACGGCTGGAGCGCCTGGACGGGCGAAGCATTTTATTTCATCTATTTAGCCACCGGCAACACTGATTATCTGCGCAAATTTTTAAATAATCTGACCGCCTGTTTGAGTTTGATTGATGTCCGCATGTCGTCTGTTTACTTTTGCTTTACTCCGGAAAGCTATGTCTATGATACCGGCTCCAGACAATGGTCTGGAGAAAGATATCTGGATATGGCCCTGACCGACACCATCGAGGAAGGCGGCCGCGAAACCTACGAAATCATCAAATTATTGACTGATTTTATGCTCGACAAAGCCTATCTTTACGTTGAAGACAACCAGATTAAAGCGATAAATACAGAAATTCAAATCCATAATAATGACATTGAAGTCATGCCCGGAAAAAATATAAAGACGATTTACCGGAATGTAAATATTCCGGACAATTATAAAATAATCAGCAGTCTTGCAATAATTAAGCACGGATATATCCATAATTAGCTAATTGAGGGTGCAATGAAAAGTTACCGGAAAGAATTGTGGTTCGAAACCAGAGCCAGAAGAGTTTATATCAACATTACTCCGCAAGTTGAAGAATGCCTCCGGGAATCCGGCATCCGTGAAGGCCTGGTGCTCTGCAATGCCATGCATATTACGGCGTCGGTCTTCATCAATGACGACGAGAGCGGACTGCATGCCGATTTTGAACGCTGGCTGGAAAAGCTGGCTCCGGAAAAACCGCACAGCCAGTATGCCCACAACGGTTTTGAAGATAATGGCGACGCTCATCTTAAACGGCAGATCATGGGCCGGGAGGTCGTGGTCGCCGTCACTGACGGCAAACTGGATTTCGGGCCGTGGGAGCAGATATTCTACGGAGAATGTAACAGTGAAGAACAATGGCGCGGGCGCGGGAGACGGAGGATGGCTCGATGTTTGGGCGAATCAATCCTCAGCGCCTGCCTGCGG
>CAIKZE010000107.1 GCA_903831825.1 uncultured Lentisphaeria bacterium | reverse complement strand
TTACGCCAGGATTGAACTGTCGAAAATGCACTGCTTCAGCCTGTTAAGAGACCTCGAGAAAAAGCAATCCCCATATCCCACGGCCCAGTTCAAGAGGGGTTATTGCGCGGCAAGCGCGCAATCAACCCATATTCCTTGTTCCTGCTTAAGAATGCTTAAGCCTTGTTTATTTAAGATTGCAGCAGCTTCTTCGGTATTGTTGAAACGCATAATCATTATTGCGTTGTTATGCTTCTTTTCGGGAAGCGAATACATGTAAACAATATCGAACCCGGAGTCGCTGATGATGTTCATCACTTCAGCAAGACCGCCCGGTTTATCCGGGACTTCCACGGCGACCACCGAGGTTAAGGCGGTGGAAATATTATTGTCTTTCAAACATTTCAGCGCCGCATCAAGCTTATCAACGATAAGCCGCATTATGCCGAAATCTGAAGAGTCAGCCAAGGTCAAGGCGCGGATGTTTACGCCGGCCTGTGCGAGCAGATCAGCGATTTCCCTGATTCTGCCGGTTCTGTTTTCGAGGAAAATAGAAAGTTGTTTAATAATCATTTTTTACGCCTCTATGCTAAGATTGCGGTTGTCTATAACTCGTTTGGCTTTGCCTTCTGACCTGGCGATGCTTCTGGGTTCGACCAGTTTTACCAAAGCCTGAATTCCCAATGTATTGCGCAGTTCCGTGGTGATAGTTTTTTCCAAATGTTCCAGCTTGCGGATTTCATCTGAGAAAATAGTTTCAGTAACTTCGACGTGTACTTCCATGGTATCAAGCATTCCTTTGCGGTCAACCACGATCTGATAGTGCGGCTCAATACCTTCTATGCAAAGCAGAAGCTCTTCGATTTGAGACGGGAAAACGTTAACTCCGCGGATAATCATCATGTCATCATTTCTGCCGAACAGCCGGTGGATGCGGCGCATGGTCCTGCCGCAACGGCATTTTTCCGGCATGATGTAAGTAATGTCACGGGTCCGATAACGAATGACGGGGGTACCCTCTTTGGTGAGCGTAGTAATAACCAGTTCCCCTTTTTCACCGTCCGGCAGCGTCTGTCCGGTTTCCGAATTGATGATTTCCGGGAAGAAGTGATCTTCGAAGAAGTGCAGTCCGTCGGCTTCGCAGCATTCCGCCGCAACGCCGGGGCCGATAATTTCAGTGAGTCCGTAGATGTCAAATGCTTTGATGCCCAATTTATTCTGGATGTCCAGACGCATTTTATTGCTCCACGGCTCGGCTCCGAAAAAGCCGGTTTTCAAACCCAGCTTGCTGATATCAATGCCTTGATCTTTGGCGAACTCGGCCATGTACAGGCAGTATGACGGAGTACAGGCAATAACGGTTGTTCCGAAATCCTGCATCAACTGTAATTGTTTTTTGGAATTGCCGCTTGATGCCGGCAGGACTGTGGCGCCGATACGGTGCGCGCCGTAATGCGCCCCCATACCTCCGGTGAACATGCCGTAGCCGAAAGCAACCTGCACGGTGTCGGAACTGTCAACATTGCCCATTCCTAAAGTCCGGGCCATGACTTCCGACCAGAGATCAATATCGTTGCGGGTATAGGCGTCAACTACCGGTTTGCCGGTGGTTCCGGAAGAAGTATGCACTTCGACTATTTCTTTGCGGTCCACTGCCAGCAGGCCGTAAGGATAGACGTTGCGCATTTCATGTTTACTGGTAAACGGCAGTTTGGAAATATCTTCGATGCTTTTAATGTCGTCCGGCGTTATGCCGTGCAGACTCATTTTTTCACGATAGAACGGAACCCGGTCATATACGCGCCGGATCAATGCTCTAAGGTTTTCGCTCTGCTCATTGCGCAGTTGCGAGGTTGGCATCTGCTCTTTTTCCGGATTCCACATAATGATTCGCTCCTTAATATGACAATAATTGCTTTCCGGCTTCAAAGGCTTTTATGTTCAATTCTTCGGTACCCGCGGGAACAAGTTCGCGGATGGCTTTAATCCATGAATTGTCACTGATCTCAATCAGTTTTGACAGGGCGCCCAATAATGCGACATTCAGTACTTTGACATTATTAAGTTCTTTTTTCAATATTTGCGGCTCAAGGATGTAAAGCTTTTTATAGTTTTTCTTCAAAAACTCCAGCGTCCCTTCCGGATATGAAGTCTGGTTTGACGGCAGGATTTTTTCATCAAGACAGATAATTGAACCTGCCGGTTTCAGAAATTGAAGCCAGCGCAATGTTTCGATTTCTTCCAGCGAGAACAGCACATCGGCCTCACCTTCCGGTATGACGGGGGAATAAACTTTTTCCCCGAAGCGGATATGGCTGAATACGGAACCGCCGCGCTGGCTCATTCCGTGAATTTCGTTCTTTTTGACATCATGCCCGTCAAACATTGCCGCAAGCGACAGGATATTGCTTGAGAGTACAGTTCCCTGCCCGCCGACGCCGACCATCAATATATTTGTTATTTTATTTTTCATTATAATCCGCCTCCGTCAAGCGGTTGCCGTTTTTTTCTTTTTGCGCTGATTAATCATGCATGGACCTTTAATCACCAGCAGGGAAAGCTCGTTGCGTTCAATTAATTCGTTCAAAGCGTCTTCCACTTCCGTTTTTTTATACGCATCGACAATTTTGATATTCTCATCTTTCAGTCCCACGGCTTCGGCCAGTTTCCGGTAGTCAAGCGCCCACGTCGGCACACCGTTAATTGTCTCTCCTGAAAGCGGATTCGGCTGCATGCCGGTCATGGCGGTAGTGCCGTTGTCCAGCACGATAGTCAAGGTATGGCGTTTATTGTAGGAAGCATTGATCAGCCCGGTTATGCCGGAATGGGCAAAAGTGGAATCGCCGATTACAGCCACTGTTTTGGCGGTCTTCTCCCTGCCCACGGCAATTTCCATGCCTTGAGCCACGGTAATGCTTGCCCCCATGTCCACGCATGTGTCCATGGCATGGAACGGCGGCAGCGCGCCAAGCGCATAACAGCCGATGTCGCCGGAAACGGTTGCCCCCATCTTACTGAGAATTTCATAAATGGTCCGGTGAGGACAACCGGCACAAAGGCCCGGCGGACGGGACGGCAGCGCAAAAGGCAATGCGGGGACGTTATTTACTTGTTTCGCTCCGCCAAATGCATTGCGCAGCATGGACGGAGTATATTCCCCGATAATCGGCAATACGTCTTTCCCCCGGGTTTTAACGCCTCTGGCCTTCAAATAGTCTTCAATAAACGGGTCAAGCTCTTCAACCACAATCACTTCATCGAATTCAGCGCAAAACTCCAGCAGTTCCCGTCCGGGGAGCGGATGAACCATGCCCAGCTTGAAAACCGGCATCTCCGGGAATACTTCTTTTACATAAGTATAACAGATGCCGGCGGTGACAATACCTGTTTTTGCATGGTCTTCGGGAAGATTTTCAATCCGGTACATGCCAAGCCTGCCGGCGTTTTTCTCAATGTCAATCAACCGCTTTTCAACTACTTTATGCCGTTCCCTGGCAAATCCGGGGACCATCACATATTTCCGCAGATTGCGGGTAAATCCGGAAACTGCGTGTTCATGGCGTTCGCCCGGCTCGACCACTGTCATGGAATGAGCGATACGGGTTACCATACGCAAAAAAACCGGAGTATCGAACTCTTCACTGATCTCAAAGGCCTTTATGGCATATTCTTTTACTTCTTGAGAATCGGACGGTTCCAGCATCGGCAGTTTCGCCGACCTTGCGTAATTCCGGTTGTCCTGCTCATTTTGCGACGAATGCATGTCCGGATCATCGGCGGTGACAATGACCAGACCGCCGTTCACTCCGGTATAGACGGCGGTAAACAGCGGGTCAGCCGCGACATTCACCCCGACATGCTTCATGGTCACCAGCGTTCTGGCTCCGGCATAGCTGGCGCCCAGGCCGACTTCAAGCGCCACTTTCTCGTTCACGCTCCATTCGCATTCCACCCCGGCGTATTTGTGAAGGTTTTCCAGTATTTCAGTCGAAGGTGTTCCCGGATAACCGGTCCCGGCTTTTACCCCGGCCTCCCAAGCGCCCCGGGCAACAGCCTCGTTGCCTGACAACAATAGTTTCTCTTTACACATGACTGCCTTATTTTTCTGTAAGTTTAGTTATCAAGCTATACAATGTAATACAAATCCCGTTAAATCAAAGGACAAAAACACAAGTTTCCAAACGAATATGGCAGCAGAATGATTTCACATCCAGCACCATTCTGGACATCATCTTCCCGTATTTTGGACATTATCTTCCCATATTTTGGACACCCGCCACGCTTATTTTGGACACCCGCGGTGCGGAACATTCCGAGGATTTAGAGACATCTCCAGTATGGCGTTTTTGCCAAAAACGCCTCTTTGCCAGTTTTGGCAAAACTGGCATACTACCACAATTCCGAGACTCTGGATACCATTTGAGCAGAGGCTTTATCGGATTTTCCGGTAACACTCCTATTACTCCTATTATTCCTATCGGCTGTCAACATTTCCGAGACTTTGGAGAACATTTGAGCAGAGGCCTTATCGGATTTTCCGGTAACATTCCCATTATTCCCATTATTCCCATTATTCCCATTATTCCCATTATTCCCATTATTCCCATTTGTCTGTCTTGACAGATATTTTGGACCCTACCGTCCGAGACGGACGGCACTACAACAAAACCGCATTTCCGAGACTCTGGAGCTCCTTTGAGCGAAAGTTTCAGCGGATTTTCCGGCGATACCACCCATTCTTCCCATCGTCTTCCGGCAACTCCGAGACTTTGGAGCACCGTTGAACATAATGTTTTCCGGCTTTTTCAAACAACTCCGAGACTTTGGAGACTCGTTGAACACAACAGCTATCAGTTTTCAAAAGCCCAGAGTACATCAAGCTTCCAGCTTGAGTAAAATCACAAGCAGGATGCTTGTGGTACTTTTTTCAATCACTCCGAGAGTTTGGAGACATCTCCAGCATAACCGATTTCCCCTATTTTTACCATTCACCAGTTACCATTCACGTTCTTTACATTTCCGAGCCGTTAGAGAGCCTCTTAACATGCACCATATCATTATTCTTATTTATTCCCAACGGAGCGGTTTTCGTTTTTTAACTATTCACCAGTCACTATTCACCAGTCACCTAATTGTTCCTACATATATAGGTATTTTGTCAATCAAAAAAATTGCAAAGCACTTGACAATAGATATTTAAGTCATCAAAACATAGATTCTTTACTGCAAAAAGCACGAAAAAATAAGCAAGGGATTGGTGTTAAGGAGTTGTAAAGAAATAAGTGGTATTTTTATACTGAGGGTATCGGGGAAAAATTTTGGGGTTGCCGGAGAGGAGCAAAACCGTAGCTTTGTAACGAACCGGCAAAGCCGAAAGTGCCCCCGAGACACCAGTAGAAAGTACCAGTTATTTTTGAACGACTCCTAAGAGTTTAAATCAAGAAAATAACCTAAAAAAATATTGACAGTCTCCTGCTCAACCCCTGAATTAGCTCGATTCGACTATTTCACATCGGGAACAAACCAGATAGTAACACCATCGATTCTGCTGACATTATTCTTAATAAAAAATTCTAAACTTGTAGTACCCACTGGAACGACAGCCGGAATATAAAATTTGTCTGCCTGTATTTTATTGCTGATCTTCATTGCTGATTTATCAGATGGTTTTCCGGAGTTGCTTTCAGCCAGATGTGCTACGTTAGTCTGTTCGCCGTTTTTAGCGGAATCGGTTAGCGCTTTAACTTCAACTCCATTCAAGTCCCCATTGATCATGCAATAAACCACACCTTGCCTTTTGTTGTTATTGATGTTCATGAATACCGTATTGTCCGCATTTTTGCGATTGGTCAAGTTCTCGATCGAAAACACCGGCTCGGCAGAATCGCCGGTCATTTTAACTCCGTAAAAAGGTTCAATTCCAAAAGCTCCGAAACGCTCAATTTGAGCATTCTGGTTTAACTTGACTTTATGTGCAAACTGAGCAAAGTCTTCGTGCATCAAAAGCATACCGGGTTGGTTGTTGACGAATTCAGCTTCCAGCAAACATCCGTCGCCGGACGCAAGTTCCAGTTCACAACTCTTAAAGTACGGATTATCACTTTTTATTGCCAGATCTTTATCTTCATTTAAATTTTTAACTGAACTGATATTAAGCGGCAGCAATACTTTTATTTTTCGTGTTTTGTCTAAATCATCGTTAACAATCACTCCATACCGTAACTGCGATTTATTGGGAACGGAGAATGTTGCGGTTTGCGTGCTTTCATCAGATGGGAAGAAAACTGGAAAATCAGCCTTTTGGCGTGAGTTCAGTAAATCGGAGTATTTCCGCAGATGCCCGAATGCTTTCCCCATTACCAGCATTTGAGGGGTAGGTTTACCACCGGCTTGCAGTGCAGCTTCGCCGGAGTCCATTTCCAAACGTGTTTTGGTTAATTCCTGCGTTTTCCAACTGGCGGCAGATGCGGCTTGGGCATCCATTGCTTTAACCATTTTTTCTTCAGGAGTACCCTGCTTAACCTGGTCTGGCGGGGTCCAAAGCAGAACCGGAGGATAAAGTATATAAAAGATTATTCCTTTGCTGCCGCAACGCATTGCTTCCCATATCTGCCAGCGAGTTTCAGCATCCGAGGGCATTCGCCAATGCAGATAACTTCCCGGCTCAACAATCGTCTTGTCCCCTTTACGATAATGGCGTCCCCAAACCGCGGCAAACATCTGCGGCATCAGCCAGGAGTGTTTGCCGTGTTTGTCGGCAATCAGATTTATGCCGGAGACATTGAGCCGAAACATTTGCTGGGAAGTTTTTGCAGGGTTAGGAATGTTTGTGGATTTATCCGCGCCAAAATAATAAATATCGGTACAGATTACCGGCAACTCAGTCTCCTCAAGAAAAGACGGTGTCTGGCGATTCATTGCTACTACAATCGAATCCCGCTTTGCTTGATCGATGCGCTTTATCAATTTGTAAAAATAATTGCAATGAGCAAGTGAGCAGAATAATGGTTCATCTTTTAGTATATATCCTATCAGGGCTGGACAATCTCCGATAGAATTGGTTGTTTTTCGTGCGGCGTTCTCCATGGAGTCAAAAGAATCGAATCCATGGTAATAATAGAGCAGCAAGTCGGTGTTAAGCAAAACTTTGAGTTGATGTTTCTCTGCCAGGGTGCAGAGTTTTCGTGCGTCTTCACCGGGTCCGATATTGACGAACCAGATGGCATTGCAGTTGTTATTATGCAATGTTTTCATGGTTTCTTCAACAAATGTCCATAATTCCTTACCGGCGAAATCAGCATTCGGTTTTGTCAGTTCCCACGGCCAAAAGACCCCGGTAGGGAAAAAATCCTTCAATCCGGTTCTCTCGGAAGTAACTGCCGCCGCCGGGGCGTCCCGCTTTTCTGCGGCATAACTGCCATTCAGCTTAAAACTTATCCTCTTGAACACTACATAGCCAGCGAGTCCGTTAGAATCGTCAGCCTCCACAATCCGGCTGAAACGCAACCATAGTAAGCCGCTGTTAGCAGGCAGTTTTTGGGAACCGCTAATAGTGGTAATGCCGAACTCTTTTTCCGCAATCACATTATAATCTATTCCATTAATTGAGTACGATATCACCCCTTTGCGAGTTTTGTCATCTGCAAAATTTGCGAGTTGAGATTCAACGTTCAGTTCAGCAATTGGTCCAGGCGCGGCAATCTTCAGCGTGATATCGCCATTGTAGCCGTTGATATGCGGAACTTGAGGATGGTTTTTCCAGCCGCTCGGATTAAGTTGCAATTCTTTGCCCCACGCCACAGTTGCATCGTTATTAAATTCCCGTACATAACCGAAGTTCCAGCCGGAGTCAGTTTTGATTACAGCGAAATCCTTTACCTGACAGCTATTTATCGTTAAAGTCTGTTCTCCCGCCATCGCCGATATTGCCAATAGAAATACTACCGCAAACGGAACTGTTTTTTTGAATAACATTTTTTTCATTTCCATATTAATTCGGAATGCTTTAATTTTTGTCTAAAACATTGTTAGATTAAACTATCTTGTTTCAGTCGCGCCTGTATTGGCTATCCAGCCTTGCCAGGTGGGATTAGTATTCAAATTCAATTGACGCACTCCGGCATCACCAGCTAAAATATTTATGTTCCCCCCATGACGTATAGAGACGTCATAAAAAGTGCCTCTTTGAGTTGTGTTGTTTCTGTATTCATAACCATAATAATAAGCCGGGCTTCCAGCAGATATTGGCCCGTTTTCGTAATCATAAGCGACATAAACAATACTTGGTTTCAGATGCTTAGACGGGATAAATGGCAGAAAAAAGGTTGATCCGCTGCTCAATTGTCCACATTGCCGGTCTATGACATAACTCCTATTGATATTTTTGGTGAAAACATAAGGGTAACATCCACCATCTACATTGCCGCGAGTCGTATCACTTGGGCAATCCCATATATTGTACTTTTCAATATATTTTCCGTTGACAAGTATTTGCCATGGCGAAAGAATACCGGTTTTTATAATTGCCGGGTACATTCCATTAAAATCACCTGAATACATTTCCAGGCTAAGCCCGACCTGCTTCAGGTTCGATTGGCAAAATGCGAATTTGGCTTTTTCCCGGGCTTTATTCAAGGCTGGCAGCAGCATGGAAGCCAATATTGCGATGATGGCGATCACGACTAGCAATTCAATAAGTGTAAAATTTCGTTTTTTCATTTCTTAAATCTCCTTTCAGATTATTTTTGCCATTATTTGTTTATTTATAATTTCAATGTCATTTTCTTCGTCAGACACGATTTTTCCCAATTTTGAAGCATAAACACTTTCTCCTTTTGTTGTTTCACGATGAATTATTATAGTTGGCAAAGTAACGGTTTGGGCCGGAAGTCCGGGATTATTCATGCGCTGTACGAGAAGCTTGAAAGCCTCTTCCGCCAGCGCTTCCCTCGGTAACGCAACCGTGGATATTGGATTAACGCGACTGGTGAAAAATAAACGCGATTCCACGTCATCGGCAAACCCGAACAGTTCAACTTCATCCGGCATGGAAATTTTCATGCAATTCAATTCTTCAAACGCACCTATTGCGCTAAGATCGTTCTGGCACATGATTGCAGTCGGGCGTTTTTTACTTTTCATCAGTTTTTTCGCGTAAGCCGTCCCCAAGTTACGGGAAAAGAGAAAAGACTTTGACTTGCAACTGTTCAAATCTTTCAATATCTCAAGCGGCATATTCGCTTTCAATCCGCTCTCTTTCAATGCGGTTATAAATCCTTCAATACGCCCCCATTTGTTGTGTTTGTAGTCATGTACAAGGCCAATTTCAGTATGGCCTTTTTCAATAAAATATCGCCCGGCATCATAACCGCCTTGAAATTCGTCAACATAAACCGTATCAACCGGCATCTTCTCCAACTGTGATGGTATTTGCAATCCGGCAAAAACAGTTGGAATGTTTTGCTTTAATACATATTGCACACTGTCAGCCAGAAAATCGTAATTGGTGCCGGATATAATCAATCCGTCAAGAAAATCTCTGTAGTAGTTTAATCTTGCTCTTAAATCTCGGGCGTCAGTAAAATTGATACGCAAAGGTTCATATTGCCGGTTTTTGCCATTACTCATAAGAATCCTGTTCGCAATATGATGCTCAATAGATTTTTGCGAATGGTTATCAATTGTTACGTCATTGGCAATACCAATTATAAAGAGATTCTTAATGCCGAGCTTGGGATGAGCTTCTTCTTGAGCGCTGCCATTGTCAACATAAACTCCGCTTCCCTGAATTTTACGCACATGACCTTCTCTTTCAAGAATATCAAATGCTTTCTGCAGCGTCGGAAGGCTGCAGTTCAGTTGTTTGCCTAAAGTGCGATAATCGGGCAGCAAATCACTCGGATGATAGATTTTCGATTTGATTTTTGTACGGAAATCATTTGCAATTGATATGTATTTCGGTGTATTGCTGTTCATGTTTTTCTACTTAGTTATAACAAATAATGTTTGACAATCATTTAACACTTTGATAATATTATAAGGCTTTTTTATTCTGTTGTCAATACCCTTTTGAAAAATAATCTAAAACTTTATTAAGTACCTTTGTTTGCGTTTATATGTATTTAATCCCCGATAAAATAATGATACTCTATAAGGCTGAAAATTTAACATAGACGAGTCGGATTGTGGATTGGATTTTTTCGATCCGACTGATTGGCGATATGAATATCGCCTGAAGGAGGAACGGAAAAATACGGCCGCAAGACACTCGTCCCGCGCCTGCGGGATTGCGATCTTTTGAGTTTGGATTCGCACTCTTCG
>CAIKZE010000106.1 GCA_903831825.1 uncultured Lentisphaeria bacterium | reverse complement strand
TATACCATCGCCGCGCGCATTTTTCAAGTGCCGCAATTCGTTTGATATGAAGATTTTTAACAGTGATTAATGATGGGCGATAGAACAGATATCAGAGATATGTAGCCCATTAAAAGTGATTTTATTTACGGCTCGATCCTTAATAAAGATATGTTTGTCCCGACTACCCAAATGGCGCCGGCGCTTAATTCGATGTTTGACATCGCCGCCACCAGAAATAACAGCCGGCAGGAAACCGTGCCCAATTTAATTGTTATTTTTCTATTAATCATTTCTTTAATCAGCTCTTTTTATATTGGCTATTTATCGACTGAAGAAAATAAATTAAGTAAAACTATAGTCATAGGTTTTTGTCTATTGGTGTCGATAGTCATTTATATTACCCTCGATTTGGATATGCCGAGAAAAGGATTAATAACCCTTGATGTGAGTTATCAATCCATGTATGAATTGAAAAATACGTTTGAATAACGATAAAGATTTCACCGTATCATTGCATCCAGCACGCCGATTATCGCGCCGATGAGAATCAGCCAGGTTGAATTGATTTTGAAACGGATCAGCGCACCTAAAGAGACAAGGGCTATCAGGACAGTAAGGATATCCGTCAGTGAAGCCCGGCCCAATTGCCAGGTCACCGCGGCCATTAAGCCGAGCGAAGCCACATTTACGCCGTCCAGTAAACTGCCGAACCAAACCGAGTTGCGTATTTTCGGAATCAGCGGGTTGGAAATGGCGACAAAAATGAAGGACGGGAGGAAAATGCCCAGGGTCGCCAGCAGCGCTCCCGGCGTCCCCCCAAGAATGAAGCCGATAAAGGTGGCGGTGGTCAATACCGGCCCCGGCGTTACCTGTCCGATAGCGACCGCATCAATCAATTGCCGGTCAGTAAGCCAGCCTAAGCGCACCACGAAATCAGCATGGAGAAAGGCAAGCAGCACGTAACCGCTGCCGTACAATACAGAACCGATCTTCAAAAAGAGCAGAAACAACTGCGGCAGGCTGAAAGGCGCCGCTCCCGCCGCCAGCGCGGAAGATGCCGGCAAGCCTAATCCGGCGAGCGGCGGCACGAGCAAGCCGCCCATTACCAGCTTTTTAAGCCGCTGGAGGTTCGCTCCGGCCATAGCCAGCAAACCGCCGACCAAAAGCAGGACGATTTCGTTGACGCCGAGGAAATACAAGACCAGCACGGCCAACCCGACAACGGCGATCAGCGAATTCTTTACCGCCTTTTGACCCAGCTTGTAAAGCGCCTGGATAATAATTGCGATCACTACCGGCTTGACGCCGTACAACAGCCACCCGGCCTGCGGCGTGGAACCGAAGCGCACATACGCCCATGCCAGCGCCATCACAATGAGCATCGCCGGCATAATGAAACAGACGCCGCCGAGAATCAGCCCCATCCAGCCCGCCCGCCGGTAGCCAATGTAAATTGCCATCTCCGTGGAGTTCGGGCCGGGGATAAGATTGGTTACCCCCAGCAGATCGAGAAACTGCTGGTCATCCAGCCATTTGCGGCGTTCCACGACTTCGTCGTGCATCATGGCGATATGGGCGGCAGGCCCCCCGAAGGCGGTAAAACCGAGTTTGAGAAAATATTTGGCCACTTCAGTCAATCGCTGCGGGCGCGTCTGTTCAGCCTGAGATGATAATTCCATATCCATACTCATCGTTTATGTCTCTTCTCCTGAATTTAAATATCCAATATCCAACATCCAACAAGGAATATCCAATGTCCAAGGTAAAAAATACCGCTATCGCGCCTGTATTTTTTCGGCAGTATCTAAAATTGATTGTCTTTTGTATTTTGCCTTTCTTTCATCTGTTGGATATTCCTTGTTGGATATTGGATATTCGTTTTTTATCCCGCTTACAAACTACGGCTTCGGCGCGGTGAATTGTGCCAGGTCGGCCAGGCCAAGTTCTTGTTCAATCAAGCTGATCTGCCGCACGGCGCTTTCAAAACCATCCGCGCCGAACTGCTCCCGCTCAATATCTTCAAACTTATCGCCCATCTCATCAAGTTGTTTGGCGGTGAGCGCTTGTTTCCACGCCGGGAAAATAATCGTATCCTCGCGAGTAGCGTGCGGCCGGTACATTCGCACAAGAGACTCCAGCGCCGATGCCAGCGGCTTCACCTTGTCCGCCTCTATTTTCGCGCCGCGCGACAGGGCAAGAATGTAATCGGTGATAACCCGCCCCCGCTGATGCTGTTCGACCAGAATTTCAATGTAACCGGCGGCTTCCCCGCCCGCTTTCCTGACCGCCGGGAAAATGTATGCCTCCTCCAGTTTCTTTTCATGGTAATCTTCACCGAAAGCACGGAAAAGGCTGGCGGTTTTCTGAAGCGCGCCCGGCGGCACGGATAACGGATTGTCGCGAAGCCGGACGGCCGCTTCGCTGTACACAAACAGCGCCCTCCGCAAAACCCCGTGCTCCCGCATCAGGTCTTCAACCGCGGTAACCTCTTTGCTGTCCGCCTTGCCCGCGCACCCGCCCAGCAGCACGCCCACGCCGGCCGCGCCGACGCTTGTCATGAATTGCCGTCTTGAGACTGTATCCATTTTGTTTCCCTCCTCTAATTCTTTGTCTCAGTTCTATCTCCTTTGAAACTTAACCACAGAGACACGGAGAAAACTTTTTCCGGTTTAACGGCTCCACGGTTTTACGGTTTGACTGTAATACCGTTAAACTGTCATGCCGTAATACCGTTTTATCCTCTTTTGAAACTCTTTTTAACCACAAAGACACAGAGAAAAAGTTTTCCGGTTTAACGGCTCCACGGTTTGACTGTAATACCGTTAAACTGTCATGCCGTAATACCGTTTTATCCTCTTTTGAAACTCTTTTTAACCACAGAGGCACAGAGAAAAAGTTTTCCGGTTTAACGGCTCCACGGTTTGACTGTAATACCGTTAAACTGTCATGCCGTAATACCGTTTTATCCTGACTTCTGACTTCTGCCTTCTCTTCATTGAATTTTCCGGTTCTTTGCCAGATGCGCCAGCGAACAGGCCGCCAGCGCCGTCCATCCGGTCTGATGCGAAGCCCCCAGCCCGCGCCCGGTGTCGCCGTCGAAATATTCATGGAAACAGACGATGTCTTTCCAGAACGGGTCGCGTTCAAAACGCGGATCGTCTCCATTGTACGGACATTTACCGGTCTGATCCGGGATAAACAGATTCGTCAGTCTTTCATGCAGATCGGCGGCGATTTCACCCAGGGAAAGTTTTCTGCCGGATCCGGTCGGATATTCAATTTTGAAATCATCCCCGAAGAAATGATGATACCTTTCCAGCGCTTCCGCGATCAGGTAGTTCAACGGGAACCATATCGGGCCGCGCCAGTTTGAATTTCCGCCGAAAAGCCGGCTGTCGGATTCGCCGGGAAGATATGATACGTTATAATGCAATGAACCTTCATTAAAAACATAGGGGCGTTTCAGGTGGTCGCGCGAAAGCGAACGTATTCCATGCGGGGAAAGGAACTCCGCTTCGTCAAACATCCTGGACAGCACCCGCTCCAGCTTTTCCCTGGACGGTATCGCCAGCAGCATATGCTGGCCCGGTTTTTCCTCATCCCCGCCGCCGCACATGAAGGAAATCTGCCCGGCGAGATCCTTCCGGTTTTTCAGGAACCAGAGCATCCGCTTCCGGAAGCCGGGAAGCTTTTCGATTACGTCGCAGTGGATGACCTCGACGGCGATCAGCGGAATCAGGCCGACCAGCGACTTGATCTTCAGCGGGATGTTGCGGCCATGACAGCAAAGCTGATCGTAGTAGAAGCCGTCCGTTTCGTCCCATAGCCCGGCGCCGCCGAGATTGTTCATCGCGTCGGCAATCGCAATAACATGTTCGAAGAACTTGGAAGCCATATCCTCGTAGACCGGATCATCCTGCGCCAGTTCCAGCGCCATTGAGAGCATGGTTCCGGCGTAAAAAGCCATCCAGGCCGTGGCGTCGGCCTGCTCGATGTACCCGCCGCCGGGCAGCGGTTTGGACCGGTCGAAAACCCCGATGTTGTCGAGACCGAGAAATCCGCCGGAGAAAATATGTTTGCCGCTGGCGTCCTTGCGGTTCACCCACCAGGTGAAATTCATAAGCAGCTTCTGGAAAGCGGACGCCAGGAAAGTCCTGTCGCGCCCGCAGGCGCCGCCGGACATCTTGTATATCCGCCAGCAGGCCCAGGCATGGACGGGCGGATTGACGTCGTCAAAATTGTACTCATACGCCGGAATCTGCCCGTTCGGGCTCTGATACCATTCGCGGAGAAACAGTATCATCTGGCGCTTGACTAAATCCGGATCAACCTTCGCCAGCGGGAGCATGTGGAATGCCAAATCCCAGGCCGCAAACCAGGGATATTCCCATTTGTCCGGCATGGCAAGCACATCCCGGCAGAACATATGTTTCCAGTCGCGGTTGCGCACCAGTTCGCGTCCCTCAGGCGGTGGCGGCATCGCCAAATCCCCCTTCAGCCAGTCTTCCACGACTAGGTGGTAGAACTGTTTGCTCCACAGCAGTCCGGCGATGGAGTGCCGGTACAGCTCTTTCTGGCTCACGGTCATTGCGGCGGGATAAACGGATTCGAAAAACTCGTCCGCCTCCGCGATCCTGGCCGCGAAAACTTTGTCGAAATCAGCTCCTGACGGGGCGGCGCATTCGCGTCCGGCGCAGAGGCGCAGCCGGATGACGGAACTTGCTCCGGCCTTCAGTTTCAGCTTGTAATAAGCCGCCATCCGGGTTCCGGTCAAATGCGGATTCACCGCGTCAACCGCTCCCTCAATGACGTACCGGTGAAATGCGTCTTTGACATACGGCGTATAGGTTTCAGTATTAAAAAGTTTCAACGTATTCGTTTCGTTCTCGGTAAAAAGCAATTGCGGATAGTTGCCGTCCGGGTCCGGTGACGCCCTGAAGGCGTAATCGCCGAGGCTCTCGTGCGAGGTCCGGGCCATGTCCTTCCCCGCCGCCTCAATTCTCGGCTTAAGCGTGCAGCCTTCATGGCTGCATCCCCATATCCAGGTGTTGCGGAACCAGAGCGTCGGCAGCAGATGAATCTCCGCCGCTTCCGGGCCGCGGTTATGCACATTTATTTTGACGAGCATGTCGTCTGGACCGGCCTTGGCATATTCCGCGACGATGTCGAAATAACGCATGTCATTAAAAACGCCGGTGTCCGTTATTTCATATTCAGGTTCATGACTGCCTCTTTTCCGGTTCTCCTCCAGCAGCTTCTCGTAGGGGAAACGCGCCTGGGGATAACGGTACATGGCCTTCATGTAGGAATGGGTCGGCGTGGAATCAAGATAGGCGTAAAGCTCCTTCACGTCCTCGCCGTGATTGCCTTCCTCATTGGTCAGCCCGAACAGCCTTTCCTTCAGAATGGGGTCCTGTCCGTTCCACAACGCCACGGACAGACAAAGCCGGCATTCGCGGTCGCAGATGCCGAGCAGTCCGTCCTCGCCCCAGCGGTAGGCGCGGCTCCTGGCATGTTCGTGCGGAAAATAATCCCAGGCGGAACCGTCCGCGGAATAATCCTCCCTGACCGTTCCCCATTGCCGTTCGGCAAGGTACGGCCCCCAGCGTTTCCAGTTCTTCTCACGCTTGAAATCATCTTCAAGCCTGATTTTTTCAGAATTGTTCACCTTTTGCTCCTCCTCTGTCCTGATAAACTGTATTTCTCCAAGCGTCATGACGCTAACAACATCAATACTAACAAAATCAGCGCACAAATGTTAATAGCTATTAAATACTTTTTAATGCATACCCTGGACAGCAGCAATCCGCAGAAAACGCTACAGATAAACGTCGTTATTTCCTGACCGGCAACAATTACTTTCTCATCAATGTCAAGACTAACATTGTTTTCGATCAGAAACAGTGCCAACAATACGGCAGTTATTCCCCAGAGCAGATAAGATAGCAACTCTGGCGGAATGCGAAAACGCTTAAACCGCCCGGCAGCCTGCATCTGGAAATATAACTTCGCCGAGCAACCCGTCATGGTCGCCCCGGTCAGGCAAAGCAGCAATGTGATACCAAACGAAATATTACAGAAAATACTATCAGAAGGGAAACTCCAATCTCTATATTTAGAGGCATTATAATTGCATTGCGTATCTATCAGGAACAATCCGGCAATTAACAGCAATCCTATCAAAAATTTGTCCGTATTCCCGCGTTCAACCGTCCATCGCCGCAGCCTGATTCCAAGAATACCGATAATCACTGCCAATATTGGAACATATGCAAAATAATAGAGACTAAAATAATCCCAAGGCCGGGAACCCTTTGCAAGTATATAAATCAAGAACCGATTGTTCCATAACAATGGCAGCAATATTGGCAAAGCGATTGCGAGTGCGCACTGCCGCTTGCTGGCTGGATTCTTAACCACAATAAATACCAGCGTCAGGCCAATGACGAGCCAGGGTATCGCTTTAATCAGCGGAATCAAAATCCACTCAAGCAGATAGCCGAATCGTTCAACACCTGCTTGCCAGTCGCGCTCACCGCTGAACAGCTTTCCGTTGTTGAAAACGTCATGCCTGACATCCTGCCAATCTTTGTCAAACTCCATAGCAGTCATGGACAATGATGCCGCCCACTGACTGCGCATGTATTCCCGCTGAGACACTCCGGCAGAAATGGTTCCGTGACGTTTGGCGATATCGAACATAATTTTATTGTCAACCTTGGATGGCATGGCGTTGACGACGGCCAGTTCGTCGGGACTAAGCTGCAAACCGCCGGCTATCCGGTCGCGCAGTGCATTTTGCAACCGCTGGTTTTCTCTGACGCGATAATAGTGCAGATAAGCGGAAGGGATGCGCGGTTCGGAACTGTGACGTATTGCCTTGCAGGCGATCCACACCAGTTCATTAATCAGCGGCGAATGGTTTTCGGTTATTGCCCGCTCAAACAATCCGGTTGAGAAAACCAGCAGAAGCAGCAACACCGTCAGCCGGAACGGAAACGCGCTCCGCCGCCAGTGATTGAACGCCCGCCATGCTGTTTTGAGTTTTGCAAACATCCCTGCTCCTATTGATTATATTTTTCACTTTCAAATAAATGTCACGTTGATATAATTACCCTGGCTTGTTGAATAACATTTCTGCAAGCGACATGATGAGAAAAATGTCAAGACCGCAAAAATCACTATCAACAAAACAATCACACAAATGTTAACCGTTCGAAAATACTTTTTAAGGCTTGGCTTGGTCAGTAGCAGTCCACATAAAATACTGCCAATAAACGCCGTTATTTCCAGTCCGACAGCAATTATTTCCTCACCCGTGACAAGATTGCTTTCAAGCAGCAAAGGGACAGGAATATTCGTTGACGGCACATTAAAATTAAGTAATAACAGATTGAATGCGGAGCGGTCAACCAGCGTCAGCAAATAGCATGTCCACGCGGCAGTTATCCCCCAAAGCAGATAACATAACAGGTCCGGCGAAATGCTAAACCGCTTAAACCGCCCTTGCATCTGTAAATATGATTTTAACGCATAACCGATCATGAACGCTCCGGACAGACAAAACAATAGAATACCGTAAGATGAAAGATTGCGGAAGATATAACCGGGAAAAAAACTCACGTCAGACCACACATAGTAAAAAATGCGGTTTTCCGGATAAAATCCGGACGGGAACAGCAGCAGAACTCCGGAAACAAACAGCAGCAAAACTTGAACAATATCGCCAACTCCGCGCTTAAGCACAAATCGCTTCAGCCTGATTCCAAGTATTCCGGTCACAGAGGCCAACAATATAAAATAAATAACGTCATTGCCCCGCCAGGTCTTTTCGAAAAACAGCCGGTTATACCTGGTGTATTCGGACCATGCAGGTATGCTCAACAACAAAGTAAATATTACCGGCAGTAAAATTGCCAGGGCATACTGCCATTTGCGGTCCGGGTTTTCGACTGCAATAAATGCCAGCGTCAGACAGATAATAAACCATGGTACAGTTGCAGTCAGCGGCAGCGGCAGAATCTCCGCAAGCACATAACCGAGTCTTTCAATCCCCGTGCGCCAGTCGCGTTTGTCGCCAAACAGCTTACCAGTGCTAAAAACTTTTTGTTTTACCTCGCTCCAGTCTTTATCAAATTCCATAGAGGTCATGGATAATGACGCCGCCCACATACTGCGCATATACTCCCGCTGAGACACTCCGGCAGCGATGATTCCGTACCGCTGGGCGACGCCGAACAGGATTTTATTGTCAACCTTAAACGGTCTGCCGTTAACGGCGGCCAATTCGACCGGACTAAGCTGCAAACCGCCGACCTGTATCCGGTCGCGCAACGCATTTTGCAAACGCTGGTTTTCTCTAGCCCGGTAATAACGCAGATAAGCGGATTCCATGCGCGGCTCACAATAGTTGCGCATTGCCTGGCAGGCATCCCACACCCATTGAAAAATAAGCGGCGAATGGTTTTCAGTCATTGCCCGC
Source organism: uncultured Lentisphaeria bacterium (assembly GCA_903831825.1). Classification (GTDB taxonomy): domain Bacteria; phylum Verrucomicrobiota; class Lentisphaeria; order Victivallales; family Victivallaceae; genus CAIPAT01. Next base: position 1,517 of record CAIKZE010000106.1, on the reverse strand, counting down.
TCAAACAACCCGGTTGAGAAAACCAGTAGCAGCAACAACACCGTCAGCCGGAACGGAAACGCGCTCCGCCGCCAGTGATTGAACGCCCGCCATGCCGTTTTGAGTTTTGCCAACATAAACCCCTCCCCGCTATTACCAAGATTACAATAATCTGTGAATGCAGTAAAAACAAGCGGGTTAAGATAACCTCGGATTGCTAAAGAGTACCGCAAGCGTCCCGCTTGCGATTTCCAACTCAAGCTGGAAGCTTGAGTTACTTTGCCGCCTGACGGCGGCTTAAAGAGTACCGCAAGCGTCCCGCTTGCGATTTCCAACTCAAGCTGGAAGCTTGAGTTACTTTGCCGCCTGATCGGCTTTTTCAATGTTTTTATATCCCAACGGGATTATAGCAAAACCTATAAAACATAGCTGCGACTCCGACGGAGTCGAACAATCCGTGTTCTTTTGTGCTATAAACGTTCGATGCCTCCGGCATCGGCCTATGGAGTTCCTGATGAAACTTGTTCTTTGTCAGGCGCTTGGGCCTGACTTTGGAGTGCGGCGCCCCTGCGCTGCTTTGGTTTGCCGCGACATATCCATAGAACTTGTCATGGCTACTGCCTTTATCCTGTTTCCGGCGCAAATCCAAAGCGGCGCAGGGTCGCCGCAGTCCAATCCTCCTTCGGCGGACAAGTCATCCTACGGAGGACAAGAGATTGCTGCGCAATCATATAAAATGCCTAAAAAAAACATGAGTTTCAAAAATGCATTTTACAGTCTTTCTTGAGTTTATCCGCACTTCCTGGATTGACAAAACTCCTATATTGTAGAATCAAGACACTTATTGTTGAAAGCGAGAAAAGCGAGAAAAACGAGAAAAGCGAGAAAAACGAGAAAAGTTGAAAGTAGTTGTGCGGAACGGGACTCCAAGGTCTCGGAGTACGGGAGGAGGAGAACATGGGGCCGATGGGGTTTATGGTACCTATGAAGGATGTCCAAAATGTCCAGAATGGTTATAAAACTGAAATGCGTTGTGCTGAACGGGACTCCAAAACCTCGGAGTACGGAGATGGAAAACATGGAGCCTATGGGGCTCATGGGTCTATGAAGGAGGTATGTCCAAATTGTCCAAAATGGTTATAAAACTGAAATGCGTTGTGCGGAATGAGACTCCAATGTCTCGGAGTACGGAGATGGAAAACATGGAGCCTATGGGGCTCATGGGTCTATGAAGGAGGTATGTCCAAATTGTCCAAAATGGTTATAAAACTGAAATGCATTGTGCTGAACGGGACTCCATGTCTCGGAAATGCGGATCGGGTGTAGGGCCGTCCGTATCGGACGGGGGCCGGAACATCCCTCTCAGAGAGAAGGCGCTACAACGGAACAGTTCTGCACAACAGGTGTGTAAAATGTCCAAAATGGTTATAAAACTGAAATGTGTTGTGCTGAATGAGACTCCAATGTCTCGGAAATGCGGATCGGGTGTAGGGCCGTCCGTATCGGACGGGGGCCGGAACATCCCTCTCAGAGAGAGG
>CAIKZE010000105.1 GCA_903831825.1 uncultured Lentisphaeria bacterium | reverse complement strand
TGATTGCGGAGCAATCTCTTGTCCTCCGCAGACGAACTTGTCCGCCGTAGGAGGATTGGAGTGCGGCGACCCGGCGGCGCTTTGGATTACGCCGGAAATACGCTGGAAACAGGATAAAACAATGATTGCAGTTACTCTGACCATGATAAGTTCTATGTGCAAGCCGCGATAAGATAAAGCGGCGCAGGGTCGCCGCACTCCAAAGTCAGACCAAAGCGCCTGACAAAAAACAAATCCTTTACATCCCGTCTTCGGAACTTCGCCTGGGAGCGCCGGTCGTCTGACCGGCTTTATGTTTTTCAATTTGATGAAAATCGCTATAGTTTCGTCCTGCGGACGACCAACGTTTCGACTTTCTTGTTTGCATTTCGTGCAACGTAAGGCATGTTAAAGCGAGACGATTGCGGCAGGCAATCTGGCGCCACCGTCTGCTCAGAAATAGAATATTTCATGGGAAAAGTTTTTAAAACCTTATTTCTAAATCCTGCGACTTAAGATATTAAAATAAGAAGCGTAAATAGAAGTAAATTAATGAACGTATGCACAAAAAGTATAAATAAAGTGGACGGACCCCGCAAAGAATGGCGGTGCTTTTAATGTGGAGAATGGCGAAAATATTATAGAGTAAAAGATGTGTGCTTCAACTTTGACGTTTTGAATTTATATTATCGCTGAATAAGGAAAATAGGAATGGAAAAGAATAATTCAGAAATAATCATTTACCAGACAGAAGACGGCGCGACTAAAGTCAATGTGCGCCTAGATGACAACAGCGTATGGCTTACCCAGGGAGATCTGGTGGAATTATTTCAATCGTCAAAACCCAATATCAGTGAACATATAAAGCACATTTTTGAAGAAGGCGAATTGAACGAAGCCGCAGTTGTTCGGAAATTCCGAACAACTGCCCCCTGACGGCATTGCGGAAGTTAACGCCTTGCAACACAAGACAATGACCATGAATGAATGAATGGATTGATTGATATTCTGGATGGTTTTATTAAAATGTCCCGTCAAAATGTCTTAACTGACGCAGGGAAAATTTCCGCAGAACTTGCTGAAAAAAAAGCGTTCACCGAATACTCGACTTACAAGCAAAAAACGTTTGATGAATTAAGCCTGGTTGAAAAACATTTTCTTGAAGCAATCGAGAATACAGAAAAAGAAATAAAGCACAAACGAAAAGATCAAGTAAACAATGGCAACCGCTAAAGTTGAATTATATCGAGTTTGCACTTTTAGCTTTTGTGTTCCCGTTGTTTGAATATCGGGAACAATATGCCGCGCCGCCGGCGCCGCCGATATTTCCCAACAAAACTGTTTTAAACAGGGCTGAACAGGATTGACGGGATTTTCCTGTTTAATTTTATCAGAACAAATTTATACTCTATAAGGGTGAAAATTTAACATAGACGAGTAGGATTGTGTATTGGATTTTTTCGATCCGACTGACAGGCGATATGAATATCGCCGGAAGGAGGAACGGAAAAATACGGCCGCAAGACACTCGCCGCAAAGCGGTTGCGATCTTTTGAGTTTGGATTCGCACTCTTCGAGGCTTTCGATACCCCGGTATCGGCAGCCTCTCAGAATACGAACCAATTCTCAAAATCTTCGTAACCTATTTTAAATTTTCACCCTTATAGAGTATAAAACGCGAAATTATTGTCAAAAGCACTTGAATTAATCCGGAAATATTGCTCTTTTTAGGAGTTGCATTTTATGATGCACATTTAAATAAATAAGTCAGGAGCATTGACAATTATGTATATCGGCAGAATCGTCGCCATCGGCATGACCCCGCAGGGCAATGCCGCCGCCATGTATCGCGTCTCATCCAGGTCATTTCCGAACCGCGAAGCGGTCAAGAAAGGCGAAACCGTCTCCATCATGCCGCGCGCCGGATTTGAAGGAGACCTGAAAAAGAGCCCGTACATTGCCTACAACTGCGTCCGGATCGCCGGCAATTACGCGGTGGTCAGCAACGGTTCCCATACGGACCCCATTGCCGAAAAGATCGCCTCCGGCATGTCGCCGCGCGATGCAATTTCATTGGGATTGCTGGCGATGGATTATGAAAAAGACGATTACAATACTCCGCGGATTATTGCCGTAATCAGCCGTCAGTCCCCGGTGGGATTCCTCGGCGTCATCCGGAAGGATGCGCTGCTGGTCAGGGAGTTTGCGCTGGAAGCGGGAAAAGCTTATTATGTTTCCACTTATGAGAAGAATGCTCCCTGCCGGGACCATGTTGACGCCGGATTCAGCGCGGACACCGCGGCGGCGGCCTGCGAATATGTCATCAGAGGCGGCGTTTTCGCGGATTTCGAACTTCCCGTGACCTCCGCGGCCGTAGTTGCCGCCGGCGGCAGTTTTGAAATCGCGACGGCGGTAGTTTGAAGAAGAGAGAATTCAGAATTCAGTAGTCAGAATAAGACAGAAAACTTTAGAGAAGACAGAATTCAGTAGTCAGAAGTCAGTAGTCAGTAGTCAGAATAAGACAGAGGACAGGGAACAAGGATAAAACTGAATATCCAATATCCAACACGGAATATCCAACTGACGAAGGAAAGACAGAAGGCGGAAGACAGAAAGAGGGGAGTCAGGAGACAGGATAAAACGGTATTACGGCATGACAGTTTAACGGTATTACAGTCAAACCGTAAAACCGTGGAGCCGTTAAACCGGAAAAAGTTTTCTCTGTGTCTCTGTG
>CAIKZE010000104.1 GCA_903831825.1 uncultured Lentisphaeria bacterium | reverse complement strand
ATTGAGAAGTTTTGCGTTAAACATTATGAGACACAATAAGGTTGGCAATATAAAAGCAGAATTATACTCAAACGCTTTAGATTTTGGAAATCTGCTTAAATATGGAGGGCTGTAAAAATGCTAGAATTGAACAGCCCTGCTTCAGGCTCTGGTAAAAAAGACCGGTCGCGCCTACGCTGATAATACTTTTCAAGCAGAAGCCCTCTGATTTCATTGTCTTTCATAATTTTTGCCTAACAGAGTATTTGAGTATTCAAGCTGGCGGTCAGGCATCAAGCCATCACATGGCTTGAAATAAAATATGAAATGACCTCGCAACCATCTTGTTCTTGATGTAAACTAATTGTGCTTTGTTGAAATTCAAGCGCGGCAATCAAGATACTTTAGCCGTTGATTTCAATCCACATCTCCGCGTCTCCGAGTGAACCCTGTTTTCAAATCTCTTATTTCACTCACAAGTGAATTTGATGTCGTCAACCAGCAGTCGGGCGTCTTTCTCCGGAATGCGGTTATAATTGCCAAACCAGACGAAAACCCGGACGTATTTGGTTCCTTTCCAGAATTTATCCTTAGGAGTGCCGCTCTGCGCTTCTCCTTTCATGCTGGTGGAAAATTGCTTCCACTCAGCCGGCATCCAGTCGCTGGCAACCCAGTAAAAAGGAGCTCCCCATGGAGAGTGCAGACGAATTCTGGTTCCGGCCGGATACGCTTTTTTCAGCGGGGTCTTCAGAGTCACTTTATATTGTCCGCCTTCATCAACAATCTTGTCCACACGCGCAAGATCAAAATTCGGCAAATCCTGATATTTGTCTTCAACGTTGAATGCCACTGCCGAATCTTTCGGTTTCAGCCATTCTGCATTTTTCACGACACTGAGTTCTTTCGCATCCTTGACGGCATCAGCCGCCAACGTTGTCTCCGTAGCTGGAAAAACTGCAACGTTATTGAAGTTAATAGGTTTTTGGTCCTTGTCATACATGCGCAGTCCGAAATAACCGCTGGCTGGAAACTGCTTATCCAATGTTCGCATCCATGCGGAAAGCTTATAGGTCTTATCAAGGTCGATTGGAATCATCTGTTTGCAAATTATCTCTGTCGGGTATTTGCCATACAGTTCAAAACTGCTGTTCCCGGAATGTTTTACCAGGTCATTAGATTTTACCATGCCTTCCCATTCCGCCGGATTTTTGCAATCCACCAGGTCTTGCGCTTTCTCCGCCGCACCAATAACGCTAAATAAAAATATAGCGGATGTAAACATTATAATTGCTTTTCTAAACATCTGAATCTCCCTTTATTATGTATTACTTCAATGTTGCGAACCGGAATAATATACCGTCAGCTTTTGATGTATAACAGGCGAATTTCTCCAACTGGAACATCTATTTTCAGTATTCTTTCAGATTTTAACAACTGCCCGCCGGGTCAAATCGTTCCTGGCGTAACCTGATTTAGCATTATTGAAATTCAAGCGCAGGGATTAAGATACTCTTGGCGTTGATTGCAATTTCCCCGTCTCTGCATCTCTGCATCTCTGCATCTCCGCATCTCCGCATCTCTGCATCTCCGTACTGCTATCCGTCATAATCTTGTTTTTTTAGAAAGATTTTTATACAGTCGTTTTCATAAGTTTCTAAATCTCAACGTTTAAAATGCTCAGCAATGCCGAGGAGAATTTCCGTCATTTTATCCATCAAATAAAAGTTCCGGAGGAGGGTCGCGAGGGGGAACCCGGAACTGTCCGGGTTTCCCCTGCAAACAAAAAATTGTTTCCAACTACTCGCCCCCGGCGGCTCGCCGGGCGTGATCCAACGCCGAAACGTTGGTCGTCGGAACGGCGAAATGCCAAAGGACTTTTTTACTGTTAAGCTTCATATCTTATCCTGTATATCCTGTGTATCCCTGTTAAATCATAAAGCCGGTCAGGCGACCGGCGCTCCCAGGTTTTTGTTCTCCCCTTTCTTGAGTTTCGTGGTTAAAGTGTATTTAACTGTTTCTTTTGGTTGCGGCTACGCCGCGCTGTGTGAGTACTGAGTTACAAAAAAAACTTCCGCAGACGCATGTTGACGCAGTTGCGGAAGTTTTGACCAAGCTTACGGAATTACTTTAGTTTTTCCAGTTCGGCTTTCGCCTGACTTGTCACGGATGAAGGAATTCCCTTCATATTGACGGCGGCTTCAAACTGCTTTTTGGCGTCATTTTTTTTGTTTTGCTGGACCAGGATTTTTCCGGCAAGGATTTTGCCGCCCGCCGCCCCTTCCGGATTGGAACCGGGAAGCGTGTCTATTTTTCCCAGCAGGCCCAGGGCGTCCGCCGGATTGCCGTTTTTGTTGAGCAGTTCCGCGCATCGGACGATGGCAGATGTTTTGTGAAACGAACCGCTTTCGTTCAGGTCGTAGCACTTGGTGAATGCATACATCGCCTCATTATCTTTATTCATGCAGCAGTAAACATCGCCGATCGAGTACCAGCCGTATCCGCCCTGATAAGCCTGATCGTACTGGGCGGCTTTTTCAAAAGCGGCGATGGCTTCGGGATATTTTTTCTTGTTTTTGTAAATGGCGCCGAGCATATTGTAATATTCGCTTTTCATCGCGCCCGGAATCTTTTGGGCTTCTCCCGGAGTAATGACCGCCAGCGCTTTGTCATATTCCTTTTTATTATTCAACGCCGTCATCTGCCAAATTATGGCCCGGTAATACATGGGATGTTTGGCCGCGCCGATATTTTCCGCGAATTTATTGGCGGCGTCCAGGGTTTTGTCGTTATCATTTTTCCGGTAATAAGAGATGGTTTTGTAATGATAGCCCAAATCTCTGTTTTCCGCTTCCCGCGAATCAATCAGCAGGTCGCTGGCGGCAATGCATGCATCAAATTTTCCGGCGTCATAATATGCTTTGATCTGATTAAGCAGCCACAGATTGCGCTGGGCATCGGTTAATTTCTCCAGTTTAAGCACCTCGCCGGCGGCATCGGCGGCTTCAACAAGCTTCCGCTGGGTGTTGTAAGTAGTGTATCTGCAGGACAGCGCCTGAAGTTTTTCGGCGTCATTCTCCGTCAGCGACAAAGCTTTATCAATATCCTGCAAACTGTCGGCATATTTTTTCAGATTGTAATTTTTTATGGCGGAATCATAAAGATCTTTAAATGTCGGTTCGGCGGCATTTGCCGCAAAGGCGGAAATTACGACGAGCAAAAAGAGAGACAAAAATCTTCTGGACATGGTAAAATCCTCCTGAATTAAAATCTGGAATCCCCTCGCAATCATCTTGTTCTTGCTGTAAACTAATTTATATTTCTTGAAATTCAAGCGCGGTTTGACCGTTGATTTGCCTTTCCCCGTCCACGCGTCCCGCGCCGCTGCGTAAAACCCGTTTTCCCGTTCGCCTTTTTTATGGTTGAAAAATCTGCTTTTTTAAGGCGTAATTCATTGTATAAAAATCCTTTACGCATTTGCCGCACGTCCTTTGATTGACATTTTTACCATATTATATAGACGGACGCATATTTTTGTGGCAACGGTAACAAATGAATTAGTAAAGGTTTAACTTAACTAAGGCAGAATTCCGGAGACTGAAGTAACGGGACGGGCGGTTGCCCGGCTGGTTATGCTGGCTGCATGGGCGGAACCGCCTCTGCTCAACAGCTATCCAGAGTCTCGGAAATCGTGAAAGACAATGGGGCGTATGGAACCTATGAGGCTTATGGCATAAGACTGAGAAAAATGATAACATGTCTGCTCAAAGGTTCTCCATTGTCTCGGAAATGTTGAAAAGAGAAAGTATGCCAGTTTCGCCGAAACTGGCAAGCCAGGCGGTTTTGGCAAAACCGCCATACTGGAGATGGCTCTAAAAGCTCTGGATGGCTGACACGACGGCTGAATCCGGTGGGAATAATGAGAACAATGGAAATAATGGGAAAACCAGACGGTACTGTTGCTCAAAGGCTCTCTATCGTCTCGGAAATGTTGAAAAACGATAGGGCCTATGCGACCTATGGGACCTATGGGCAGAAGACTGAGAAAAACGACAATATGTCTGTTCAAAGGCTCTCTATCGTCTCGGAAATGTTGAAAGACGATGAGAACAGGCGGCTGTTCAGGAGCTCTCTAAACACTCGGAGTTGTCTGAGAGAAGCGAAAAACATTATGTTCAACGGTACTCTAACTCTCGGAGTCGGGTGTCCAAAACGGGTTTTGTTGCAGCGCCGGCCGTGTCGGACGGCGGTGTCTCCCGCGACAGCGGGAAGGGTAGGTGTGTCCAAAATGCGGGTAACGGGTGTCCGGAATGTGCGAGTGTCTCCCGCGACAGCGGGAAGGGTAGGTGTGTCCAAAATGCGGGTAACGGGTGTCCAAAATGTGCGGGTGTCTCCCGCGACGGCGGGAAGGGAAGGGGGCCAGAATGTCCGACTTGTCTGACCTGTCTCCCGCGAATGCTGGAAGTGTGAAAGTGTGTCCAGAATGTTTATAAAGCTGAAGAATGTTGTGCTGAAGCGGTCTCCAAAGTCTCGGAAATGTTCCGCAACGCGGGTGTCCAGAAAGAATAATTGAAAATGGAAAATTGAAAGTTGAAAATGAAAAAACAAAATAGTAATACCCTAAAACATGTCTCTAATCTCTCGGAAATGTTCTGCAACCCGGGTGTCCAGAATCTTGGAGTTTACCATAGAACCCATAGGACCCATAAGTCCCATAAGTCCCATAGGCCTCATCGAACGGCGGTTTCTTTTACGGCGGCGGGGACCATAATGTCACCGGGGTAAATGGCGAAGCATTTTATCGGTATTTTAAGGAACCGTCTCAAAATAACCTATGTTTTTGCACCGCTCTCTTGAATGCTTTTCGCGCCGCTTGTTCGTTACATACCTGCCGGTATGCGCCTCACAAGCAACTCGAAAATCAAATCAAGATATTCGGTGAAAATTCGGCATGTTTCAAAAGGTAGTTGACACTTTTATGTCATAACACTCTGATAAAATAAAGCAAAACAGTCAAAATAAGCTCCGGCGGAGCGATACATATTGTAGCACCGGACTTTAGTCCGGTGAATAATGATAATATAAATTT
>CAIKZE010000103.1 GCA_903831825.1 uncultured Lentisphaeria bacterium | reverse complement strand
CAAGGCGACTAAGGCTGAGTTAAAAAAACTAGCCGTGATCCACAACGATACGCTTGGAAAGTGGAACTACACCATCATGCCAAGAGCAGAGGGAGCCGGGCAGTAGAAAATGTGATTTTGTTTTTGTGTCGATCCTAAGGGCTTGGATTTGTAATCAATTATCACTGAAGATGCCTGGTTATTGTCGGCTGCCGGAAACTTCAATAGTTGTCCAATTAGTTGCGCCATGCGCCATCTGTAGCTGTCGAACTCCTCGTGATTCCATGGGGCATTCTCGTAAGTTATCTGCGGTTTTACGGCATCCCATATTTCCTGAAGCAGGGATTTCCCTTGGGCGGCGAGTTTCCTGCATTCAGGATCACCGGAACTTTCCCGTTGCGCCACCGCCGTTTCCAGCGTATATACGTAATAATAGTCATTGATGCCTTCTCTGATGCAGTCCCAATACACCGCCGGAATTATTTCGCCATTATCATCCACCTGATTTCCGCAGGCTGGAGTACCTTTGCCGGCGGGAGTGAGATATGAATCCATATTCCCCCATCGCCAAATCCACGGGATCAGCATGGTGTAGCCGGAACGCCATAGACCGTAACCATAGACCATCCGGCCTCCGGCGCAGAATATAAGCGGATCGTGCGTCGGAGCGCATTCAACGTAATTAGGATAACACCAGTAGCTATGTTTCTTATCCGAGACTACTTTTTCATACGGAGCGGAATAATACGGGTCGCACCAGGCATCCACGACATCCACATAGTCCGATGCGTCCGGGACCATCGGGCTCTTAGTCGCATAAGTCTTGACTCCGGCATCTTTGAACGCCTTGTAGGTTTTCACCCCGAAATCCTTGGACTCGGCGGCTACTTCGTCCAGCGGATTATAGATGAACTCCGGCCAGCCTTTAGCTTGCCGTTCCTTATCGAATTCCACCACCAGGCGGGTGATGGTTTTGTAATATTCATCGGAAGGGGTTTCCGGCAGCATGTAATGCGGCATTCCCATTGCTTTACCCGTGAGCGCCTTGTACAGTACCGGGGATCCGGCAAAAACCACTGGAGCAGGGCCTTTCAGGCCGGCGGCCATCCACCCGTTTATCGTTTCGTCCGGACTGCGGGGAAAACCGATCTTTTTTGAGTCGGCCAAATAATAGGTAGTTAATGTCGGAAAGGTATTAAAGCCAAATTCAGCCATCGCTTTCCAGTCATTGTGCGCAGCCTTGGCAAGCCACTCCGGACTTTTTCCTTTATAAAGTGATGCGCCATACATAAGGATGTCATAGTTGTAGGCGGTAAAATGTTTTTCCGGGTCTTTCAGCAGCTTGAACGGCAGTAATCTCAGGGTAAGCGGCAGGACGAATGTCTTACTCGAACTGTCGCTGGAAATTGTTACCGATCCGCTGTAAAGCCCGGCGACAGCGCTATCGGGAATCCTGATCTTCAGCCAATACCGCCGGCATTCCTTTTCCGGCGCGGAAGTAACGTCCACCTTTTCCAGCAATTCCGGCACTTTTCTGTAGCTTTTTTCCGACCGGTACGAGGGATAAACGACATTGCGGTATGTAACCAGCCTGATATCCACGCTTTCAGAGGGAATAACGCCTTCATTGGATTTAAGTTCAGTCGCAATTACCCGCAGATTGTTCAACGCCTTTAACGGATAGGCGGCAAAGTTCATTGACACTATCTCGCCAAGAGTACCAAAGACTGTTAAGGACTTGATTCGCTCGTCGGCCAGCGGCCTGGTGTTGGGATAGACGGGAATGGTCGCCGGCCTGCTGAAAAGAATGAAGCCAAGTTCTGTTTCTGTTCCCGCGGGTTGCGGTTCCGGATTGACTTCCTTGAACCCCAGTTCCGTAAGTCCGGACGGAACCGCGTTGACCGGAAGCGGTTTCCTTAAGTTTTCCGCGCTATCACCGCCATGCCCTGATTCTTGTCCGGAAAATGCTGTTAAGCAGCTAAAAATTACGCAACCGGCGACCAGTAAAAAAAAATTTACCTTCATCTAAATTTCCCTTATCACTGCAAGTTTAAGAATTACAGAATTTGAACATGGGACAGATTCATGCCGGACGCAAGTCACATAACGTGGTTTATGGCGCGTAATAAACACAATTTGTGTTTCCGTACAAATCTTTCATCAGTTGAACTTTCACATGACCTTCGGCAAACAGGCATGGAACTGAGGCATTGGGGTGTCTGAAATCAACCGCCAGATTATTGGTGCTTGATCCTGTGGCGAAAGGGAATGTTGCGGTGCTGAAACCGAACGGCCATCCTTCCTGTCCGGATGCAGTCTCCATTCCGTCCGTCATGTAGATCATGGTGGAAGGCTTCTTGATCATCGTCACCTGCCTCATATGCATGTAAGTACCCCATGCGCCAAGACAATTCATATAGAAGTTCTGCGAATAGCTGTATTGACACTGTTTCCAAATTGTTCTGTAGGCATCTTTCGGACACCAGTAGATTCTGGCTTGGGCCGGCGTTGCAGGGGAAACAGAAGGTATTCCAGTATAAGGTCGCAGATTGTCGTACAATGTATGCGGCGAGCCGCCGTTGACGGCATACGGGAAATACTCTTTCGAGTCTAACGAGTAGGAGGCTACGGCCTGGCCAATCTGGCGAAGGTTGCTCATGCATTGTGTCTGTCTGGCCGTTTCCCTGGCGTTGTTCAGCGACGGCAGCAGCATCGAGGCCAAAATCGCAATGATGGCGATCACTACGAGGAGTTCGATGAGCGTGAAATTTGTCTTTCTCTTCTGCTGTAGTGAAGCGTGAAAGTGTAATCCGGAAAAATTTATATTTTTTTCGGACCCTGTTGATTTCAAATCAAAAACTGCTGAGTTCCCTTTCATTGACTTTCCCATCCATGTAAAAATTTCGTATTTAAAAGTTGCATGTTTCAAGAAAATCCGATTTTCCCGGACGACAATATTATTTCAACATCGAAAATAATTAACTACTGTCATACCATTATACATTATTTAAACACCGTTGTCAATAGATATATTTACTATTTGGTAATAAATATCGGCAATGGTTGTCATCTGTTTGTCGGAAAGCTGAATTCTGGACTGTGGCGGCTTATGCGAATGACGCTCCGGTCTTATCAATTAGATTATTGTCAGTTTTCTCCATGTTTGCCGCAAATGTTCTTGATTTCGTTACTTCAATCTTTATATTGTCAAATAGTTTGTAAGTTTCGTAAACATTTTTACATAAGTTTTTTTGGGCTTTTCCAGATTGCAGTTTTTTTCGAAACGGAAAATTATCATAGGAGCGGAAATTATGGCTGAAATTATGGACCTGGGGAGCGGGATTCCGGTATTTAACGGGCTTTCGGAACAGGAACTTAAACTGGTCGCGGGCGCTTCCGTCAAACTGGAGAAAAAATCCGGCGAAGTTATCTTCAAGGAAGGCGATTCCGGCAGCAGTCTGCTGGTTATTCTCGACGGCAAAGTCAAGATTTCCAAAAAAATTACCGAGGGGGTTGAATGTACGCTGCTCACTCTGGGGCGGGGCGGGGTCTTCGGTGAACTTTCAGTGATTTCCGGCGATCACCGCACGGCAGGCGCGGTTACGGTTACGGATACGGTTATGATCGAGTTGGAACGCGATGCGTTTAAGAAACTTGCGGAAAATAATCCGGAGTTCGGCCGTAAGTTGATCCTCAATCTGCTGCAGATCGTCAGTTCCAGACTTAATACCACCACCGAGATGTATCGACAGGCCGCCAGTTGGGGTCTCCAGATCAGCGGAGCGGTAGAGTTGAACTACAACCGGCTTATTGCCGATAATATCGGGCTTGCCATCGAACTGCTTACCGGAAAAATAATTGCCGGCACCCTGCTGAAAGTTGACCGCGCCGAATATGGCCTGGAGTTGATGATTAAATCCGACGACGAGCGGATTGTGATCGTGCCTTTCCACGCGGTGGCGGAAATATCCTTTCCCGCACGGCAATTACAACAGAAAACGAATAATTAAGCAGGAAAGGAACTTCTATCATGGCAGCAATTGACATGTTTCTTGATTTCATGGTTGGACAGAAAGCTTCCGACTTGCATTTATCCAGCGGCAATCCGGCAATCTACCGCATAGACGGCAGTATCGTGCGCACGGAAAGCGAAAGTCTGACTTCCGAAGCCATCGGCACCCTGGTATATGAAATTATGCCGGAGCGCAACCGCAAACAGTTTGAGGAAACCCACGATACCGACTTTGCCTATGCCATTGAAGGGCTTGGCCGCTTCCGCGTCAACGTGTTCATGGACCTGTACGGCATTGGCGTGGTGATGCGCCTGATTCCGGCGAAAATTCTTTCCTTTAAGGATTTGAATCTGCCGGAGCCGATTCGCGATTTATGCAATCTTAGCAAAGGCCTGGTGCTGGTCACCGGCCCGACCGGCAGCGGCAAATCCACCACCCTGGCCGCGATGATTGATTACATCAATGACACCCGCGAAGACCATATTATCACGATTGAAGACCCGGTTGAATTTGTGCATCATAATAAAAGCTGCCTGATCAACCACCGTGAAGTTCACCGCCATACCGACGGCTTCAAACCAGCGTTGCGGGCCGCGCTGCGCGAGGATCCCGATATTGTGCTCATCGGTGAAATGCGCGATTTGGAAACTATTGAAATCGCCATTGAAACCGCGGAAACCGGGCATCTGGTTTTCGGTACGCTGCATACTACCACGGCCCCCAGCACGGTCAGCCGCATCATTGACCAGTTTCCGGCCGACCGCCAGGCCCAGATCCGGGTGATGCTTTCGGAATCGCTTAAAGGCGTGGTGGCGCAGACGCTGCTGAAGAAAAGAGGCGGCGGCAGAATCGCGGCGCTGGAAATCCTGATCGCCAATTCAGCGATAGCCAACCTTATCCGTGAAAATAAGATTTATCAGATTCCGTCAGTCATGCAGACCGGACAGAAACTCGGCATGCAGATGCTCAATGCTCACCTCATGGAATTGCTGGAAAAGGGATATATCGAAGTAGCCGAGGCCATGCTGAAATGCGTTGACAAGGAAGATTTGAGAATCCGTCTGAAGACCGGCGGGTATGAATTGCAATAGCCGGAACCGGGTTTGCATATTGCACTTTTGAGGCTATTTTTTTGAAGATGAAACTTCGATTATAAAGGAGATAAGGATGAACTTTGAAATTCTTCCAATGACCCTGAATGATATCGGGGCCTTGATGGAGATAAAAAATCACATCGGCTGGAATCAGCTTGAGGCGGATTTTAAATTTATGATTGAGTATTATCCGCAGCATTGCTTCTCAGCCTTTTCCGAGGGCAGGGTGGTCGGCTCCGTGACCGGGATCAACTATGAAAACAAGATTGCCTGGATCGGCATGGTCATGGTGCATGAGGAATTCCGCGGCATGGGAATCGCCAAACTGCTGATGAAAGCGGCGATGGACTCGATGGAAGAGTGCAAGTGCATTAAACTTGACGCCACGCCTGCCGGTCAGCCGGTTTATGAGAAATTGGGATTTGTGCCGGAGTGGAGCATCACCAGGCTGATTAACACCGAATTTATTTGTAAGACCAAAAATGTGGAGTCCAGGGCGGAGCCGGTGTGGGAAGATGATATGGCGGAGATTTGCCGGCTGGATGCTGATGTTTTCGGCGTTGACCGTTCCTGTCTGCTGCTGAGACTTTTGCGTGAATATCCGGATCTGGCGTTTAAAATTACCAACAATGAAAATGGCAAAATAACCGGCTTCTGTTTCGGGCGCAACGGCTATAAATACCGTCAAATCGGCCCGATTGTCGCCGGAAATTCGCTCGATGCTTTTGAAATTTTTAAAGCCGCCTCGGTTTGCAGGGGAGATACCTCGCTGGTGCTTGATGTGATTGATTCCCATACCGATTTTGTTGACGCCATGCGGCATATCGGCTTTTCCGCCCAGCGGCCTTTGCTGAGAATGTTCAAAGGGCCGAACGAGTTTACCGCGCAGGTTCCGCAGTATTTTGTGATTCCCGGCGGGGAATACGGATGATGCAGAGGAAGTTTGCCAGCAACCCGAAAGACGGAATTCAGAATTCAGAATTCAGGAGTCAGAATGGAAACCAGAAATTCAAAAAACAGTGGAACAGTTGCTATGGCGGATAACCCAATGGAGGGTTGTGCTCCGTCACAACCTGCTTTCGATCCCAGTCACGATAGAGCGTGACCATCCATTAACGCAACTACTTGATAAACAGGCCGTTTAATATGACAATTTTATAAACGTTTAAAGCATGGAAGTCTAAAAAAAAGATACTAAAGATCTAAAGTTCTAAACTAATCTTATTCAGCAGGAGTTATAATGTCGGAAAACAAAGGCGCTGTCGGGGTAATGACCAGCGGCGGCGATTCTCAGGGGATGAATGCCGCCGTCAGGGCGGTTGTCCGTACCGGTATTGCCATGGGTATTGATGTGTATGCCATCCGCGAAGGTTATCAGGGCCTGGTTGACGACCAGATCGTCAAAATGGACTGGGAATCGGTCGGCGGCATCCTGGAGCAGGGCGGCACCATCATCGGCACCGCCAGATGCAAAGAGTTCAGAACTTACGAAGGACGGCTGATTTGCGCTCAACACTTGATAAAATACGGCATTGACAATCTGGTTATAATCGGCGGCGACGGCAGTCTGACCGGCGCCAATACTTTCAGCGAAGAGTGGGCCGGCATGTTGCAGAAGCTGGTCGAATCGGATAAAATTACCGCCGCACAGGCCGCCGCCCACCCGAAACTGCGGATTATTGGCATGGTCGGCTCGATTGACAACGACATGGCCAATACCGATATGACCATCGGCGCGGATACCGCGCTTCACCGGATCACCGAAGCGATTGACGCTTTAATCAGTACCGCCGCCAGCCATCAGCGGATTTTCGTGGTCGAAGTGATGGGCCGCAATTGCGGCTATCTGGCGCTGATGAGCGCCATTGCCACCGGCAGCGAATATGTGTTTATTCCGGAACATCCCCCCGCGGAAAACTGGCAGGATAAAATGTGCGCGGAACTGGCAACCGGCCGCAAAGCCGGACGCCGCGACGGGATCATTATTGTCGCCGAAGGCGCGAAAGACCTTCAGGGCAATCCGATTCCCAGCTCATATATCAAACAGGTTATTGAAGAAAAACTCGGCTGGGATACCCGTGAAACCATTCTCGGACATGTTCAGCGCGGCGGCGCACCGAGCGCGTTTGACCGCTACATGAGCACCGTTTTCGGCTGGGCTTCCGTTCAGGAATTGCTGAAACAGGATGCCGCCGCCGAATCCTCGGTGGTAGTTTTAAAAGAAAATCGCGTCAGGACCGCTCCCCTGATGGAATCCGTCAGGAAAACCCAGGCCATCGCGGCCGCGATCCAGGCCCATGAATACGACAAGGCCCAGGAAATGCGCGGCGGTTCATGGGCTAAAATGCTCAATATCTTCAATATCCTCTCCCAGTCCGGACCGTCTCAGCCGTGTTCGAAAAAGAACGGAAGCAGAATGGCGGTGATGACTTGCGGTTGGCCGTCCCCCGGCATGAACAATGCCATCCGGGCCGCGGTCAGGATTGCGATGGATCAGGGGCACACCGTATTGGGCGTCGAAGACGGCATCAACGGCCTGATTAAAGGTGAACTCCGGGAATTCTCCTGGATGGATGTCGAAGAATGGAATAATCGCGGCGGCACCGCCCTCGACACCAACCGCAAAATACCCGAAGAAAAAGATTTTTACAGCATCGCCAAAACGATTGAAGAACATAAAATCGACGGGTTGCTGATGATCGGCGGCTGGGCAGGTTATCAAGTCATTGAAAGCCTGTTCCTGATGCGGAAAAACTTCAAGACATTCAATTTGCCGATGCTTTGCATTCCCGCCGCCATCAACAACAATCTGCCGGGTTCCGAACTGGCGATCGGCGCGGATACCGCGCTGAACACGATTGTTGAAGCGGTGGATAAAATCAAACATTCATCCGACAGTTCCCGCCGTGCTTTCATGGTGGAAGTGATGGGCCGTTACTGCGGTTATCTGGCGATGATGAGCGGGCTTGCCACCGGCGCGGAATATATTTATCTGCATGAAAATGGCGTCACGCTCGAACTGTTGCAGCAGCATCTCAAGGAATTGCTCCACAGCTTCGAAAAAGGCGGCAGGCATGTCGCGCTGATGATCCGGAATGAAAATGCCAATCCGACTTATACCACCGACTTTATCTGCGAACTGTTTCAGGAAGCCGGCAAGAGTGTTTTTGCCATTCGCAAATCAATCCTCGGCCCGATGCAGCAGGGCGGTACCCCGTCGCCGTTTGACCGCATCCAGGCGGTCAGGCTTGCCTATGAAGGCGCCAATCTCCTGCTGGAAAGCATCAAACAAGGCGACAGCCGGTGTTGCTTTATCGGCCAGAGCGGCGGCAAAACCGTTATCAGTGACATGAACAGCCTCCAGCGGATGGTGGATGAAGATCAGCAGCGTCCCGCCGCGCAATGGTGGGAACCCCTCTACAGCGTAGCCATGTCCATGGCCAAAAAACCGAAATAAGGATTTTACAGAATTTTCTAAACACATGCATTTCGGTCCGCTTTAACAGAAAATATCTTTCTCTTTTTTGGCGGATGGTTCTTGACTTTCTTTATTATTTAGTATAATATTGAAAGGAGAAATCAACAGCAAAAGAGGCGGGGTATGCAGACGATTACAGCAAAAGAAAATCTCAAGCAGCTTATTAAAACACTTCCTGATGAAAGCTCATTTGAGGATATTCAATATCATCTGTTTATTGTTGAAAAACTTTCCAGGGCCAGGGAACAGATAAAGAGCGGGAAGACGCATACTCAGTCTGAAGTCGAAAAAAGGCTTAAGAAATGGATTATAAAGTAATCTGGTCCGATGAAGCCTTGCGTGATATTGAAGCAATAGCCGCGTATATTGAAAGAGATTCCCATTTTTATGCATCTTCGGTTGTTACGAGAATTCTTGAGACCACAAAACTGCTTGAAACATTTCCCTTGTCCGGCCGGGTAGTCCCTGAAGAAGCCGACGAAAATGTCCGTGAACATTTTGTCTTCAGTTTCAGAGTTATTTATGAAATATCCCTGAACGATGTATGTGTTCTTGCAGTTGTACATGGAAAGCGCCTGCTCTATCCAGAGTTTGGGAAAAGGGTAAAATGAATAATCCCGAAAAGAGTTAAAATACTATGAAAAGACCGCCAATTCCAATAATTATAAACTTGTTACTGCTTACTGTAGGATATCTTTACTGTACGTATTCATTCATCGAAGAGATAATTTTTGATATACATGATATGCGTTGGCCTCTTTTACTGTTGTTTCTGACTTTTTGCATAATCACTATTTATATTGCAGTTCTCAAACGCCATGCCGGCTTTATTTTATTTTTTGGAACGATTTTATTGTTATTTGGAATATTAATGGGTGGTGGTCTTTGGTCAGGTAATTTAATAGTGGTAATAACTGTTTGTCTATTTTGGATTACTGGGATTTTATTTATCATTTGGAGTATTATTCTGTTCAGAGACCGTAGCCTGCCGGAAAATACTTTTATTAAAGATCGGAAAAAATATAAATATTTGCTGTATTCCGCAACAATTTTTTGTTTAGCCGGTATGCTCTTTGGCATGTGGGGCAGAGAGGCTTATCAAGCAGATTTATCAGAATATTATCAATTTCCACAAAACACCTATTTCCCAATCATGGGCTGTCTTTTGGTTATAAGCATCTTGCAATTCGTTATATATTACATACTGTGCAAGAGAGTGCCGGGAAAAGAAAATCAATCACCCGAAGAACGACAGGAACTAAAATGATTGTGAAGAGGCCGCCAATTATAATAATTATAAACCTGATTCTGCTTACCGCAGGATATCTTTACTGCGTTTATTTATCAGTCGCAGAGATGATCAGAGTAATAGAAATACTCGAAGCATTGTTGTTTCTAACTCTTTGCATAACCGGTATTTATATTGCAGTTCTCAAACGCCATGCTATTTCAATTTTGCTACTGGGAGCGATTTTATCGTTATATCTTATATCATTGCTCCCTGGAATTATATTTATCATTTGGAGTATTCTTATTTTAGCCGCAAGTAGAAATCCTTCTGAAAATATTCCCATCGCAAATCGAACGAAATGTAAGCATTGGCTATATTCCTCAATTATTTTTTTTGTAGCTTCTATGTTGTTGGGTATATTAATCAGTAGTATGCAAAATACGTTTAATACCTATGAACATCTTCAAAAGAAAATATATATAATCTTAATCTGTGTTTTGATTGCAGGCATTGTACAATTAGTTATATATTACATCCTGTGCAGACGAAGAGAGCTCATAGAAAAGAAAACCAATTGTCCGGAAAGCGGCGGCAATTTGTAGGAGTGAGATTTTTCATTCAGGAATAAACGCAAAAAAAAGCCCGGCGAGGCCGGGCCCAAAACTTGACGTTTTTAATAGTGTGAAGTCATGCACAAAGCCTCATACCTTTGCGCATGGCTGATTGCTTACTTTTTATCCTTGTCGAGATAGTACTGATTGAATCCGAATTCATTTTTTACTCCGGCTTCGACCGTATTTTTGTTTACCGCCAGCAGATCTTCGCTGACCGGACTCTTTACCGGGGAATCGGGGTCTTTCGTGCGGCATTCAATGACCAAGACCAACTGCGCTTTCTTGGTGGACTCGGATTCCGTGGAGAAGAGATAGCCCAGGAACGGGAGGTCTTTCAGGAACGGAAGCCCGGTGACGCCCCGGACGACATTCTTCTTTTCCAGTCCGCCGATGACGAATTTGCCGCCTTTATTGCTCAGCATGACTTTGGTGTTGACCGTGCTGTCACGGGTGATGCGGGGAGTGCCGTTGGAATTCCAGCCGACCAGACTGTCGTTGAACATGTTGATCGAGACCATGCTGGACTCTTCGCAAATAACCGGCGCCAGGGTCATGGAGAACCCGTAACCGTGCTTGGCGGGGGTGGTGACGACTTGGGTGTCCTTAACGTTATCATATCAATCGCATTGCTCCAATCCGTCTGCGGAACCCATTCCCTGATGCCGGTAGCGGGATTGGTGACGGCCTTTTCCAGCGAGAACGAGAAGCACTGCATGGTAGTGCCGCCTTTGGAGAATGTGCCGGTGCCGGAGGCTATGCGCAGCGAGTACGAAGTCACGGTGCCGTTCTGGATTCTGGACGCCGTAACCGTGCCGGAGAAGTTGGCGGAAAAATCCACCGCGGTTTCGGAACTGTCAAATGCCACAATCCGGAATCCGCCTTCAGTGGCGGCCGGGGCGGCCGTGCTGCTCACGAAGAAATCTCCGGACGGGAACATGCAGCCGGAAATGACCGCTTTATCCGGAATCTTTTCCCCGTCTTCAAAGTTATAGATATTCGTCCGTGACTCGATTTTGCCTGTCGCCTGGTTCATGACCACCATTTCGCCGGCAGTAACCACGCTGCCTTTGCCGGTGGATACCAGAAAGTCCAGATACCGGGTATTCCATTTCGGGTTGAAATTGACATAGCTGGTGTTGTTGGAGCCGTTTTTGCTGACGCCGCCGTCCCAGGTGGCGCTCCAGTTGTCGCGGATGCGCGCTCCGGTGGCGAAGAAATCGGAGCCGGCATTGTTTTTCCAGGACTGAAAGTCCGCGCCGATTTTGGCGTCGTTTTCAGCATAGATTTCGTACACGTTGTATTTGATTTCAACTTCATAAGTTGGCGTGTCATACAACTTGAGCATCGTTTCGATGTTCTTCTGGCTGTAACGCGGGACATACATGAACAGGCAGTTGAGGCCGGTGTCAAAATCAATGTGGTCCATGCCGCGCTGTAATTCGACATCGTCGCCTTCAATGTTCGCGCCGACGTTTTTGACGAGCCGCGCCAGATCCCGCGAAGTCCAGTATTTGGGGAAATAGACGAAGGTGGTCTGGCCTGACGAAGAGGTGACCGACGGCTTGTCCAGCGCCTCCACAATCTCGTCAATGCTCATGCCGTTGTCATGGCTTTTGAAACGGTATTCTTCCGCGGAGATAATCAGCACCCCTTTGCCGTTGTTATATTTGATGCATTCAACCGTGGTATTGTTTTCCCTGACGCGGTTGGCCATGACGGCATTGCGGACAAACGGGCGTATTTCATACGGGTCCGCATTTTTCAGAACATACGTTTTGGTGACCACATACGGGTCGTTATTGTCCCGGACGAAATGGAACTGGTCGGTATCGTGGTCCAGGTTCATCAGGATATTCGCCTGCACCTGGGTTTTTTCGTATTGCGGAGTCGGATTGACGTTTTTGCTTCTGACCTGCGCGGACGCGGGGCTGAATGCGGAAAAGTTTCTGCCTGATATCTGCTGGGCCGAAATCCCCGGACAAAAGAATAATCCGGTTGCGGTCACCGCCATTAAATATAATATGCTTCGATTCATTTTAATTTACTCCTTTTTTGTCATTTCAGTTATTTAGCTGCCGGAACTGCCGGAGCGGCTGGCGGTGTTGCCGGGGCTGGAACTGCGCATGGGGCGGCCGCTACTATGGTCGCTTTTTCCGCAGGCTTCTTTGGCAGCATTTCCTGCGTCAGCAGCATCCCGGCCCACCCGGCGAGTTCGGAGTCCGGATTAATCCAGTCCGCCTTGACCGTGACAAAATAGTAACTGGAATTTTTGATTTTAGTAGTTGTTCCAAACAGATACTTCAAGATCGGAATGGAGGAGAGGAACGGCACGCCAATGGTCTGCTCCGTTTCATAATCCTTTTTCCAGGTTGCCAGCAGGCGCTCATTGCCGACCGCCAGCGTCAGGTTCGACGAGGCAGTCATGGACTGATGGAGTTCCTGTCCGAAATTATTGCGTTCGACCGGATCGGACTTGGAGACGAAATAATTGCACATGAGCGTGCCTTCAGTCGTTGACACTTTTTCTTCGTCATAGCGGCGGTCGTCAGCCGATTCGGTCACCGTATTGCCAGCACCCTTGAAGCAGATTACCGGCTGATTGATTGTCAGCTCAAAACGTGACGGCGAACCCGGCACCACGTTGGTCTGGTCGTTGTCCGGATTTTTGAGGATATTCTGAAAGTCCGGCGAGAACTTGATCGTATATGAATTGTCAAAATCATTTACCAGCGTCAAGCTGCCGGAATCGGCGATCCTGGCTCTGCCGTCCTGTGCCAGCACCCGGACAAAGCTGAAGTCGAACTGCGGCGCGAATAAAAATCCGCCCCAGGCCCAGTTGGCTTTGCTCATGACGTTTGCGCCCTGAAACGCGGCGGATTTGACCACATTATCCCAGCCGGAGAGATTGATTGATTCAAGCCCGGCGCCGAACAAATCCAGGCCGGGGCCGTTTTTCCAGGCCACATAGTTGATCCCGATGTCCGTAAGGTCGCTGTCGCGCACTTCGTACACCCGCATTTTTACCTGCACCTGCGGCACCGGCCGGTCCAGTTCATTAATCCAGCGCATCACCTGGTCGCCGTCCGATTTTGAGGATTTCCAGTACAGCATGGAAACGCTTTCGTCCAGAAATACGCTGCTGTTGCCGGGAATGATGTTATTGCGGAGAATTTTCAGCATATCCGGCGTCGCCCGGTTTTTCGGATAATACGCGAAACGGCTGATGCCGGTGCCTTCAACTACCGAACCGGAAGTGTCCTTGACGCCGGGAATATCAATTTTTGCTATCATGTCATCCACATAGGGCATCATATCCACGCTGGTGCTGACTACCAGTACCTCCTTGCCGGCGGCTTTAAAGTCCAGCCGCTGCACATTGGAGTCGATATTGTAGCGTTTGACCGCGCCTTCGACAAAAGGCGCAATGTCGCACGCACGGGTGTGCTTCAGTTCATAGGCCTTTGAAACCATATATGACTGGGCGTCATCCTGATTCAAACGAAGCTTCTTGATCTTATCCGCATAGACGCTGACGGAGGACAGCACCATCAGCAACAACAACAATGCCGACATATATATTCTTCTCATCTTTCCCCTTTAACTTAATTTATTTGTATCAACTTTTTAAAGTTTAATTATCTTATAATTAACAGCTTAAATCCGGGATACCATAATCCCGTCTGTTTTTTAGTATTGGAAGGCATACTATTAGATTATGCTGTAGTTTTGCTGTCGCATCATAGTATCGCCTCATTTTTAGTTGATTTTTCAAATAATAATAAAAAGACAAAAGAAATGTAGCTTTTATCGTGCCAATTATTTTTATAATAATCTTAAAT
>CAIKZE010000102.1 GCA_903831825.1 uncultured Lentisphaeria bacterium | reverse complement strand
AGCCTACGGCTCTCAAATTGTGCGGGGGATGGCGGACGGATTAAAATCCGTCCCTACAACATGATTCGAGCCTACGGTTCTCAATGGCGGCATCTTAAAAAGTGTCAACTATCGCTAACCCCTTTTTGAAACATGCCAAAAAATCTTTAAAAATATTGTTTCAGCAATGCGATCAACGAGGTTCGATTGAAAGGTTTTGCAATATAATCATTGCATCCCGCCGCGACGGCTTTTTCCCGCTCTCCGGCAAGGGCATAGGCGGTTTGTGCAATAATGATCACATCTTTATTGAATTGCCGGATTTGCCTGGCGGCTTCATAGCCGTCCATTCGGGGCATTTCAATGTCCATCAGAATGCAATCAAGGTCAGGGTTATTGCGGCAGGCGGCAACCGCTTCAATTCCGTTCTTCGCTTTTAAAATTTGTCTGGAAAGCGGCTGGACGGCTATGGTAAGCAGCATTTCCGATTTTTCGTCGTCTTCGGCAATTAATATTTTCAAGTCTTTAATTTGATGCTCTTGTTCATTTGAATGAGCAATATTTTTAATGGCATTTTCATCTCCCGGGTCAGGCTTGCAAGGAATGGTGAAATAAAAGGTTGAACCTTTGCCCTCTTCGCTTTCCACCCAAATCCTGCCGCCCAGCATTTCCACATAAGCTTTCGAAATGGATAAGCCCAGGCCGGAGCCCTGATAAGCTCTTTTGTCGTCAATGTCAACCTGAACAAAGCGGTCAAAAACAGCGTCCTGCTTGTCTTTGGGAATCGCGATGCCGGTGTCTTTTACAAAAAATTCAAGATACCGGCCCTTTTTCTCGCAGCCAAATTCAATGGAACCAGCCGGGGTGAACTTAACGGCATTTTTAATCAGATTAGTCAGAACGGCATAGGCTTTTTCGCGGTCGGTTTTTATGACGGCTTCATTTGCCGGCAAGTCATTTTTAAAGGAAATCCGTATTCCATTGCGGTCAGCTTCCGGTTTAAAGAAAGAATAGAGGTATTCGATTTGCTCGTTTATATTTGTATCTGAAATAACCACACTCATCTGTCCGGATTCGACTTTTGAGATACTGATAATGTCATTGATGGTATTGAGCATGCGGGTGCCGCTTTGTTCGATAATGCTTATATACTTTTGCTGCTCATCGCCGGTTAACTTCGGTTCTTTAAGCAGTTCGGCAAACCCCAGAATGCCATTCATGGGCGTCCTGATTTCATGGCTCATATTGGCCAGAAACGCTGATTTCAAACGGTCGTTTTCTTCAGCTTTCTCTTTGGCTTTGACAAGTTCCTCCTCAATCTGTTTGCGCTCGGTGATGTCGCTTGAAATGCCCAACATTCCCATAATCGTCTTGTTCTCCGGTTCCGCGAAGATCGGCGCCATCACATCCCAGTAAACATGCCGTATGCCTTTTTTATCGACGGTGTCATTTTCCACGGCTACCTGCTCACCATTTAATGCGCGAGAGTCAATTATCTGAATCCGTTTTACTGTTTCCGGTGAGAAAAAACGGCTGTCGTCGGAGCCGGCCAGTTCCCCGGCGGAACAACCGAACAGATCCAGCGTCGGCTGGTTGGCATAGATGTAACGCGACTGCGGATCTTTCATATAAACATAGGCGGGAACGCGATCCAGCGCCTCGCGGAAGCGCATCGCCTCGGCTAACGCATCCTGCAATTTCAATTCCATCAGCTTGCGGTCCGAGATATCCAGGATTACGGTCATAAAATAGTCAACCGTGCGGTCGGGACGACGCGAACATTGGACGGCCATGTGGGTAAAGATAATATGACCGTCTTTATGGATAAAGCGTTTGTCCAGCGTGTAGCCGTCAATCTCGCCGCTCAAAACCCGGTTGAATTGCGCCAAATCAGCAGCCATGTCGTCGGGATGAGTCAGGTCGGTCCACGTCATCCGCGTTAATTCGGCTTTGGTGTAGCCGAACATCTCGCATAGAGTGACGTTGACGTCGAGCCAGCCGGTGTCCGGCGACGAAATGGCGCGCCCTTCCAGCGGCAATTCAAAATAACCGCGAAACCGTGCTTCGCTCAGGCGCAAGGCATCTTCGGACAGTTTGCGCTCGGTGATGTCGCGTATTGTGCCAACCATCATTACCGGTTGATTATCATCATTGAATTTAAGCTTTCCGATGCCATGAACCCAGCGTTCCGCCCGGTCATTCCGCCTTATGATTTTATACTCTTTATCAAATTCGGTCTTGTTGCCTATTACTTGCTGAATAAAATAATCAGCCATGATTTTTTGCCATTCCGGATGAATAATTGAGTTCCAGCCGGCCAATGATTTGTCAAAATCGGCATCAATGCCGAAAATGCTGTCCAGAACTTCCGAACTGTCCCACCGGTCAGCGACAATATCAAAAGTGTATGTTCCAAGTCTGGCAATAATCTGAGTTTCCTTTAAAAAACTCTCACTCTGCCGCAATGCCTCTTCCGTCCGCCGGCGCTCAGTCAGGTCAATGCCGCTGGCCAATAACGCATCGCCAATGATGCTGCCGAATATCTCCATCACCCGTACCGTGCCGTCTTTGCAAGTCACATTGCATTCAATCGGTTCAATGTCCGTGTGTTCCAGTACCGCCTTTGCCACCTTCCTGTTCCAGGTTTCGATCACCCATTGCCGGTAACTTGCGTCAGGGTAAGCCAGTTGGTACCATTCGTTGAGTGTCGGGATATCGGTTAGCGTGTAGCCTGTAAGTTGAATGGAACGGTCGTTAAGATAAGTCAGCGCGCCATCCTTGTTGATGAACATCAGCGGCATGGGGGCCAGTTTGGCCAGGGACCGGAATCGCGCCTCGCTTTCCTGCAATAACTTTGTTGCATTCTCTTTGCTTACTGCATCATCAGTAGAATTGTTAATGCCGGATTTATCATTCATCATGAAATTAAATACCCTTTTTCATGTTTGGGTCCATAACATAATAATATATGAATACACCGGCAAATCTGTTCAGTCAAATTACGAAAAACAAATTTACGGGAATCATCAAACAGGCGAAAACGTTTTACATATGTAATAAATTATGGCATTTATCGTCCTTTTTGATTTTTTTTGATATTTTTTATTCCACAATATATTGCGGTGTCGAAAAACCGGTAACGGTAAATCATGGGTTAAAACCGTTTTTGGCGCGTTTGGCGCAACGCCTGATAAAGTCGCATCTCTTTGCTTTTTAAATACTTGGTGGCATATTTATAACTTACATGTTTAAATATGGGAACAAACTATAATTATACCTAAACTGACAACAGCAGTCTTATTGTCTCTATTCTGCGGCGGGTTTTATCCTGTCTGCGGCGCTGCTGATTTTAAGTTGTCCGATCCCGCGGATATCGAAACCATTCATCAGTTATGCCGGAACTACAAAAGCTGGCAGGAGCAGGCGGACGAGTCGGCGGATCAAATCAAAGGACTGAAAGAAATACTGAAATCAACCGATGACGACAGTGAAAAAGCGGATATCCAGGAAGCGCTCGAAAGTGAAAAACGCCAGATGTCCGGTTTGAAAAAGAATATCCGGGAAGGACTTAAGGCCGCCTATGGCGAAACCCGCAATCTGTTTCCGCAGTATAAAGCCGACATCACCCGTCCGAGCCTGTACGATCCCGCCGGGTACGATCCTGATTCGGCGCGGATGCTGGCGGAGGCCAGAAGACTGATCGCCGAGATTCGCAGCGTAAACAATTCGATTTATCATGCCGACGGTTCCAATGCCGCGAATCCGATTGAGAAAAGGGTCTGGCAGGATACGGCGTCCGCCATTGAAAACACCGGCAAAACCCTGGCCCTCGGCCTGACCAACTTTTTCATCCGCCAGGAAGGAAAAGGCCGGCAGAAACCGGATTACCTGAAAAATGCCGAGCCGGTTCTCACCATCGGCCCGTTCCAGAAAAAGGGCAGGGGCGGTGACGTGCCGGAAGGCGTTGAAACCTATATTGACTTTTATTCCTTGAAAAAGCCGCAGGACAATCAATACGCTTCTGTGTCATATTAATAACCAATTTTTTGTTTTCTGGAACTCTTTTGTAATGAATCTATAAGAATGTATAATATTTATAATTCAAAAATGGAAACATCTGTATGACAATAAAATTTGACAAAGTTGTGCCGTGGGGCAGGAATTTCGATGAATATAAACGGATGTTCGATCTTAACGATGATGAATTGAATCAAAAAATCCTGGGTTGCGGCGACGGTCCGGCCAGTTTTAACTTTGAATGCAACAGCCGGGGCGGCGACGTCACTTCGATTGACCCGATTTATAATTTAACCAAAGACCAGATTCAGCAGCGGATTGATGAAACCTGCAAAGAAGTTTTGAAACAGGTGGCAGGCAATGAGGAAAAATTCGTCTGGAATACCATTAAATCAGTTGACGAACTCTGCCGGATCAGAATGGAAGCCATGAAAATATTCCTGGATTCTTATGACGCGGGCAAGCGCGACAAAAAATACATTCCCGGCGAGTTGCCTTATCTGCCGTTCGCGGGCAAAACATTTGATCTTGCCTTGAGTTCGCATTTTTTATTTCTGTATACGGATAATCTTTCTTATGAATTTCATGTCGAAGCCATCAATGAGATGTTGCGGGTGGCCGGCGAAGTAAGGATATTCCCGTTGCTGGATTTAAACGGCGTCAAGTCACCTTATGTTGAAAAAATCCTTGCCGATTTCAAAGCAAAAACGATAGAAATCAGAAAAGTGAATTATGAATTTCATCGCGGCGGCAATGAACTGATGATTTTGAAATAAAACATTTATGTATTATAATGAGTATCTTCTCCTGAATTCGTGGTGCGTTTACTGGCATGTTTCAAAAAGTAGTTGACACTTTTTAGATGCCGCCATTGAGAGCTGTAGGCTCGAATCATGTTGTAGGGACGGATTTTAATCCGTCCGCCATCCCCCGCACAATTCGAGAGCCGTAGGCTCGAATCATATCAATCCTTATATGTTTCGTTCCTACGGAACTCCAAATTTTAATTGTCATCATTCACCGGACTAAAGTCCGGTGCTACAATATGTATCGCTCCGCCGGAGCTTGT
>CAIKZE010000101.1 GCA_903831825.1 uncultured Lentisphaeria bacterium | reverse complement strand
TTCAAAGTGTTCAGGATCATTATTCTTTCTCTGCTGATGATTCTGGCTGGAGTACTTCTACTGCTGTTTTTCGGGCTGATTGAAGATACCGTCACCGGACGCGGCAAGCTGGAAGGCATCCGCGAATATCAGATCAAATCCGGCATTACCGGCAAAGTGGAATTTATCAGCAAGCGTGAAGGCGACAGCATCCGCGAAGGCGAAGTGCTGCTTGGCCTGGACCCGCGGGCGCTGCAGGACAAAATAACGATGGTCAGCAATGCCATCAATGACCTTAAATCCGAGATCAACGCCAAGATCGAAAACCTGAATATCCTCCGACGCGATCCCCTGCCCGAATCCTACCGTCATACGGAAATCACGCTGGCGGAATACCGCACCCGGTTTGAAAAAAGCAAGAACGACCTGGAAATATACACTAAACTTTTCCAGCGCGAAGCCATTTCAAGAAGAGAATTTCAGAAAGTGGAACTTGAGCATCTCGCCAACCAGTCAAAACTTCAGCAGTTGACCGAAGATTATGAAAAGATCAAAAGCGGCATGGCGGAGAAGATTGTCAAAAAAGCGGAAAGCGAACTGGAACTGGAAAGATCACGGCTCGCCGGCAAGGAAAAAGAACTGGACATGCTGAAACACCAGCTTGAGGATTATATCATCCGCGCTCCTGAAGACGGGGTTGTATCGTATATCCCCGCCAAACCCGGCATCTATGTCGAAGCCGGAGAAATGATCGCCAAAGTATCAGCCACTCAGAGTAAAAAATTTGTCGCGCTGATTGATGAAAAACTGGTTTACAAGATCAAAGAAGGCCAGCAGGCCAGAATCATCAGCAGCCAGTACAGCTATTTTGATTATGGTTATTTCTATGGCAGAGTCATCGAAATCGGCCAGCTGCCGGAAAAAGTCAACGGCGCCAACTATTATCCGGTCAAGGTGATACTGACCGTTGAGCCGCAAAAACTGCGCCTCGGCTCCACTGGCGAAATCATGATCATTACCGGCAGGGAAAGAATCATCTACTCGCTGCTCGGATGGAGACGGTAAGCCTGACAGCAGGCTTGTTAAAAGGTATTAAACTTCTGCATTGTTAATTGACAAACAGAGGTAATATTATTATCTTTTACAAAAATTTGGCTTCGCTATTTATACTTTCAAAAATATCAAGGGGAAAAACATGTTTAAAGCAATCGCGTTCAATGGCAGTCCGCGGAAGAACGGCAATACGCATTTAATGCTGAGCAAGGTGCTGGAGCCGGTTGCCGCCGCCGGAATCGAAACCGAATTGATCCAGGTCGGCGGAAAATTGCTGCACGGCTGCATGGCCTGCGGCAAATGCAGGGAAAATAAAAACAATCAATGCGTGATCACCAGCGACCCGGTTAACGAATACATTGCCAAAATGCTCGAAGCGGATGCCATCATCTTCGGTTCGCCGACCTACTTTTCCGGGGTTACTCCTGAGATTAAAGCGTTGATTGACCGTTCCGGTTATGTCGCGATTGCCAACGGCAGAAAATTCAAACATAAAATCGGCGCGTCTGTTGCGGTTCACCGGCGTGGCGGAGCAGTAAATGTCTTTGATTCGCTCAATCACATGTTTCTGATGTCGCAGATGATTGTTCCCGGTTCGCTCTACTGGAACTTCGGTGTCGGCCGTGAACTTGGCGAGGCTGCCAATGATCAGGAAGCCTTGAACAATATGAAAGACCTCGGCGAAACCATCGCCTGGCTGATAACCGCTCTCCACAATACGCCAAAAATATAAAGCAAATATGAAGATTGACAGATTTGACGTAAAAAATGGTTCTCTTGTCAAGTTGATTGGCGGGAATCTGGATTATCCGTTTTGGGATATAGATTCAAAATATGCCCAGAGAGTTTTAATTAACCATGACGGGCAGGAAACATCTTTAGCCAATTCCGCAAACGATGACTGGAAAGTTGAACTTTGCCACGAAAACATTGGCGAAGCGATAAATCTGAAGATCACGATAACCAGGCTGAGTGATACTGGAAACCAGAGAATCCGTTTTGTAACCGGGATAGACTCGCTGATGATGCGATATCCTGATTACCTGGAGAAGCTGACCCCGAATGCGGCAATAGTTGAAGACGGATTTTTCTGGAGTAATTTTGCCTCGCCTTCCGGGAAAAAGCTGGCGCTGTGCTGCGATAGTACCGTAGCCGGCTGGATGGTCTGGTATGATTTGAACAAATATGACTGCATGAATCGCGGTGACTACCGTTCCGGCAGCCACCAGATGGGAACTATGGTTATAGACCTGTTTAACCAGCTGGACAATCTGCCGCCGCGCATCATGAAATTTCAAAAAACATGGGAAAAAGGCGAAACCCGCACTTGGAATTTTTATTTCATTCCATATCAGAATGACAAAAAGCGGAATCTCGCAATTGCCGGATTTACGCGGGCGCCTTTTATCGATCTGGCGCGTTCCGGCGATTTTGAAGGCGGAACTGCCTGTGGCACAATCTATTCGCCGGCCGGCGCTGAGTTGACCTGCAAATACGCTGACGATAAATTTGCGGTCACTCCAATTGAAACTGTTGATGATGTATTGATAAGTGAAATTAAATTTCAAATTCCCGATCCGAACCGGCATGGCGTTGAAATCGGATTTGAATTAACGGCCAATAATTGCAAATGCACCGGAAGCGTTGCCGCAATCCTGCCGTTTGAGCGCTATATCATGTCAGGCGCGAGCTTTGCCAATCGCAAACCGCCGCGGGGGACTAATACCATGGAAGCGGCCATGCCTGCATTCGGCTGGATAGCCGCCGAAAAAATCAATCCGGCCCCGACGCGCCGGAATTCGCTTTACCGCTTTTTTGAGGAAGAGTATTTTGCCTGTTCGTTTTCCGCGGACGGAATCCCGCTGGCATATCCTGACCGGATTCAAAATCAGGCGTTTGCGCTTGATCTCTGCCGTGAAATGTATTACTTGGACCAAAATAATATCTGGTTGGAGCGCGGAGAAACCCTGGTTCGCGATTTGCTGGCAAGGCAGGGAATTGACGGCGGATTATATGCGCATAACGGCAGGCAGCATTACTCCAGTGTGATTTACCCCCTGCGCTCAATGCATGAATTTGCGCAAGCGCTGGCGCATGAGGATCAACTGAAGAATGAGATAGAGCTTTGCGTTGAACGCGGAATGGCAGACCTCTTCCGCCGCCAGGAGGACATTGGAACAGAAGGAGCGCCATGCTACGAAGACGGCGCTATCGCCTGTACCAGTCTGCAACTGGCTTATTGGGCATTTACCAAGCAAAAAAGCGAGTACGCCCAGGCGGCCAAAAAGATTATTGCCGGCCATGAATGCCTGGAATGGTTCAGTCCAAACAGCAAGACCAACGGCGCAACCGTCCGCTTCTGGGAAACTTTCTGGGCAATCGGCTGGCACAATACCTTGAGTACTCCGCACGGCTGGAGTGCCTGGACGGGCGAAGCGTATTATTTCATATATTTAGCCACTGGCGACACTGATTATCTGCGCAAATTTTTAAATAATCTGTCCGCCTGTTTGAGTTTAATTGATGTTCGCATGTCGTCTGTTTACTTTTGCTTTACTCCGGAAAGCTATGTATATGATACCGCCTCCAAACAATGGTCGGGAGAAAGATATTTGGATATGGCCCTGACCGACACCATCGAGGAAGGCGGCCGCGAAACCTACGAAATCATCAAATTATTGACTGATTTTATGCTCGACAAAGCCTATCTGTACGTTGAAGACAACCAGATTAAAGCGATAAATGCAGAAATTCAAATCCATAATAATGACATTGAAGTCATGCCCGGAAAAAACATAAAGACGATTTACCGGAATGTAAATATTCCGGACAATTTTAAAATAATCAGCAGTCTTTCAATAATTAAACACGGATATATCCATAATTAGATAGCGTAGGGCGCTATGAAAAGTTACCGGAAAGAGTTGCGGTTCGAAACCAGGATATGAAGAGCTTATATCAATATCACGCCGCAAGTTGAAGAGTGTTTTCTGGAATCGGGCATCAAGGAATGGTTTGTGCTTCGTAATGTGATGCATATCACGGCGTCGGTCTTCATCAATGACGACGCGCGTCTTAAGCGGCAACGGGATCCGACTGCGGATGTTACTCATTTATTCGGATTTCTGACTGAACCGAAAGCAGATCATCGCGCCGCGTGATTTTCATCCCGAAAAAACTGAGCCGTTACATTTATTTTCATTTTTTTTGCTGTTTTGCCTTTTGAAACTATTGACAAAAGTCATTACCTATACTATAATCTACTTAGGTAAACCATAATAAACTTAAGTAGACCTAGATATATGAGTAATGAAATACAATTTAAGCAGGAAGCACTTTACGAAAAACTTGAGGCGGATATTCTTTCCGGCAAGTACAAGGAAGGCATGCAATTACCCAAGGAAGTAGACTTTTCAAAGACCCTGGGCGTGGCGAGAGGAACTTTACGCAATGCGCTTAATGCGCTTGAAAATAAAGGCATGATCGTCAGACTGCGTTCAAGGGGGACTTTCGTCAAGCCGCGTTATGCCAAAAGCACGATCAGGAAAATCCTGATACTGCTTGATATGAACCAGCGAAACGACATAAGCTGGCCAAGTAATTATATCATTCCCGGAATAGAAAGCGCTGCGAAAAATGAAGCAAGGACCGAAACTTACCCGCTGCAATTTATCAATGAAATGGATTTGGATTCAGGGGTTAAATTTCTCAACAATGCCGCTATTGACGGCACGGTAATATTCGGCGGGTGTTATTCCGGCAATGAAAATTATATCCGGATGCTGCAAAAATTCTCCAGGCCGGTAGTGATGGCCGGATCGTGTGCCGGAGATACGGCAGTGACGGGTTTTGCGTCTGTCAGGACAGAATTATGCGGCGCGCGGCAGGCAGGCATCAAATACTTGAAATCCAAGGGCCATCAACGCATCGCCACAATTACTTATCCGGTAATGCAAGGCTACGACAACCTGGATTTATACTGTGAATTTCTTAAGTCGGAAGGCGTATATCACCCGGAATTTATTAAAACAGCCAATCCTGATTATGAATCCATAAAAACCGGGTTTCTAAGTCTGATGAGCATGGAGCATACGCCTACGGCGATAATGTGCTACTCTGATTTCTATGCCATGCACCTGCTGAAGATTGCCAGGGAAAATGGAATAGATGTTCCGGAAAATCTGGCCGTCATGGGATATTGCGGTTTCCCCGGCAGCGCATATTTTGACCCGCCGCTGTCAACGGTTGATTTCCATTATTTCAAAATGGGCGAAACGGTGATGGAAATGCTGAAAAAATCCGATGAGTGGTTCAATGTCGAACACGTTTCGCCGCCGGATATTATTTATCCTTACGAAGTGATAGAAAGAACAAGCACTAAAACATTGAGAATAGAAGGAGCGTTCGTATGAAATCAAACCGATCCGGACTCCAAAACACTAAATATAGAAGGAGCTTTCTTATGAAATCGAAGAAATCCAATTTCACACTCATCGAACTCCTGGTTGTGATAGCCATCATCGCAATATTGGCCAGCATGCTGCTGCCGGCCCTTAACAAAGCAAGAATGCAGGCATACGGCAGCGCATGCTCAAGCAATGTGAAACAATTCGGTGTTGCATTGGGTATGTATGCGTGTGATTTCAATGACATGCTCCCGCTGGATTATGTGCCTTCGGGCGGCTGGAGTACTTTCTACAGTTACTGGTATCTCGCGACGGCCCCATATCTCGGTTATTCCGCCGCAACCCTGAATCAGTGCAAAGCATTTAAATGCCCGGCGGACGTTAATCCGTTCGGCGGCGGCAATGCCGGCACTCCTCCTCCGACTCAATCCTGGAAACCGTTCGCGAGTTACGGCATGAATCAAATGATATACAGACGCCCAAAGCTTAGTTTGTGGACCAAACCTTCCTATTGCCTGGCGCTGATGGATGCATACGACGCCACCACGCTTTATAACGGCTTTTTCGTAAACGGCGACAACCTCAACGTTAATTATATCAGACATATGGGCGCGGCCAATTATCTGCTGGGTGATTTCCATGTGGCAGCCATCGCGCGTATGCCGGCGGCGACCAGCAGTACCTGGATATACGGGTACGATATCAACAGGTGGAAACCTTACCCTAGCTAGACCCTGTCCGAAAAGGTCCTAAAAGAAAATCCTGCCGGGTTTGACGGCGGCAATTTAACTGCCATTTCCGGCGTTTACAATAATATCTTATCCAGCGATCTTCATGCTTGCATTAATACAGTTTAAAACTCT
>CAIKZE010000100.1 GCA_903831825.1 uncultured Lentisphaeria bacterium | reverse complement strand
GTAGCGCCGGCCGTCTCGGACGGCGGGGTCCAAAATGTTTTTGGGAGGGCTACAATCCCGCGACTGCGGGATCGTGGCCGGGACCGGTTGCCACAGAGGTCAACACTCCAACGGAACAGTCCCGCACAAGGTCTCTCCAAACACTCGGAGTTGTTTGAAAAACCGAAAAACATTATGTTCAACAGGACTCCAAAGTCTCGGAGTCGGGTGTCTCCCGCGACTGCGGGATAAGAATGTGAATAGTGAATGGTGAATGGTGAAAACAAAAGGGAAACGGTCATCGCTGCCGGGTGTCCAAAATGTGGGTTATTGTAGCGCCGGCCGTCTCGGACGGCGGGGTCCAAAATGTTTTTGGGAGGGCTACAATCCCGCGACTGCGGGATCGTGGCCAGGACCCGTTGCCACAGAAGTCAACACTCCAACGGAACAGTCCCGCACAAGGCCTCTCTAATACCGAATCGCAATTTTTACTAGCTTTAAGATTGCGATTCGGTATTAATGTCATTGAACCCGGAAGGGTGTTACCGTTCTCCGGTCTCGCTGTTCCTGTAAATCAAGGGCATATATTTTTTCATAGCACTCGCATTATTTCATGTCCAGATATATATTTCCGCCAACAAAATATTGTATTTGTGCATCATAAACAAATAAACAGAAAAATATCATCCATGTCATTAAAAATAGCGATTCTTACAGACCTGCATTTCAGCAACATCCCGGTTGAGGACAATCCTCAACGCAAAGGGGAACTGGCTGACGTGCTGCTATTGCGGGCGGTTCACCGCCTGAATCGCTGGATCAAGCCGGATGTCACTTTTATCGGGGGCGACCTGATTAACGAACCGAACTCGCCCGATGCGGAAGATCTGTTTTTTTTCCTGAAATCCTCGCTGGACCTGCTGGATTCCAAAACCATCATCATCCCCGGCAACCATGACACGCCGCCGGAAATTTTTTACAAGACATTCGAGCGGCCTGAAGACATTGTTGAAGTAAAAGGCGTAAGATTTCTGCCGTTCATCGACCCGGAGGAACCCGGCTACAATGCGCGGCGCGAACAGCATAACCTGGACCGGATGCGCGCGGCCAGGGCAGGATTTGCAGGCCAGATCGTGTCCCTCCAGCATGTGCCGCTGTTTCCGCCGGAAGCGGACTGTTCTCCATTCAATTACATCAATGCCCCGGAGATCGTCAAAGTAATGGACGAATGCGGCATCACCCTGTCGCTGTCGGGACATTTCCATGAAGGTTTCGCGCCGCTGAAATGGAATGAGAGCACTTATTTTACCGCGCCGGCGCTCTGTGAAGCGCCGTTCCGGTTCTGCGTGGTTGAACTGGACGACGACGGAAGCGTTAAAGTGGAAACGCATCAGCTCAGCCTGCCGTCCGATTCGCATCTGACCGACTTCCATATTCACACCCGGCTGGCTTACTGCAATGAAAATATGAAAATGCCGAAAGCGCTTCAGCTCGGGCAGATTTTCGGACTGGCGGCAATGGGGTTCGCGGAACATTCCTCGCATCTTTATTTCAGCCGCGACGCCTACAATGCGAAAAAGTTCTACTGGGACGGCATCAACTCGCCGATGATCGGCGACAATACCGAGGATTACTTTTCACTGTACAAAATGTATGCCAACGAGTTCAGTTATATCGGTCTGGAGATAGATGTTGACCGCAGCGGCATCCCGGTGATTAATCCGGAACTCTATGAGCGGCTTGATTTCAGGATCGGCGCGGTGCATTATATGAAGTCAATCCTCGACGCGGCAAAGCGGGAGAACGAGTTTATGTATCTCTGCAATGCCATGATTAGATCAGGCATTGACATTCTGGCGCACCCGTTCCGCATTTTCCGCAGGAACAACCTGGCGGTCCCGCATCATCTGTTCGCGCCGCTGGCCGCACTGCTGAAGGAGAATAACGTTGCCGCCGAAATAAATTTCCACACCAATGAGCCGCCGCTGGAATTTGTAAGATTATGTCTGGAGACCGGGGTTAAACTGGCTTTCGGCAGCGACGCGCACAATCTTTATGAAGTAGGCGAGTTTTATCCGCATCTCAAACTGCTTGAAGCCGCCGGCTTCAACGGTTCGTGTGACGATATATTATTAAAGCCGTCCAGGCGGCAACCAACCAAAACAGACCATTAAACTCAGGATAAAATATATGAATACCCTTTTAAGACTTAATAAGCGGACCTGGCTGAACCTTTTAATGCTCATGTCAATCTTCGCGGGGCCTGCGCTTGCCGGACAGACGGAAACGTCAACGACCGAAACCGCCCCGCCGGCCAAGCAGGAAAAATCCATCGACAGCAATGACGAGGGTTACAATTCCGTGACGATGATGATGACGGTAATCGAACTGCTGCGCAAATATTATGTGGACAAGGACAAAGTGAAATATGAACAACTGGCGGCCGGAGCGCTCAAGGGAATGCTCAGCGAACTTGATCCATTCTGCGTCTATGAATCCCCGTCCGTACACCGTCTGACCGAGCAGAAATTCAGCGGCAAACTGGTCGGAGTGGGAATCGTGGTCATGAAAGCCCAGGACGGCAGCCTCCGGGTCGTGGCCCCGTCGGGCAGCGATTCGCCCGGATTCACGGCCGGAATCCAGCCGGACGACCTGATTACCCAGATCGACGGCAAAAAAACCGCGACAATGAGCATTGAAGAATGCGTGACCATGATGCAGGGGCAGGCGGGAACTAAAATCACCCTGACCGTATTCCGCAAATCCACAGGCAAGGTCTTAACCTTTACCTTTAACCGGAGTGAAATCCGCAGCAGCCCGGTGCCGTTTAACGGCGTGAAAGTGTTCAACGGCAATATCGGCTACATCCGGCTGTCACTGTTTACCGCCGAAACCGGTCCGGCAATAGATAAAGCATTGGAAACACTGGAAAAGCAGAATGTAAAAGGCATAATTCTCGACTTGCGATATAATCCGGGCGGCTTGCTCGGCGCGGCGGTTGATGTTTGCAGCAGATTCATCAAGGAAGGTGAACTGGTGATCTACACTGAAGGCCGGGAAAAAAGCGACCGGGTGGATATCAATGCCGTCAAATGCCATAATAACCTCGAAATTCCGCTGGTCATCCTGGTCAATAATTACAGCGCCAGCGGTTCCGAAATCGTCGCCGGCTGTCTTAAGGACCATAAGCGGGCCGTGCTGGTCGGCACTAAAACCTACGGCAAAGGTTCTGTCCAGCGCATCCAGCCGCTGCCGAACGGCGGCGCCATCCGCTTTACCATCGCCCATTATTACACCCCCAGCGCCAAACTGATTGACGGCAAGGGAATAGAACCTGATATTGACGTCCCCATCCCGTATAACGATTCGCTGCAAATGTCGCAGCAGTTAGCCATCTATCCCGGAGAAATCAGGCCGGACAAGCCTGCCGCGATAACCGACGCCGAACTGCTGCGGGCAACCCAGATACTTGCAGGTATAATCCGCTTCAACGAATCTCTGTCCAAATAGTTGCGGCGGCCATAATATTATAGATTTTGATATAATTTTTATTGAATGTTTAATACCCTTGGCCGGGGGAATTGCGTTGCAGCAGACCCCCGACTGAAAAAGAACAGCGTTATTTCCTGCAAAAATGTGCTGTAGAATCGCTGATTTTATGTTGACAAAACAGTTTCTTTGATTTACTTTATGGTATATTTCTATTAAAGTTTAAAATATAGAAATTTCTATTAAAAATTTTAATTGATGGCTATATCGGCGATGCTTTCAATGATATAAGCGTGTTTTGGTTCTGGTTTCTCAAACTCTTAACCCAAAAGAGCAATTATGTTTCAGGAAATGGTTGACAGTCTAAAAAGCGGTATCGCGGTATATACCTACGTCTCCGTCAGTGATGATTTTTTTATCAAAGATTTTGCGGTCAAAGCGCATGATGTTTCATCTTTTGATTTTTCCGCCGCGGCTCATGTAATTGGAAAAAATGTTTATGAGCTGTACCCTTCCATGAGGAATTCCGAAGGTGACGCAATACTTCGGGCGGTACTGGCGGATGGAATCCCCCGCGATTGTTATTTTGCTGTTCAAAATGATGGGAAAAGCGAATGCTTCTATAAAAATTTTGTGTACCGGGTGAATCCCTGCGACCTGGTCATCACGTTTGACAATATAACCCGCCATGTAAGAACGGAAGACTCGCTGAAAACCGTTGAAAACAGATATTGGGGCATCGTTGAAAATCTGCCGCTGCTCATCTGCCATTTTCTTCCGGGTCAGATGGAAATAACTTACGCCAATTCGGAATTCTGCAAATACCATAAGCTGTCGGACGCGGATATTCCCGGCATAAGTTTTCTGACGATGATGCCGGAAACGGAAAGAGCAAAAGTCGCAGCCCATTGTTCAGCGTTAAGACCGGAAAAGCCGGTTGAAACATTTGAATTCACCGCCGGCGACGCTGACGACGCCAAGATTCTGTGCTGGACCTTTCAAGCCATTTTCGACAAGAAGCGGAAAATCCGGGAGTTTCAGGTAGTCGGGCAGGATATCACGGAAGCCAAAAACGCCGCGGAGAAACTTTCAAAAGCGCTTAAAAAAGCCGAAGAAAATGAACGTTTGAAAACGGCGTTCCTGCACAACATTTCCCACGAAATCCGCACGCCGCTTAACGGCATAATGGGGTTTGCGGACTTGCTGAATGCGCCGGACATAACGGATGTCCAGCGCCAGAATTATGCGAAGATTATAATTGACAGCAGCAACCGGCTGCTGGCTATTTTCAATGATCTTCTGAGCATTTCAACGCTTCAGACTAAACAGGAAAAAGTGAATGAATCCAACGTTCAACTCAATAAAATGCTGTTGAATATATTGACGTTTTTTAATCCGGCGGCGACCAAGAAAGGAATTGATTTATCATTCAGCAAACGGCTGCCGGACAGCCAGGCCGAAATCTGCACCGATGACGCCAAACTGCAGCATATCTTAAAAAATATCCTGAGCAACGCGCTCAAATTCACCACGGCTGGAACCATCGAATTCGGATACTCGCTGAAAAACGATTTTCTGGAATTTTTTATCAAAGATACCGGCATCGGCATCGACGAAAAATTCCACTCCAGAATCTTTAAAGAATTTTGCCAGGCGGATACGTCGGTCGGCAGAAAATACGGCGGAACCGGACTTGGACTCTCCATTTCGAAGGGCTATGTCGAATTGCTCGGCGGCAAAATATGGATCAAATCAACGCCCGGTGTCGGTTCTGTTTTCTACTTTACGATTCCGTTCAAACCGCTCAAATCCCTTTCCAGCGCCGCATCGCTCCGCTATGAAATCCTGAACCGGCTTGACGGCGCAAAAATTCTGATTGCGGAAGATGAAGAACTGTGCTATTTCTATTTCAAGGAAATCTTCCGCACGTTCTGTCCGATCCTGCTTCATGCGCCCAATGGCAATGAGGCGGTGGAAATATGCAAGAATAATCCGGACATCATGCTGGTGCTGATGGACTTGAAAATGCCGGGCATGGACGGTTTTAAGGCGATGGAGGAAATCAGGAAATTCCGTCCGGAATTGCCGATCATCGCCGAGACCGCCTATGCCGATCCGGCAGATATTGAAAAAGCCTACACGTCAGGCTGCAACGATTACATCACCAAACCGGTCAAGCGGGCCATTCTCCTGGAAAAAATTGTGACTCTCTTAAACAAAGCAGAATCTCAAGAACCGCTCAAGCCGTTTTAAACCGGCGTTCACGGAAGGGATGAGCGCATGGCGGCAACTGCGCTCATCCGGCACAAATCCTGCATTAAAACTATCCAGTCGGGTTGTTCTCGTCGCCATATCCCACATCTTTTTCAGCTATTTGTTGCTCAAATGCAAAAAAGAGTGGAAATTTTATTTTTTACATGTTATAATCATTATCAGGTAAATTTATTAAGGTCCGTCCGGATGTTTCCGGCAAAATGAACTGAAATAAGTTGGAGGCTGATAAATGAGTAAAAACATAATAATTTTACTGGCAGGCAGACGCCAGCAGGATTCCGCTCATGATCAGCCGGATGAATCCAGGAATCTGGTGGTAATTTCCGTTACCATTGAGGCGGACGACAATGATTGCGACTGGACCAAAGTGAGTTTACCGACAAACAGAAAAAACCATTTTGAACGCCAGTTACGCTGGAACACCCAAAATTTGAAGTGACACACAGTGTTGCTTCTGCCTGATTTTTTCCGGCGCTGCTTGTGTTATTTTTTCTCATGGCAATTCAGACTGCTGACATTATACCGGCCAGTTCAGGCGGGTTCGTATTGTGTGCCGTCAATTCTTCCGGAAAATATTCTCTCATCTGTTAAAGAAATTTGATTAATCGAAAAACTGGACTATCCTTTGTTTTTAACATAGACAACAATCAGAGGTTACGATGTTTGATTTAAAACTGGAACGCCCGTTAATAATATTTGATCTGGAAACTACCGGAACTGTAATTGCCCGCGACCGGATCGTGGAAATTTCAGTCGTCAAAATATTGCCGGACGGCACCCGCAGCGTAAAAACCCGGAGACTTAATCCGGAAATGCCGATTCCGGCGCAGGCTACCGAAATCCACGGGATTTCCGATGCCGATGTCGCCAGCGAGCCGACATTCAAATCCGTATCCAAAAATCTGCTGGCCTTATTCGACGGCTGCGATCTGGGCGGCTACAACGTGCTTAAATTCGACGTTCCGGTGCTGATTAATGAATTCAACCGGGCCGGACTGGAATTTTCAATTGAAGGCCGGCGCATCATTGACGCCTACAGCATTTTCTGCAAATTATATCCGCGAACCCTGTCCGGCGCATATAAATTTTTCTGCGGCAAAAACCTCGAAGGAGCCCACGGCGCGGAGGCGGACACTCTAGCCACCGTGGAAATATTCGAAGCCCAACTGGCCAAACACCCGGAACTTCCCCGCAGTCTCGACCAGTTGCACCAGTTCTCCGACAACAGCGATCCGGATTCCGTTGACAGCAGCGGCAGATTCAAGTGGTCGGGCGATGAAGTTATCGTCTGCTTCGGCAAAAACTCCGGAATAACACTGAAAAAACTGGCGGTTGACGATCCCGGCTTCCTGAAATGGATCATCCGGGTGGACTTCCCGGAAGATGTGAAAGATATTGCCAGAAACGCCCTTATCGGCAAATTCCCTGTTAAAAAAAGCTATGAAAAAGAAGATTGAAAACCTGATCAAATTGCTGGATGATGAAAACCCGCAAACCGCGCAGGCCGCGATGGCGGAAATGCTTAAACATGAGAATGAGCTTGAAGAATATCTGGCTCATCATCAGGAAAGCGAAAATGTCCTGCTGCGAAAAAGGATTCATCAACTCCAGGCAATCATCATGGTCAGAAGACGCCGCAAAAAATTCGCAAAAATCGTTAAAGACCGGCAACTCAGCCTGATTGAGGGGTTGATCGAAGTCCATTTGCAGTGGTATGATAATGATTCCGAACGAAGCATTATGTCCTTGTGGAGTGAATTGCTCGCCACCGCACAGCGCTACAATCCGTCAACCCTGGAAAAACTGGCATATTTCATGCGGAAATGCGGTTTTACATTATCTCCGAAAGATGAACTTCAGGCCGACTATTTCTGCCTGGGGCCGATCCTGGAAGAACTCGTCGGGGCCGATTTCATGTTGTGTGCCATCGCCAGAGAAATCGCGGCATCACGCGATCTGGAAGTAAGAATAATCCGGTTGCTCGGCGAATTCGCGCTGGTTGACGGCGAAGGAAAAATCCTGACTCCGAAAAACGGCTGGCAGTTGATTCAGCAGATACAAACCCAGGGCTGGGATTTCTGGGACAATGAGAAAATCCTGAAACTGGCCTCTTCCATGCTGTTTCTGTTTGCCGTCAGTTCGGACAGTTTCCGCTACGTCAGCACCATCGGCGAAAGTCTGGTCCAACTGGCCGGAGAAGATGACGGCATAGATTTCCTGCCCTACCCCTACACGACAAAAGAAAAAGAAGAAAAAGGTAATGCCGATTCGCAATCCGAAAGTAAGTAAAAATTGCGATTCGGTATAAATAGCAAAAAAGAGTCTCCGCCGATGGCGGAGACTCTTTCCATAACTCGATTTTCAGCAACTTACTTTATAGCAGTGCCGGAAACCTGGATTTCTCTTACCCAGAAAAACAAAGTCAGCGAGACCCAGTTGGAAGAATAGAAAGATTGGACGTCAATCACGCGGTTGGCTCCGTCTTCCCTGGCGGATTTGGTCAACAAATACATGCCGTTATCCAGTGTGACAGTATCCCTGAACGCGGCAGTCTTGCCGGTGTCGTTGGGGCTTCCGGAAAACAACGGAAACGCATTAAACAGGTACACCCCGTAAATCTGAGCATTAACATGATCGATCGTTTGAGCTTTAGGTGCAGCCGTAGCACCCAATCCGTTAAACTTTTGAGTGGTACGAACTGTTGAACAGCCGGTAAAGGCGACCGTTAATGCGATTGCCGCAACCAATGAAAACACTATCCTAACCATTTAAATCCTCCATGGTTTTATTGTATTAATTAAGAAAGATAAACTTAACCGCCAAAATATCAAATCAAAAAGCGGTTGAAATCTGCTTATTTATTACATTCTCTTGATAATGCCCGATGCCCGATATCCTTACGGTAAAAGCAATCTTTCCAATGAATCTTCCCGGTCGCAGCATACGCGCTCTGAATTGCTTCGCGGATAGAGCGTCCGCGAGCGGTCACGCCAAGCACGCGACCGCCGGCATTGACGATCTTGCCGTCCTTTAGCGCGGTTCCCGCATGGAAGACGACGGCCCCGGTGGCCGCAGCATCATCAAGGCCGGTTATTTCAAAACCTTTTTCGTAAGCGTCGGGATAACCGCCGGAAGCCATTACCACGCATACGGAATGATCGTCAGACCATTTCATCTCCGCTTCGGCAAGCCTGCCGTCAGCAGTTTTCAGCATCACATCAAGCAGATCACTGTCCAGCCGGCGCAGCACCGCCTGAACTTCCGGATCGCCGAACCGCACGTTGAATTCAAGCACTTTCGGACCGTCCGCCGTAACCATGATGCCGACAAAAATAATTCCGCGGAAATAGAGTTTTTCCTGCTGTACGCCGCGCAGAAAGTTATCAAGAATATCCCGCTTGATGATCGCCGTCATCTTCTCATCCACCACCGGGGCCGGCGAATAAGCGCCCATGCCGCCGGTATTCGGTCCCAGATCGCCGTCCAGGGCACGTTTGTGATCTTGGGAAGAAACCAGCGGAACAATAGTCTTGCCGTCGCACAACGCCAGGATCGACGCCTCTTCGCCGAAAAGGCATTCTTCCACCAGCACTCTATTGCCGGCGGAACCGAATGCGCCTTCGAAACATGAATCCACAAAGTCCGTTGCGCTTTTCGCGTCGTA
Organism: uncultured Lentisphaeria bacterium; assembly: GCA_903831825.1. Taxonomy (GTDB): domain Bacteria; phylum Verrucomicrobiota; class Lentisphaeria; order Victivallales; family Victivallaceae; genus CAIPAT01. Next base: position 7,392 of record CAIKZE010000100.1, on the reverse strand, counting down.
AGCGACCAATACGCCCTTCCCGGCAGCCAGTCCGTCCGCCTTGATGACAATGCCTTTGACGCCTTCACGGAATTTACGGTTGACAAATTCATTTGCCTCGCCGGCATTGCAGAAAGTACCGGCGTCAGCCGTGGGAATATTATATTTGCGCATAAAATCTTTAGCAAAAGTCTTGCTGCCTTCAAGCTGCGCGGCAATCTTGTCAGGTCCGAACACCTTCAGTCCGCGAGCTTTAAACACATCCACCAGCCCGTCGCACAGCGGAGCTTCCGGCCCGACGACCGTAAAATCAATGGCGTTTTTCACAGCGAAATCAGCCAGTTGCTCAAGTTTTGACACAGGAATGTCAATGCATTCCGCCTCCCGCGCGATTCCGGCATTGCCGGGAGCGCAGTAAATTTTCTTCACCATCCTGCTTTGCCTGAGTTTCCAGCAGAGAATATGTTCTCTGCCGCCGCTGCCGATAACCAAAATATTCATTTGTTTCCGTCTCCCGCATTACTATTTTATTAATCTGAAATTCAATAGGAAATAATTCTTTAATAATGGTTTTTTAGCAAAAACCGTCTCAGCGTCCTAACTATGGTCCAGTAAGCGGATAGTATAGATTTCAAGAGCGGGTTTGTCAAGAAGTAAATTTCCTAATCGCACTAATACTATAGGAATATCCGATCAATGCTAATCGCGGACGGGTAATTCCTCTATTCATGCAAAATTTTGTAATTCGTGATTTCCGGCAAAAAAAATCTTTTATTATTCATTTTTTAACGATTGGAGCTATTTTATTATAGAATTGAAACATAAATTCATAAAATAACAATTTCAACGTCGATATCGCGTTATTGACGGGAAGTATGATTTATCGCATGTTCATACCAGTACAAAATAAACGCATCTATCAACATGTGGTTGAGCAGATTCAGGAAATGATTCTGGATGGTCAACTCAACAGCGGCGACCGCCTGCCGTCCGAGCGAACTATGGCTGAACAGTTTGCCGTCAGCCGGAACTCGGTTCGCGAGGCAATCCGGACGCTGGAAATTCTCGGTATTGTTGAATCGCGGCAGGGCGGCGGAAACTTTATTGCTGCCGGAAAAATTGACTGTCTTTTTGAACCGCTTTCAATTATGTTCAAACTTACCAGCGGCAAGTTTACAGACCTGCTCGAATTACGCCGGTCGCTCGAAGTGGAAGCCGCATCGCTGGCCGCAAAAAGGATAACCAAGCCGAAAGCGGCAAAATTATCGTCTCTGATAGATGAACTTAAACAAACTGGCGACGAAGCCCGCAGCATTGAACTTGATAAACAATTTCACCTGTTGATCGCTGAATTTTCCGGCAACACGCTGCTGTCCGGTTTTCTGCATGCCATTTCACGAATTTTTGAACAGGCGGTCAGGGAAGGCAGAAAGTATATCATGACATCTTTCAGCAATAACCAGACGTTAATGAGACTTCATCAGGAACTTTGTGACGCAATAGTCCATAAAAAAGTTGAAGCTGCCGCCGCTGCGGTTCAGAGTCATTTCGATTTCATCCTTGACAATTTGCGCAAGTGATTTTATATTATCCACAGCAACTGGTAGTACCAGTATACCAAATGGTGATATTTTGAAAACAATTAAAATACCTTATGGCCGCACTTATCTGGAAACAGTGATTCCGGATAAAAATCTTATTGGAATATTTGATTCCAGTCAGCCGGAGGCAAAAAACAGCCAGCATGAAAATGTTGCCGCCGCGCTGGATTCGCCGATTAAATCACCGCGCCTCGAAGTTCTGGCTGCCGGCAGAAAGTCGGCGGTCGTGATCTCCAGCGATCATACCCGTCCTGTACCCAGCCGGATTATCATGCCGCAAATACTTGAGCGCCTTCGCCGCGGAGCCCCGGATATTGACATTACCATCCTGGTTGCTACCGGTTTTCACCGTGCCACTACTCATGCCGAACTGATTGAAAAATACGGGGAAAAGATTGTGGCGGAAGAAAAGATTGTGGTTCACGACTCCCGCGATCAATCAAGTCTGGTCAGTCTGGGAAGACTGCCTTCAGGCGGCGAACTTATTATCAACCGACTGGCGGTGGAATGCGATTTGCTGGTGGCGGAAGGGTTTATCGAGCCGCATTTTTTTGCCGGTTTTTCAGGTGGACGCAAAAGTGTGCTGCCCGGCATCGCGTCCGTGGAAACCGTCCTGGCCAACCACTGCGCTGAATTCATCCGGAGCCCTTTTGCGCGAGCCGGAAACCTTGAAAATAATCCGATTCATCGCGACATGCTGGTCGCCGCCGAAAAAGCCGGTCTGGCATTTATTGTCAACGTGGTGCTGGATCATGATAAGCGCATCATCAAGGCCTTTGCCGGCCATGCTGTTCAGGCGCACGAAACCGGTTGCGGTTTTCTGGCATCATTGTGTAAAGTAACGGTTCCTGAGTTGGCGGATATAGTCGTTACCGGCAACGGCGGTTATCCGCTTGACCAGAATATTTATCAGGCGGTTAAAGGCATGACTGCGGGTGAGGCGGTCTGCCGCCCCGGCGGCGTCATTGTCATGGTGGCCGCATGTGCTGACGGTCACGGCGGCGAATCGTTTTATGAAAACATGGCGAATGCGGCCTGTCCCATGCAGATTCTTAAGCAGGTTGCCGAAGTTCCGATGAATGAGACGGTTCCTGACCAATGGGAATTCCAGATACTGGCCCGGATTCTGGCCCGCAATAAGGTCATCATGGTTACCGCGGACTGTGCTCCCGGCATTATCAAGGCGATGCATATGGAGCATGCCTTTACGCTGGAACAAGCCATGCGGCGCGCGTTTGAACTGGCCGGGGCCGCCGCCAGAGTTGCAGTGATTCCTGACGGAGTTTCGGTCATTGTTGACAGTATTAAACCAAGTTAAATAATCGTTTACGGGAATAAAATGAAAATAGCTGTATGCATCAAACAGGTACCCGGCACCGCACAGGTCGAAATTGACGAGAAAACCGGCGTGTTGAAACGTGACGGGGTTGAATCCAAGATGAACCCCTACGACCTTTACGCGATGGAAACAGCGTTGCGCTTCAAACAGGATTACGGCGCTGTGGTCGATGTTATTACCATGGGGCCGCCGCAATGTGAAGCGATTGTCCGGGAAGCGTTTATGATGGGGGTCGACCGCGGAATCATTCTTTCCGACCGCAAATTCGGCGGCGCGGATGTGCTGGCGACTTCCTATACGCTCTCCCAGGGGCTCCGCAAAGCCGGAAATTACGACCTGATCATCTGCGGCAAACAGACTACTGACGGCGATACTGCCCAGGTCGGAGCCGAACTTGCCGAATTTCTGGGAATCCCCCATGTAACTAATGTTTGCCGCGTGTTGAAAGTGGAAGCTGAGTCCATTACGGTTGATCTTGATCTGCCGATGCATATTGAGACTGCCGCCATTCAGTTTCCCTGCCTGATCACGGTTGAAAAAGGCATTTTCGAACCGCGACTGCCATCGTTCAAATTGAAGCTGGCTACCGCTGACCGCAAAATTGAATGGCTGTCTCTGAAAGACTTTGATGACCGGAATGAAATGCACTACGGACTGAATGGTTCGCCGACTCAAGTCAAACGGATTTTCCCGCCGGAGTCTCATTCCGGACGTGATATGTGGAAAGGCAGTTCCTGCGACCTTGCCGGACGGCTGTTCCAGATGCTCAAAGATAAAAAATTTCTCCAGCAGGCGAGGTGAACTATGCCGCAGATTGTTATACATCAAACGAAAGCTGAAGACCCGCAAAGCCTGGTCGCATTATGCCCCTTTGACGCCATTGAGTGTATCGGCGGTGTCCTGTCCATAAACTCCGGTTGCAGAATGTGCCGTTTGTGCATAAAAAACGGCCCGCAAGGTGTTTTTGAATATGTCGAAGACGTTCGTCCGAGTGTTGATAAATCCCTGTGGCGCGGAATTGCGGTTTTCGCCGACCAGACCGGAGGACAAATCCACCCGGTAACCGGGGAATTGCTTGGCAAAGCGACTGAACTGGCCGCCAAAATCAAGCAGCCGGTCTACTGTCTGCTGGCCGGACACAACGTTACCGCCGCCGCGCCCGGCATCCTGGAATACGGGCCGGACGAGGTTTGTGTGTACGACCTGCCGGAACTGGAACATTTCCGTATTGAACCGTACAGCGCGGTCTTTGAGGATTTCATCAATAAGGTTAAACCGTCTGTGGTGTTGGTGGGCGGCACGTCCATCGGCCGTTCGCTGGCGCCGCGGGTGGCGGCCAGATTTCGCACCGGCCTTACGGCGGACTGCACCATGCTGGACATCCGCCCGAATACCGATCTGGACCAGATTCGCCCTGCTTACGGCGGCAATATTATGGCGCATATCAATACTCCGCATCACCGGCCGCAGTTTGCGACTGTCCGCTATAAGATTTTTTCCGCGCCTGAAAAAGTTGCCGCGCCGAAAGGCCGTATAACTATCTGTGGCATTGAGGCGGCAAAACTTGCTTCCGCGATTAATGTGCTTGAAGTGAAACCTAAGCGTCGTGAAGTCGGGATCGAGGAAGCCGAAGTCATCGTGGTCGCCGGTCGCGGCCTTAAAAAACAGGAAGACATGGCTATGCTCGGGGAATTGGCTGCCGCGCTTGACGGACGGGTGGCCGCCACCCGTTCGCTGATCGAAGCCGGCTGGGCCGACCCCAAACAGCAGATCGGACTGAGCGGCAGAACGGTCAAGCCTAAACTCATCATTACCTGCGGGGTTTCCGGAGCTATCCAGTTTGTTGCAGGAATGAACAATTCCGAGCTTATTGTCGCGATCAATAAAGATGAAGCAGCGCCGATCTTCAAGACCGCGCATATCGGAATCGCCGGCGACATCTACCAGATTATTCCTGCGCTCATCGACAAAATCAGAGATTATAAAGCAACCGGACATGGCAATATTGCCGACTGCTTACAGGCTTGCGGAGGAAAGGCATGATGAACAGCCAATATAAAAAACTCACTGTTGTTGATATTGATTATCTGCGCTCGGTTTGCGGCGCGGGACGCGTTATTGCCGGGAAGGACGTCAATGATGATTACTGCCATGACGAACTCGCCGGTATTCACTGCCGCCCCGACGTGCTGATCAAACCGCAGTCGGCAGCGGAAGTTTCCGCCGTCATGAAATATGCCTTTGAACAGAATATCCCGGTTACGCCGCGCGGACAGGGTACCGGTCTGGTCGGCGGTTCCGTGCCGGTTTTCGGCGGCATCATGCTGGACATGAGCGGCATGAACCGGATACTGGAATTGGACGAAGACAATCTCACGCTGACGCTGGAACCCGGCGTACTGCTGCTGGAAATCTCCAAGTTTGTGGAGGACCGCGGCCTGTTTTATCCGCCCGATCCCGGCGAAAAGACCGCGACGATCGGCGGCAATATCAACACTAACGCCGGAGGCATGCGCGCCGTCAAGTACGGAGTTACCCGCGACTATGTGCGCGGTCTGGAAGTCGTGCTGGCGGACGGACGAATTGTCGAGTTCGGCGGCAAAGTTGTCAAGAACAGTTCCGGCTACAGCTTTAAAGATATGATCGTCGGTTCGGAAGGTACTTTGGCGGTGGTGACAAAAGCCGTTCTGCGCCTGCTGCCGTTGCCGAAATTCAAGCTCAGTCTGCTGGTGCCGTTCCCTGACCTTTCCTCCGCGATTGAAGCCGTGCCGAAGATCATCAACTCCCGTTCCATTCCCACGGCGGTGGAATTCATGCAGCGTGAAGTGATTCTGGCGGCGGAAGAGTTCCTCGGTCGCAAGTTCCCGGACAACTCTTCCGACGCTTATCTGTTGCTTACCTTTGACGGCGCCAGCCGGGAGGAAATCGACCTGGCTTATCACGATGCTGCTCAAACTTGCCTGAATGCCGGGGCTCTCGACGTGTTCATTTCCAACACCCAGGAACGCAACGAGTCAATCTGGGCTGCGCGCGGCGCTTTCCTTGAGGCAATCAAGGCTTCCACTACCGGCATGGATGAATGCGACGTCGTGGTCCCCCGCCGCTGCGTGGCGGAATTCATCAAATTCGCATCTTCGCTCCAGGGAAAATATCATATCCGGATCCGCAGTTTTGGCCATGCCGGCGATGGCAACCTCCATATCTACGCTCTGCGCGACCAGCTCGGGGAAGAAGACTGGAAACGCACCCTTAATCAGGTGTTCAATGAAATGTACGGGCGGGCTCGTGAACTCGGCGGACAGGTTTCCGGCGAACACGGCATCGGCTTCGCGAAAAAAGGCTTTCTGGCCGCTTCGCTCGGCGAGGATATTATCGGGCTGGCTCGCGGCGTCAAGGCGGCGTTCGACCCGAAAAACATCTTAAATCCGGGCAAGATTTGTTCATTGTAATATTTAGACCAGGATAAACTGCCAATCCTGCTGACAAACAAATATCAATCGCTGGAAGATGCGAAAGCCATCCTGGGCAACGCTGCCAACATCAGCAAACTGTTCATTGAATTTCAGCAATACCTATACAAACAAGACGTGGCGTAACTTAAAACTGCCAGTTACATTCTTGCAGCAGTTTTTCAAATCTCCGTCCATATTCGACGTAGGTTTCAAATTTACGCTGCCCCTTGATTGCATCGTCGTTCTGGTCATCTTTTTCGTGAAAGATCGTTGCCAGATGCGGCTCTATTGAGAATCCGCCATCGTAGCCCGTCGCCAGCAAATCTTTGACGATCGGGCGCACGTCTCCACAGCCATCGCCGGCGAACGTGAAAGTTGTCTGAACATTGCCTTCGGCATTGATTATGGAAGTGCCGTCCTTGATATGTACATACTCGATAAATTCGCGCACCTGTTTGTAAAACTCCCATGCCGACTGCAATGGATAGGGAGGTGTTCCCATGCGGCGGAAGGTGAAGACCGGATTGCCGGTATCAAAGACCAGCCGGAAATTCGATGATTTTACATTATCCAGCAGGCGCAGTGTGTGGACATAGGACATGCCTCCGTAATTCATACAGTTTTCGTGTCCGTAGATCACTCCGGCCTCTTCGCATATTTTGACCAATTCATTGACCTTGCGGAAGATCACCGCTTCCAGCTCCGGCGAATCCGGCTGGACGTCGGCTGGTACCTTAAAACTCATACCGCGGATCAGTTTGGTTCCGAGTTTAGCCATTCTGGGAAGCGCAGTCAACAGTTCTTGTCGGCTGGCCTCGAAATCTTCATCGTTGCGCGGATCCCGACTCCAATTGGCCACGAAGCTTCCATAACAGTTTATCTTAGAGCTTATCCGTAAATAACAGTTGAAATATTAAAAATTTGTGTCATTTTATTCTTCTAAAAGGAAGTACATAATGGCAAAGATCAAATCATGGGAAGTTTCTGATGCGTTTTGGGGTCGCGTGGAACCGTTAATTCC
>CAIKZE010000099.1 GCA_903831825.1 uncultured Lentisphaeria bacterium | reverse complement strand
TTTATTCAATTTTATGCCTCAAAAGTAGTATTATATTCATTTGAACTATCAATTAAACGACATCTCTTAATTTATGAAAAAGCTGTCCGAACAATTATTTTCATATCTTATATATAAGGTAACATTTTCCCCTCCTCAAATCACAATCCCCACCCTCCCTACTCCCCCACAAAAAAATTTCCCTCACATTTCTACGTACAACTCCTAGAAACACCCCTTCATTTCTCCTTTTCAAGTGAAAAACATACATTTTCTCACTTCCTAAACTCCTGAAACCATTACAAAAACTCATAAAAACATAATTACGTATAAAAATATGAAATTAACAGGTAATTATGCCGCCATTATTATACATAAGTTTCGGATTATTATATATTAACCCACATTATGCATTAGAGAAATAAAAAGCCTTGTCATTTTTCCTGACGGTATCAAAAAGTCCATCCAACCATTTTCTTTTTTCACCAATAGCAGATATATTTAGAGTGGTTTTGCCAGCATGTTTACTAATCCAACTTCCTAATGCAAAGCATTTAAAACGAAGCGTACTCAAAGTGGCTTGAGTCTTTGATTTCAATACCATTTGTCGGAACAAACTCATCAAGTTATATGCAATCATTATGGTTCTAAAAGCAGCTTCTGTTGCCCAAAATTTATCCATACAAAAACGATCTAATCCAAAATCGTATTTGAGTTCTTTGATTCTGTTTTCGGCATCTGCTCTGTCTTTATAACTAAGCCAAATTTGTTCTGCCGGCAGGTTTAGATTTGTTACATATAAACTGTATCGGTATTTACCCACGGGTTCATCAAAGAGTAAAAGTTTGCCTGTTGCTTTGGGTAACACTTCTATGTCTTTTCTTACCGCAACCATTCTTCTTGGCTTTTTCCAGTCGTGCGATTGGTATTCAAACTCCGCTATTTCCATTCCATTTTTTAGTTTTATCCACCCTTGCAATTTACGTAGTTCTTGTTTTAATGTGGGATACATTTTTACGGCTATGATATAATTGATTGGGTTTTGTTTATCTTCCAGGTAATTCAAAAAATCATTGGAATAAAACCCGCTGTCAGCTCTTATTAATCCTACTGTTTTGTTTTTTAGTATCTCAAATGTTTCGTCAATAAATCCGTTACAATTACTCAGTGCCGATGTGTTTCCCGGGCGAAGCCAAGCATTGGCTACCATTCGTGTTTCTGCTATAAATGCCATTAATGGATGATGAGATGCTCTGCCTGGTTTGGTTGCATTGTAGCCAACTTTGCTGCCTTCTTGTTCTCCATAGCGTGTCATTACGGTACTGTCAAAATCTATGGTGATGTTTTTTATTTGTAAATTATCCACAAACCATTGTTGGGTGGGTACAAATACTTCGGTATTTCTTTTCCAGCTGAACTTTTGAAAGAACCTGCTGTATGTACTTTGAGAAGGTGCCTGTTTCCAGCCGAATATTTCCTGCAGCACTTTATCGTAGCGCAAATACGCGGAATGACTGAATCTTCCTGCACCTATCCAGATGCTTGTCCAAAAACATTCTATGATTTGTATTGCTTCATAGCTTCGATTGGAGCCCTTTTGAGGCAAATCTAAATTAACCATAAACTCTTTTATGCCGCTATCTTCCAACATATCTTTCATTAGTTTCATCCCGCCCCATGCGGTTACTTTTCTGTCTGTAAATTCTATCTGTATTTCTTTCACCTTTTTGGTTGGTTTTAGTTTGCTCGCAAAGATAAGGTTGGACTACCTTTCAGTATGTTTTTTTTAACCTATTGAATAATCGCGGATTAAAAAATTAAGAAAATGGAAACTACAACAAAATCAATTACAGATAGTGTGATTGAGGGATTAGAAAAGGCAGTTACTGAATTAGAAGAATTTCGTTTGCAAATTGCACTTGGCAAAGCGGAAGCCGTGGATAAATATGAAGAAACAAAAAATAGTTTCAATAAGATTATTGCGGACTTCAAGATAAAACTGAATGAAGGCAATGCCAAAGCTATTGAGTTAAAAGGGAAACTGGATGAGCTTATGGTTCAGCTTGCTTTGGGTAAGGCAACCACAAAGGATACCTTTTATGAACAGAGAAAGAATATTTCGAAAGCAATTCAGGAGATTGAAGATTTTA
>CAIKZE010000098.1 GCA_903831825.1 uncultured Lentisphaeria bacterium | reverse complement strand
TAATTTGTCATTTCTGGTTCCTCTGTTATTGAGTTGGCGCGATTGGTCTGAATTACGCCATGATCCGCAAGTCTGTGCTATCGCTGCTCCCCTATGGGGAGCTATAAGCAATGCCCCGCCCTTTGGACGGGGTTTTTTACTGTAATCAATCTGCAATCTTAGCCTGAATCCGTGAAGAATTCAGAGTGATGCAGATGCGAGGCAAAGTTATATGCAGAAATAATCAGCCGGCGCAATGAGAAAGTTCAGAATAAATAAAGTTTGAAAGACCGAATGCCGATGACATAACCGGCACAAATTTAAGGCGCAATTATGAAAGAAAAATGTTCAATTTGCTCAAAGGACAAAGGCAGACGCGAGTGTAAACTTAAAGAAGAAGCTAAAATTTGCTCCCGCTGTTGCGCTGAAACGAGGAGTCCGGATTGCGGCGGTTGTTTTCATTATGTTCAGTCAGAAAAATATGCTGTTGAAAAAGTGAAAAACGCCGGGTCGAAAGGTTTTATCGCCAGAATCGACCCCGAGGTGGATAAAGCGGTTGATGAAGCATTGGAATTAGTGGAAAAAGGCAAAATCGCAAAAGCTGAAAAGCTGACAAAAGACCTGTTGGATAAGCACCCTGACATTTATACCGTTCAATATGCCATGGGAACAGTGCAGGCAATGAAAGGCAACTTTGCGGATTCAATTATCTATTTTGACAAGAGCGTTGAAATATTCCCATATTGTCTGGAAGCATGGCTTAATAGAGGAATGTCCTATATACGCCTGGCGGACATCGGAAATGCCGCAAAGTCATTTCAAAAAGTGATAGAATTTGGCAATAAAGATGAAGATGTTGTAATCACCGCCAGAGAACGGATTCGCGAACTTGAAGGCATAATTTGTAAGAGTACCGGTCTTGCTTTAAGCGATTACATTCGGTCGTCGGATGTATTTGCTCAGGCATTCGCATCCATGAATGCCCGTGACTATGAAAAAGCGATAAAAGGATTCAATAAAGTATTGGGCTTTGAAAAAAATCATGTGCAATCTCATGGCAATCTCGGATTATGCTATGCTTTACTGGGGAAAAAACAGGAAGCTTTATCTGCCTTTGACCATGCGCTGGCAATAGATCCTGACTACGAACCAGCCATAGGAAATAAAAAAATTCTGCTGGCGCTCAAAGACGGAGAAAAAATGGAATGTCTCCAATATGAAGCCATTGACTATTACAGAGAAAAGGTTAACAGAAAAAAATAACCGGTTGAATTTTCACCGGATAGCCTGGTCTGATTTTCGAGTTGCTAAAGAGTATTGCAAGCTTCCATGCTTGCTTGTCAAGCTGGAAACTTGAGGAATTTTCAATGCCAGCAATCAAGCTATACTGAACTTTTCAAAGCATTAATTTGACAATTGCGGTGACTACGACGGTGAGGAGTGCGGCAAAAATCAGAACCGCAACTCCGCAACCGATCAATGGTTTCAAAACACTGATGTTAAGATTGGTCTTATCGTTCAGAATCTTTATGCCGGCCCAACTCACTTTTACTTCAGAATCGTTATTTTTAACATGGACTCCGCAAGGGCTGACATTGACTTGCTTGCCATTGCGTCCGGTTACATTGATTGATACGCCGTCTATTTCAATCTGCGTTTCTTTATTCTCATTTCATTTGCATCTTCCTGATTATTATATATCGAATCTGTTGTATAATTCAATCTGAAATCCTCTGTTATCGCGGAAAACCGGACATGACGGAGAACGAGATACAGCGTCGCTCCACTTATGAAAAGGGAAGTATTTCTTCGAGTATTCCGATAATTTTTGTTCGGATTATCTGATTATCTCCGGAAATATTACCGCCATTCCCTTAAAATTATGACTTTATTTCCGCTCAAAAAAGAATTTGATAAAAAAATCAACTTTTTTTTGAATTTCGCTTGCAAAAGGATGGATTTATCCTAATTTAGGAATAGATAGGGATAAAAAGGGTCGAAAAGGTGAATACAGCAGACGCGAGGATAGAGATGGAAGAATTATTCTTCTGCGGAGAGTACGAGCATTCTCTGGATTCCCAGTGCCGTGTTTCCATTCCCAGCGAATGGCGCAGGAAAGACGGCGAGACCCGGCTTATTCTTTTTCCCGGCAGAGAGAAGGACCTGTTGTTATTGCCTTTTGAATCATTCAGGGACTTTCTCGCGGCAGCGCGGAAAGCCGCATTTGCGAGCCGCAGCGCCCAGGAAGCTTTGGCCCATATCGGGTCAAGAGTGAGGGACTGCCGCTGCGACAAACAGGGCAGGATTAAGATTGACCGCGAACTGCTTGACCAGGTCGGCATTACCGAGCAGATCAAAATGGTCGGAGCTTTCACCCATGTCAAGTTGTGTGCTCCGCAGTTATGGAACAAGGAGCCGGCTAACGATGATGCTTATCTGGATGAATTCCAGAAGATGATAGGCGAGAACGGAAGCGATTTAATGCGGTTGCTGGAAAATCTCGGCGGCGGCAAGAAAGGCTAAATGAGCAGCGAACAGTTTAAAGCTGCAAGTGATGGATTCAGACACGTTCCGGTGCTATACCGTGAAGTGCTTGAATATTTGGCAGTCGAAGACGACAGACCGATGCGGGTGATCGATGCCACGCTCGGCAGCGGCGGCCATAGTTGTTTGATATTAGAGAAAAACCGGCAGGCAGAACTGTTGGGGATAGACCGCGATGGCGATGCCCTTAAGAGGGCCGGGGAAAAACTCGCATTCGCCGCCGGCCGTGTCCGCCTTGTAAGAGGTAAATTCAGTGATCTGGCAGACCTTTCAGCTGAGGCTGGGTGGGTTTCAGCTGATGCGGTATTGCTGGACATTGGAATATCTTCGCCGCAGATCGATGATCCGCAGCGGGGATTTTCCTTAAGACTGGATGGC